>WAKF01000047.1 GCA_015523465.1 Aeropyrum sp.
GCTTGGGAGTTCATAAAGATACTTGCTAGCAAGGAGAACCTTGCTAAGTACGCAGCGGCCTTCGGCAAAGTGGCTCCCAGGCTAGACGCAAAGGAAGTTCCCGAATACGGTGGAGACCCATACCTATCTCAGATACTAGAGTACTTAGAGTTCACAGACTATAGAGACGCGCTGCCAGGCTATCCCGACGTCTCCGCCATAATACAGGAAGTAACAGAGAAGATCGCTAAGGGCGAAATCAAGGATCCTGATGAGGCTTTAAACATGTACTGTGAAGAGCTGAAGAAGAAAGTCGGGGCAGATAACGTTATAGAGTTGCCCGTTAGGAGGGGCTAGCCCCTGTGTCTTCCTTTACCGACACCCTCGAAAGGTTTGCCCCGCATCTTTTCCTTTTTCCCGCCCTCCTTCTAATAGCTCTCTTTATCCTTATCCCCCTTGTTTGGAACCTCTATCTCTCTATGACTAACTTCAAGCTAATAGGTCCTACGGCTAGAGAATACGATATAATATGGCTCGATAACTATCTAGAGCTAGTTAGCGACGAGACCTTTCTCCGCGCCCTCTGGAACAGCTTCCTCTTCACTATATTCTCCGCCATTATAGGACAAGTGGTACTAGGCCTCCTCCTAGCGCTAGCAGCAAGGGCTAGCCTTCCAGACACGCCCATAGGCAAAGCGGTCTCAGTCCTTAGAACCTTGACGCTAGTCTTAGTCTTCGTGTCATGGGTTATACCAGAGGTTGTAGCAGGCTATGCATGGGCTGCGCTTACGGAGAAGGGAGGTCTTGCTTCCCTCCTTTTAGGAGCTGATTATAGGATCTATGCGCAGCACCCGCTGGGTACTATAATTGTGGCTAACATCTGGAGGGGGACGGCTTTTTCGATGATACTGTTTATAGCCGCTATGGAGGCCATACCCCGCTATATCTATGAGGCTGCCGAGATCGACGGTGCAACACCTTTCCAGAGGTTTCGCCACGTCATACTACCCCTTCTAGCGCCAGCCATCCTAGTGGACTTCATACTCATAACTATATGGACTTTCAACGTCTTCACCCAGCCATTCATAATGCTTAGAGAGGCGCTGGGTAAGGAGGTTCTATGGACTATATTCGTGTATAACGAGGCCGTGAAGCTCCAAAACCCCTCCCTGGCAGCCGCAGCCGCCAACGTAATGTTCGCCGTAGTAATGGCCATGATCCTAGCTTACCTAGCCTTTATGAGAAGGCTAGAGAGGTGGTACTATGCAGGCAGGTAGCCTTGCTAACCTTCAGGTCATAGCCCTTGTAGCATTCCTTCTTATAGTAGCACTCTTCTTCGGAGCCCCGCTCCTATGGCTAGTACTCTCAAGCTTCGACCCTAACGCCAGCCCCGAGTTCAAGGTGCCCTCTAGCCCCACGCTATCACATTATCTAGGCCTTAACAGGCCTATAGGCAACGCCACCCCCCTACGATGGATAGTAAACTCTATTATACTATCAGCGGCAACTGCTACCCTAACTACTCTAGTGGCTGTGCTTTCAGCCTACACACTGACGAGGCACCCGTTGAGGTGGCAGAAAGGGTTTATCACGCTCCTAGTAGTATTCAGGTTAACTCCCTCTATAGTTCTTGCAGTGCCCGTCATGGTGCTCCTAAGAGCTGTTGGCATGCTTAACTCCTATACATCCCTAGTCATAGTGATGACAGCGCTCATACTGCCATTCGCCATAATGATACTAGAGAGCTACTTCAGAGCTATCCCCGTAGATTATGAAGAGGCCGCAGTCATAGATGGCCTCTCGAGGCCTGAGGCATTCCTCAGGATCACCCTCCCCCTTGCAGCCCCAGGCATAGCTACTGTGTGGCTCCTAGCCTTCGTTATAATGTGGAGCGAGTTCGTCATACCAGTATTCATACTCGGAGACCCCGCCAAGTACCCAGCCTCGGTAGGCTTATGGTTCTTCTTCGGAGAGCACGGTAGAGTAGATTATGGGAGGCTCTCGGCATTCTCAATACTCTACAGCATACCAGCCGTCATAGTCTTCCTAGTGATCAGGAAACACCTAGAAAGGGGGCTAGCAGCCCTAGCTTCTAGGTGACAAAAAGCAGAGTCTTAACCTCAAATCCCCCAATCTTAAACCTCTCCCCCACATCACCCAGCTTCCCCGTTTCATCTATAGTAGTTTCAACGATCCTCCTATACTTGAAAGACGGCTCCAAGACAGCCTCTACTGGCTCGGTTAGGGGGTTGTAGAGCCTAGCCACCCACCCGCCATCCTCGCCTGGTTTAAAAGCTGACACCATGATCCTGCCTTCAGGGCTCACCTTGAGTATACTAAGCTCGCCCCCGCTAGGACCTCCGTAGACAGCCCTCAAAGGGCTCCACTTCTCAAGCGCCACCCTAAAGGCCCAAGAATCCTCGACAGGGCTGCCAGTTCTAGCAGCAACGTGGAATCTAGCCTCTACTAACCCTTCGTCAGTTTTAGGATTGGGGAATAGAGGCCTTTTCAAAAGGCTCAGCCCCAAGCTTCCCTCAGTGAAGCTGTAGCCGTGGAGCATGGGAGATGCTATCAAGAAGCTTGACCTGCCGTCGTAGGCTGCAGCCCATCTGAGGGCTGGAGCTTCGAATTTAGGCCCCAGAAGTTCCTCTCTATCCCTCTCAATGTAGCCGAAGGGAACCTCGAAGAGCCCCTTCCAATCCCGGGATAGTCGAGGATAGAACCAGGCCTTAACTAGCACCTTCCTCCCAGCAATTCTAAGCTTTACCCTGTAGTCTAGCGTAGGCGAGTAGGCGTCTAGGCATACAGACACCCTAGCCCTTGAGCCTCTAAGGGAGAGAGCATATTCCACGCAGGACCTAAGGGGGCCCCGGAGCGACAGCCTAGGCCTCTCAGAGACCTTCATATCATCCCAAACGCTAAGGGCAATCCTATCGATGTCCCAAGCATCCCACATAGCTGGCTCGTCACTATGAACCCTGAAGGCGGCTGAAGGTTCCCTAAGAAACTCTCTACCCTCCACCCTGAAGCTAGCTAGCCGTCCCTCAGAGTCTATAACTGCCTCTAAGGCTCCATTACCTAATGTAATCTCTCCACCACCATCCTCAACGTACACTAATCCCTTGCCACCATCCCAGGTAGCAGTGCACTCAGACCCTAGTCTATATCCCTTAACCCCGAGTCCCGGGGCTTCTACAAGGACTAGCAGGTGCTTTCCAACCTTCTGGCATGGAACCTCCTTTAAGGCTCTTCCTCGTAGCGTGACAAGGCTCACCCTCCTCCAGGGTAGGGCGTTGAATACAGCTACGCCCTCACCGCTCCTTCCTATTGATGATTCTACGATGCCCTCAGCCTCTCCTATAACATTCTCGAGCGTTGGAACTACCTCTAGGTATACATCTTCTATTGCAGTCCCCGATATGATGTCATGGAACTCGGCTATTAACACTCTCTTCCAAAGCCCTTCTAAACTCTCCCTACTAGCCTTTGAGCCCAGCAGCGCCTCAGAGATGGACGCTGCTATCTCGGAGGCCCTAAGAGCTTCCTCCGCCCTAGATACTAAGTCCTTCACCCTAACATTGGTCGTGAAAACACCCCTATGAAGCTCTAGGTAGAGCTCCCCCTCATACAATGGGAGGCGGTGGGACTGGGAGGCTAGTTCCTCAGCTAGCCTGTCGAGCCCTCCATAGACGATCCTGGGCATTAGTGGGAGCTTTGCCACGAGCCCCGCCGCCACGCTCATCTCTATTGTAGGACCTCCACCTCCATCCCCATAGCCGTAGGGATAGACGTGGGGTACCTCACCCCTATGCTTGAAGCTCTCCCAGTACTCTCTTAGGTGAGAGGGTTTCATGGGAGCGTTGTAATTGTAACGTAGGTCGTGTATAACTAGAACGGGGATCTCGCTGCCATCAATACCCCTCCACCTGAAAGCATGTAGAGGGAAACCGCTCTCCCCCCACATGACCTTGTGGATCACTAGCGCCTTGATCCCGGCCTTAGCGAGTAGTTGGGGCAGGCTAGCAGGGTAGCCGAAGTTGTCGGGAAGCCATCCAATGAGGGCCCTCCGGCCTATATGCTTCCGGAAGGTTCTTTGACCGTAGAGTAGCTGCCGGGCCAGGGACTCACCGTCAACTACCTGCAAGTCCCCCTCTACATAAACGCCTCCAACAAGGCTCCACTTACCCTCCCCCACGAGCCTCTTAACCTTGCCTAGTAGCTCGGGGAAGCTTTCCTCCAGGATGTCTAGGAAGTAGGGTGTGTGTAGGGCTAGGGAGGCCCAGGGGAACTCCTCTGATAGCGATGCAGCCGTCGCTATTGTCGCTGCGGCCTTAACCCTACCCTCCCTTAGGCTCCAGAGCCACGCAACGTCTATGTGGGAGTGCCCTACAAGGTATAAGATCCCCTCGGCTCGAGGGCCCTCAAGAACCTCGGACATGATGGCTTCCAGGTCCCCTAGCATCCTGGAGGCCTCGGCCCTGTTATAGGGGCTCCCGCTTTTGAAGGCTCTAGCTACGCCGGAAGGCCCCATCTTGAAGGCTAGGTACGAAGCTTCCATCCTATACCCAGGCAGGTCCTTCCTAGGCCTAGGTACACCCTCTACCTCCCAGCGGGAGTCTAGGAGTAGCAGGCCCAGAGCCGCTAGCTGGTGGGGCTGGGCGTCAACCCTAACCCTAGCCAGCTTCTCTAGGAGCCTTTCAGCCAGGCTAGCGTAGGACTCCCTCCCAAACCCCTTAAGGTAATCGTACAAGTACGCTAGCTTTAGGCCCGCTAGGAAGAGGCTCCAGTCCATCTCAGCTACAGCCAAATATTCAACCCTCAACACACCTCCATAATCAACCCCCGAGTGGCTCGTGGGGGTTAGCAACAGAGTTACCTTGCCGCCGTTAGGGAGAGGAAAGTAAGTATGTGCCGGGTCCACGCCCCAGAGGGGCTCACCATTGTAGAGCAGCAGGCCCGAGCCACTAGCCTTAACCTTGACGACGCCCCTCAACCCGTCACTAGGCTCTCTAACACTGAATGAAAGCTCCACACAGCAGCCCCCTGCCCGGACCTCGAAAGGGAGGCTCAGGACCTCCCCTCCAGCCTCCACCTCTTCTATCAGGGTGAAGCCTGCTATGGAGTAGGCCATAACCTCATAAGCCTTACGGAGCAGGGCTTCTAAGGGGCTCCACAAGCCACTCAACCCTAAACCCCTAGCCCAGGGCTCTAGATAAGCGTTGCCCAGAGAAGTGTCCGGAGGGCCGCGCACAGCTCTCCAGCGGACCGCGTTAATAGCGTCTAACCCTACACGCTCTACTAGGGGCCTACTTGAAAACCAGCAGAGTAAGGCTTTCTGAAGTGCAGCTTAGAGTCTATGTATACATGCTAGAGAAGGGGAGGCCGCTCGGAGTTAGGGAATTGTCCCGGGCCCTAGATCTTCCCCCCAGCACAGTACACTATACTCTACGGAGGCTAGAGGATCTGGGCCTTGTAGCCTCGACGCCAGAGGGTTACAGAGTCTCTAGGCTAATAGACGTTGAAGGCTTCCTTTACATTAGAGGTCGGCTCGTCCCCCGGCTCCTAGTATACGCCTCCTTCTTCCTAGGCTCCGCCCTCGGCGGGCTGATACTAATTGTGCTGGAGGGAGTGACGCCCGAGAGGATCGCACTCATAATCACATCGGGCCTGGCAGCCCTCCTAATGGGGTTCGAGGGTTTGAACGCCCGCCGCAGGCTGCTGCGCGGAGGCCCAGGCTAATATAAACGGGTCCCTTGAGTTGGGGTGGTGAGGCTAGGTGGGGTTTGAAGGTAAGAGGCTCCAAGCCCTAATAGTTGTAGCCCTTGTGCTCGGGGTCCTAGCGCCCCTCGTAATCCACATGCTACCTTTCGGCGGTGAAGCTGCTAGGGGCGTTGAAGAGCCCCAGCATGCCCCTCGGGCCGAAAAGGCCGGCGGCATTGAGGTTGTGGAGACCATAGCACCCCTGGAGAAGGCTACTACCATCCAAACGGGGGGGGTTGAGAGCTACAAGCAGCTCCTAGAGACTCTAGAGGCTCAGAGGGTACTGATTAGAGACCTAGGTAGCCCCCTACCGGTAATCCGCCCCTTAGGAGCTACAGTGACGGTTGCAACACCCACAGCAACGCCTGAAGCTGGAGAGGCCGTAGCTAAGGCTCCTTCCGGGGGCGTTATAGGTACTAACGTCCAAGTCGTCGGTGTAGATGAGTCTGATGTTGCAGACATTATGGGGCCTCTAGTAGCCTCGATCCACGACGGCAACGTCGTATTATACAGTCTGGAGGACCTTAGCGTCGCCTCTGTAATCAAGGCCCCGGAGGGATTTAGGGCGTGGGGCTTAATGTCTAATGGCAAGGACGTCCTAGTGGTCTTATTTAAGAGTGTGAGGGGCCCTGAAAGCGTCGTCACAATTAAGGTTAAAGTTGAGTCCGGCGACAAGGAGCTGGAGATACCGATGGTTAAGGCTCCAGCAACTCTAGTGAAGGTCTACGACGTTACCGACCCTGCGAGTCCTGTGGAGATGCATTCCTTCGAAATGTCAGGTTGGCCTGTGGCCGCAAGGATGGAGGGCGATGCTGTGATAGTAGTGACCCAGGGAGCCGGTGTTAGTGGTAGGCAAGTCGAGATAGGCGTGCCCTCTGTAGGGGGTAGGCCAGTGCCTCCAACCCGGATCATACTCGGTGCTCCAGGGCCCGTGAAGCCTTTGAACGTGTTAGTTGCTAATGTCTCCACAGGTAGTATTGACTCCTACACGCTCTACACCTTCCCCAACCCGAGAATCTACTATAACTCGGGATACCTAGTGGTAGCGGCTTCCGGCTTCACTACGGAGCCCATAGCTAGGGAGCTGTTGAAAGCGTATGCAGACGCCATAGCTGAGGTTGACCCCGAGGCTTCCTCGAGGATCCTGGAGTTAGTAGAGTCTGGCAGGCTATTCAAGGCTATCGAGGTCGCTGTCGAGTCGTTCAAACGCCTAGACAAGGAGGCAAAGACTGAGATACTGAATATGCTCTCTAGGAAGCTGATGAGAGCCGCTAAGGAGGGGCTCGAGGACGCAACCATGCTACACGTCTTCAAGGTAGACAGCTCTAGAATCGAGTATATAGGTTCCACCAGGCTTCCTGGGAGTCTTCTAGACCAGTTTGCAGTTGAGCTTAAAGACGGCTACTTAGTAGTCGCCACGACCCTCCACAAAGTTAGGGGCGTCATACCGCTACCCGCTATAGACGTCAGGATAATAAATCTACCCCCAGAAATGAGGGTTAAGGACCACACGGTCGTAGTCAAGCTCCCCACCGGGGAGCTAGTGACAATAGTGCTAACTAGCGAGGCGGGAGAGGACGAAGAGCTTGCCAGGGTCTTCAGGAACATCCTCGCAACGCCCCTGTTATTCGTATTCTACGATATACGTGGAGTTCCAGAGTACACAAACGTCTACATAGTGAGCCCAGAGGACCTGGAGGTTAAGGCTAGCGTTGAGGGCATTGGTGAGGGTATGAGGCTCTATGCAGCCAGGCTCTGGGGCGACATGCTATTCATAGTCTCCTACAGGCTAGTAGACCCCCTATACGCAGTAGACTTGAGCGACCCCCTAAACCCCCGGCTCGTAGGAAAGCTTAAAGTGCCAGGCTTCAGCGAGTACCTCCACCCTGTGAGCGAGGGTCTACTGCTTGGTGTTGGTATCTCGGAGAAGCGCTGGGCTTCTAAGGTGAGCCTCTATAAGGTCATAGACCCCGTTAACATGGAGGAGCTTGCTAGCATGGAGATCGAGGGTCTATGGCCACTAGCCCTCAAGGACTACCATGCATTCGCCTATGACCCTGAATACCAGAGGGTATTCCTCCCCTCAGCCTTAAACAGGTTCATGAAGACGGGAAGCGCGGTCATAGTCGTGAAGGTCCTAGGAAGCGAGCCTTGGCTTGACCTGGAGAAAGTGGTAGAGGTTGAAGGAGCCTTGAGGGTGTTCGCTTGGAATAACTATGTTGCCATTGTTGCCAAGGATAAGCTAGTAGTGCTAGATAGGGCTAGTCTGGAGGAGGTCGAAGTCATAGAAGCCGCTAGATGAAATAAACCTGGTGGACGACCCGCCCCAAGTTATTTTCTGGAGGCCCTCACGGTCTTACCCCAGAATTCTTTACCGCGTTCCTTCCAACATTTAAAGACGAGGCGAGGGTACCAGATTTTGGTGTCTCCTCCTTGGAGGGTAATGGATCCGATCTTATAGAAGTCTCAATGAAAGTTAACGGTAAGGCCGTAAAGGCTAGAGTTCCCTCGAGGATGCTCCTTGTCCACTTTCTCAGAGACGTCCTAGGGCTTACTGGGACTCATGTGGGCTGCGATACAAGCAATTGCGGAGCTTGTACTGTGATAATGAACGGCAAGGCCGTGAAGTCGTGTACGGTTTTCGCCTTCATGGCTGACGGCGCCGAGATATTGACTGTGGAGGGGCTAGCTGAGGACGGCAAACTCCACCCGATCCAGGAAGCATTCTGGGAGAATCATGGGCTCCAGTGTGGCTTTTGCACTCCAGGCATGATCATGACTCTCTATGACTTCCTACACCGCAACCCGGAGCCCAGCGAGGACGAGGTTAGGAGGGCTATTGAAGGAAACCTCTGCAGGTGCACCGGGTACGTCAATATAGTCCGCTCGGCGCTAGACGCTGCTAAGAAGATGAAGGCTGCTGGGAGGTGAGAAGGTGATGGCGGCTAGAAGGTATATTGGTAGGAAGGTTAAGAGGAAGGAGGACCCCAGGCTGCTCACCGGCAAGGGATTATACGTAGACGACATACACCTACCGGGAATGCTCTACGCAGCCTTCCTCAGACCCCCATACGCCCACGCTAGGATAAAGTCGATAGACACGTCTAGGGCGGAGAAGATTCCCGGCGTTGTGGGCGTGTTTACAGGCGAGTACTTTAAGGATAAGGTAGCGCCGCTTATGACAGCCTGGAACCTCACCAACGCCGACTTGAAACCCGTTAAGTGGCCTGTGGTAGCTTACGATAAGGTGAGGTTCACGGGGGACATAGTAGCTGTAGTCGTAGCCGAAGACCCGTATACAGCCTATGACGCCTTAGAAGCTATAGACGTCGAGTACGAGCCCCTCCCAGTAGTTGTTGATGTCGAGGAGGCCGTGAAGCCCGGGGCCCCACAGCTACACGACGAAGCCCCCGGTAACGTGGCCTTCAGGTGGGAGTTTAAGGGTGGAAGGGACTTCGACGAGATAGCTAAGGAGGCGGACCTTATAGTTAAGCAGAGGCTCATTAACCAGCGGCTTATACCCTCAGCTATGGAGACTAGGGGTGCGGTAGCCTCATATAACCCTGCGTCGGGCGAGCTAACAGTATGGGTAACCTCCCAGAACCCCCATGTACATAGGCTGATCATGGCTGGCGTTCTGGGTATACCGGAGCACAAGCTCAGGGTTATAGCGCCCGACGTAGGCGGGGGCTTCGGAAGCAAGATCCCAGTTTACCCTGGAGAGGTAATAGTCTCAAGGCTCGCTATGGACCTTGGGAGGCCTGTTAAGTGGGTTGAAACCCGGAGGGAGAACTTCCTAGGCACCATACACGGCAGGGACCACGTAGACTACGTAGAGGTCGCTGCCAAGAAGAATGGGGAGGTCCTGGGCGTTAGGGTTAGAACCCTCGCAAACCTGGGAGCCTATATAAGCACTGCCGCCCCCGGAGTCCCCACGATACTATTCGGTCTGATGCTCTCGGGCCCATACAAGATCAAGTCCGTAGACGTCGAGGTTAAGGGGGTACTGACGAACACGACACCCGTAGACGCTTATAGGGGTGCTGGGAGGCCCGAGGCGACCTACATACTCGAGAGGATGATGGACATGGTTGCTAGGAAGCTTGGGATGGACCCGGCTGACGTTAGGAGAGTTAACCTGATCGAGAAGGCACCCTATACTGCAGTAACGGGCCTACTATACGATAGCGGGAGGTATAAGGAGGTCTTCGAGAAGGCCCTGAAGATAGCGGAGTACTATAAGTGGAGGGAGGCGCAGAGCATTGAGAGGAAGAAGGGAAGGCTCATAGGAATAGGGATTTCGAGCTACATCGAGATGTGTGGCCTAGCCCCCTCCAGGATAGCCAGAGCCACAGGCTTCGGCCTAGGACTCTGGGAGAGCGTGCTGGTAAGGGTCCACCCCACAGGGAAGGTGAGCGTCTACACAGGCTCCCATCCACACGGCCAAGGCGAGGAAACCTCCTTCGCCCAGATAGTGGCGGAAGAGCTAGGCATACCCATAGAGGACGTCGAGATAGTACACGGAGACACGGCCCAGACGCCCTTCGGAATGGGAACCTACGGTAGCAGGACGACTCCAGTAGGGGGCGGTGCAATCTATAGGGCCGTGCAAAGGGTTAAGGAGAAGGCGAAGAAGATTGCTGCAGGCCTCCTAGAGGCTAGGGAGGAGGACATAGAGTTCTCTGAGGGCAAGTTCTACGTTAAAGGCCACCCGGAGAAGAGCGTCACGTTCCAGGATGTAGCGCTTGCAGCCTACACTGCGGACAAGCTGCCTGAGGGCGTCGAGCCTGGCTTGGAAGCCATAGCCTTCTACGACCCAGAGAACTTTACATTCCCCTACGGAACCCACGTAGCCGTTGTGGAGGTTGACCCTGACACGTTCAAAGTTAAAATATTGAGGTACGTAGCTGTAGACGATGCAGGCGTCATTATAAACCCGCTACTAGCCGAGGGTCAAGTTCACGGCGGCGTCGTGCAAGGCATTGCCCAGGCCCTCTACGAGTACGCAGTCTACGACGAGCAGGGTAACCTGCTGACTGCGGGCTTCAACGACTACATGATACCCACAGCCCTAGACGTACCCAACATAGAGTCTCACTTCGAGGAGACACCTGCTCCGCATAACCCATTAGGTGCCAAGGGCATCGGCGAGACGGGGACCATAGCATCGACGGCTGCAGTAGTCAACGCCGTGTTAGACGCCCTCGCCCACCTGGGAGTAGAGCACATTGACATGCCGCTCACGCCCTACAAGATCTGGAAGGCCTTGAAGGATGCTGGGCTTCTGGAGAAGGCTAGAAGTGGAGGTTAAGGGGGTGAAGTATGATGTACCCCTCAGGATTTAAAGTCTTCATACCCCAGACGCTGGAGGAGGCACTTGAGATCCTAGAGAAGTACGGCGAGGAGGCTAAGGTCCTAGCCGGGGGCCACAGCCTCATACCCATGATGCGGCTCCGGCTGGTAAAACCCACGTATATAGTCTATATAGGCAAGATACCCGGGCTCTCCTACATCAGGGAGGAAGGCGGAGTCATAAGAATAGGGGCCATGACGACGCATAACCAGATAGAAGAGTCTGAGCTACTCAAAGCCAAGAACCCCCTGCTAAGCGAGACAGCAAGCCACATAGGCGACCTTCAGGTTAGGAATATGGGTACCATTGGGGGTAGCATCGCCCACGCAGACCCCGCAGCCGACTACCCTGCAGCCCTAGCCGCCCTCGACGCCGAAGTAGTACTTAGGAGTAAAGGCGGGGAGAGGGTTGTAAAGATATCGGACTTCATACAGGGCCCCTACATAACAGACATAAAGCCGAGCGAGCTACTAGTGGAGGTCCGAGTCCCAGCCCTCACCGGAGCCTTCGGAACCTCCTACCAGAAGCTCTACTTCCGGGCCGGGGACTTCGCCATCGTAGGCGTGGCAGCGCTGGTAGAGCTGGGCGAGGACGGCACCTTCAAGAAGGTTAGGGTAGGCCTCACCGGCGTGGGAGAAGGGCCTGTGAGGGCCCGGGGGGTAGAGGAGGAGCTTGAGGGTAGAGAGGCCAGCGAGGAGGCTGTGGCAAAGGCTGCAGAGAGGGCCCGAGAAGGCTTGAACCCCCCCAGCGATATAAGAGCTAGCAGCGAGTACCGCCTGGAGATGAGCGTGGTGCTGACGAGGAGAGCCCTGCTACAAGCCCTAGCTAGAGCCAAGGAGAGGCAAGGCAAGTAATTCCCCCCTTTTGGCTTACAAACCCCTCCTTCAAACCCTTTTATCTCCCTTGAGTCTAAATCGAGGCACGCCATGATGAGATTTGCCACTTTTGGCGCCGCTGGGCGAACCTATGACAGACTCACTAACTGAAGCATGCACTACTAACGGTGAGGTTCCTCCTTCTTTAAACTTAGAATACGCCTTTAGCCTCCCCCTATAAGCCTTAGTATTATCGTTACTAGTAGCGTCGCTATTACTGATCCTGTGAGTATCATGCTCATCCTTGCTATATAGTCTAGCCTCTTCCCGAATTCATCCACTCTCTTTCCGAACTTGTCCATCCTCCTCCCCATCTCCTCCATCCTCTTGTCTACCTCTGCGAACCTAGCGTTCATGGATTTTTCTAACAGGTCTATCCTCTTATCCAGAGCGTCTATCCTCTTGTCTAGAGCCTCAATCCTCTTCTCTATACTCTTTTCCAGGCTGTCAATCCTCTCGTCTAGAGAGTCTATCCTCTTATCCAAGTCCCCTATCCTCTCCGCCATCTGAGAGAGGGCTCCCTCAACCCTGGCAACCCTCTCCCTCAGGGCCGAGAGCTCGCCCCAGACCCGGTCAAACTCTCCCCGAAACTCCCTCCTCAGAGACTCTATATCGCCTTTGAACTCCCTCCTCAGACTCTCCAAGTCAACCTTAAACTCCCTCCTTAACGCATCCATACCCCCCTTAAACTCTCCCCTCAGCCCCTCGATGTCGCTCTTCGTAGCCACGTCTCGGATCACAGCGTTTATTAATGCTAGTCTAACGTCCTCATCGCCGACAAGGAGTTCGGTAAGCCTCCTCCTAGCCTTCTCATCCTCCTCGAAGAGCCTGACAATGTCGCTGGCGGTGATTTTGGCAGCCAGCGCTGACACCCCTGATATGCTAGTGGATGGTGTTACTATAAGTCTTTGACGTCATAACGGGTGCCTACGGGTTTAACACTTTTACCTATGCTGCTACACGTGTCTTTGAATAAGGGATATTCTAGACGCTACAGCATCCACCCTTAGGGAGGCTTTGAGTGTAGACGGGGTGCTAGGGGCTTTGGAGGATTGGGAGGACTTCCTATCCCGCCTGACGCCCGAAAAGCTCGAGGAGATGCTTAGGAGCGTAGGGTATATTCCCGGTAAGGACCTTGTGAGGGCCTTATGGCTCTCTCTCAGGCTCGGTAAGCCCCTGCTGGTCGAGGGCGAGCCCGGGTGTGGTAAGACTGAGCTTGCTAAGGCCCTGGCCGAGGCTCTGGGTACCGAGCTTATCAGGCTCCAGTGTTATGAGGGCATAACTGCTTCTCAGGCCCTCTACGACTGGAACTACCCTAAGCAGCTAATAGCTATTAGGATGCTTGAGGGGAGTAGGAGCGTGGATGAGATTGAGAGGGAGATTTACTCTGAGAAGTACCTTGTGAAGGGGCCCTTGCTAAGGGCTATAATGCACGACGGGCCCAGGCCCCCCGTGCTCCTTATAGACGAGATTGATAGGGCTGATGAGGAGTTCGAGGCGTTCCTCCTAGAGTTTCTCGCTGAGTTCCAGGTCACAATACCAGAGCTAGGGACCTTCAAGGCCCGGAGGAGGCCCATCGTGATCATAACCTCTAACCGGACTAGGGAGCTTGGCGATGGGCTAAGGAGGAGGTGCCTATACATCTACGTAACCTACCCGCCCAAGGAGAGGGAGGTTGAGATCGTCAAGACGAGGGTCCCCAGGATATCTAGGAGGCTCGCGGAGAAGGTAGTAGACGTGGTTAACAGGATCAGGTCTGTGGAGGGGGTGGTGAAGAAGCCCGGCGTCTCAGAGACTATCGACTGGGCCTCGGCCCTCGTAGAAATGGGGGATGAGGATGTAGATAGGAAGGCGTTCGAGGCTACCAGGTTCTGCCTATTCAAGTCTCGAGAGGACCTGGATGCGGTGGACCCCCGGGAGGTCCTGGGTGGCGGCGGTGGACCTAGCTGAGAGGGTCGTTGTGTTCTCACGCCTCCTAAGGAGCCGGGGTGTGCCTGTATCTACTGGGGAGGAGGTCGACGCCGTCGCAGCCGCCCTAGAAGGTGGAGTTGAGGACCTGGAGGTCCTGAGGGAGGCTCTCCGGGCTACTTTGGTTAAGAAGAGAGAGTATTATAGAGTTTTCGACGAGCTATTCGACAAGTTCTGGGGTGGCGGTTCGCTCACGGGCCTAGCCCTGGAGCCAGTGAGGTTTAGGGTCTACATTGAGGGGGACCTATCAAAGCTAGACCCTGTCTCTAGGTTCCTCAGCGTATATAGCCCCTACGAAATTGTGTGGGAGAGGCTTGAAATCGGGCCTGGCTCTCGAGAGCTAACTAGGAGGATAGCCCGGGGTCTGAGAGCGCTTAGAAGGGCATTGGCACTCTACCCAGGCCGGAGGCTCAGGGAGGGTAGGAGGGGCCGGGTAGACCTTAAGGGTGTTATGAAGAAGTCCCTAAGGTACTATGGGGAGCCCCTGGAGATCGTTAGGGGGTATAGGAAGAAGAGTAAGGCTAGGATCGTAGCGCTCTTCGATGTAAGCAATTCAATGAGGGAGGAGTGGCCCTGGCTCCAGAGTGCAATGGCAGCTTTTAGAAGCTTACCCCCAGGGAGCTATGAGGTGTTCGCATTCAGCACCAGGCTGGAGAGGATTACTGACGTGTTGGAGCACCTGGAGAAGCCAGAGGAGGTTGGGAGGATAGTCTACCAGAGGCTGGGCTTATGGGGTAGTGGTACCAGGATAGGAGAGTCCATAAAGCAGCTTGTAAAAGAGCACGGTGGAGTCTTAGGAAGCAAGGTAGGAGTGTTGATCGTGAGCGACGGCTGGGACCTTGGGGACCTCGAACTACTAAGTAGAAGCCTCCAGGATCTCTCTAGGAGAGCAGGGCTAGTTGTTTGGCTAAACCCCAACGCCGGGAAGCCTGGGTTTAAGCCTGAGGTCGTAGCCCTCAGGATAGCCTTGCGTCACGTCGACGTCATGGCGCCTGCGAGCGTGCTAGAGGACCCGAGAGCCGTGTGGAGGACCTTCCACCCAGCAAGGCTCGCCAAGGACTAGTATACAGTTCCTTCCCCTCTGATAGATAGCCTCTGGTATATCCGCCCAGCTACCCTGCAGCCAAGCCTACAGCCCTAGCATAGTAGTACTTGCCCGTGAGCTGGGCGTGGAGAGTCGCTGCTATGGCTTGAAGAGCCCTCGTAGAGCCTGTATCCTGGTCCTCGGCCTCCACGTAGATGTATAGTAGGGTGCTGTCACCGGGCTGTAGGGTAATCTTCCAGAGGGGAACCATGTACTGTGCCGGGTCTATGTTATGCAACCTGAGGATTGAGTCTAGAGTAAGGCCTTCACCCAGCTCCAGAGCGTCAGGGGTTACCATCTCAGCAGGCGCCCCAGCGGGCCTGAGATTATCGTCGTTCCTCACTGTAGCGCAGGGTGGTATAGCAGTAGTTATTTCAACCCCCTGAGCAGGGTCCACTATGCCAGCTATGCTATCTCCATTCACATCCGCAACCGTGAAGACAAGCACGTTGACCCGGGCTTGGTAGTCAGGCCCGCCATAGTCTAGGGGGATAATATCAATATCCTCCCCCACGCTAAAGCTAGTCTCCCGCGCACCCCCCGGCAGCACGGTAAGATAGACCGTGAGGGGGCCCGTAGCCCTGCTACTCAGGCTAACTAGATAGCAGTAGACCCTCACCCCGTCCGGAGCCGTTTCAGAAGAGCTGGAGACAACTACCACATCAACGTTACTAGCAACAGTAAACCTGACGCTCTCAACCCCCCTCTCGAACTGAGCCCGGGCAAGGCTACTCTGAGTCAAGGCATAGAGGCCCAGAGCCATAGCTATAACTAGCCCAACCAGGATTACAACAGTAATGGGCGAAGCTTGCCCCCTAGAACCCCTTCTCAACAGGCCTAGCACCCTCAAGTTTAAAAACACATTGTAAAATAAAAATATTTATGTGGGGTGAGAAGCCGGCTATGAAGCTGGGACCGCCTAGAAGCCTAGGTAGGAGAGGGCAAGCAGAAGTAATAGGGGGCCTGCTAGTAGTAACACTAATCTTCTTGTTAATACTTCCATACATAATATCGATCTATGCAGAAACCACTGGGAGGCAGGCACAGCTAGCTGAGGCCTATAGAGCACAGACTGAGAGGCTGAGCGAGAGACTCTATATGGCAGGACTGCCCGAGGGAGACCCTAACTACCCGGGAGTCCTCGTTGAGAATGTTGGCACAATTGAGGTTGGAATCCGCTACCTCTACTTTGTCGATACCTCTACTAGCCCGCCCTCAACCATAGTTGTGGATATAAGGAATGCTAGGGTGGATGACCCCAACGACCAGGATGGCGACGGCGATTATGTTGAGGCTTCGCCTGTGCTCAGGGATATTTTATTGAATGATGGCAGGCTTACGCCAGACATCCTAGCACGAGGATTAGACGTGACCCTCAGGCCGGGGGACATGCTGCTAGTTCTAGTCCATCAAGATTACTTCACCAACCCGCAGAATGTCTATGTGTATGCTGAGTCTGCCCGGGGAGTAGTGCACCCTGTAGGAGCCGGAGGCGGAGCTGGCGGTGGTGGAGGCGGAGGCGGCGGAGTGCCATTAGTGCCACCACCTTCACCACCGCCTGGCGGCGGTGGAGGTGGCAGTGGCGGTAACCAGCCACAACCGCCTGGAAGCCCTAACGTGCCGATACCACCGCCTGGGTCCACAGAGCCGCCGGAAGCTCCACCACCGCCAGCCTGGCTCAGTGACGGAAGCGGCAGTGACGCGCCACCGGGCGCCAAATTCACTGTTGTCTACGTGAAGCATCGAGAGCCTGTAGTCAACCTGAAGGCCTACAGGTATTGGAGCCAGCAAATTCCATTCGGCTATAAGAGCGGGCAATTCCCGGTACTAGCTCCAGCCTACAACGTGCCCGTTAGGATCGAATTGGATAGTGCATGGGAGGGATGGAACTTTGTAAGCCCTGATGGCAGTGACATCTACGTAGCTGACACTTGGGGCAACCCTATACCGTACTGGATAGAAGAGTTCGACTACAACGCTAAAAAGGCAGTCATCTGGGTTAAAGTACCCTTCATTCCCCCGTGTAGTCTAGACGGGAACTATTGCCCTGCCATGACCCTCTTAATAATTTACGGATACGATACTAATGCAAATCCGAATCCCGGTGCAAGTCTCAATGACCCGCATCAGGTATTCGAGTACTTTGAGGGATTCGATAACAACACCCTACCCGCTAATGTTAAGGTGACTCCCTCACCGCAAAGTAGTTGGTGGCTAGATAACGGTATCCTATGGGTTAAGGATTATGTTGATAAGTATTGGTTTAGAGTTGATGTGGAGCTACCTAGAAAGTACCCCTTCGGGCCGCCAAGGACTGGCAGTTATGCTGTGATAGCATCGTTCCTTCCAGACCCCCAGGATAACGATAAAATGGAGGTCTCTGTTACTCTCAGAGACTCTCAAGGGGATCCTCAAGCAGTCACGGGATACCGTACTACAATAGCTCCCGAAGATTATCCGTCTACTTCCTTCGGCTTAAGTGTGTGGACTCTAGGTACTCCAGGTTACTGTGGAAACACCCCAAAACCAGCGTTCAAGTACTCTGGGATCGCAGTAACCGATAGATATACGTTCTACTATGCTCACTATCCCTCCGGAGCTTCGCTCTTCACGCATTATGAGGCTGATACGTCTAAACTGTTCCAATGGAAGTTTACCGAGGTGGATTGTGTAGGATCTATATACTGGTTAAACCCTATAAGGAATGTAGCAGGGTTTGACTCCGTCACTATTCAGTTTAAGGCTGGTGCTGCTTCTGGAGGCTACGCCCAGGCTGGTATCGACTGGATAGCGGTGGCGCCAGCGGTGGCCCCAGCGCCTGAAGTCATAGTTGATACTAGGGCTCGGGATGCTGAGACCCCGGAGAGTTACCCCTGGTACAATTATGCATTATCCTTCACAGTCACCTATACCCCAAGCGATAACGATGATAATGGAGATGGAACTGCTTTCAGCATAGCCCTTCTACTGGAACTAACAAGCCCAGATTCTACTGTAGACTATGAATGGAGCCAGTGGCTATCACTATTCTGGGAGTATGGAAGCGGTGGGGAAGGACTAGTATTCATAGACTACACTCTCCAATACTGGCTGCCTTATTACATCGTTGAGTGGAACCCCTCTGAGAAGCATGCGTTAATCTACGTCGAAATCCCAATGATATCCCCCGGTCAATCACACACTATCGTCGTGTTCTTCCGCCCCAAGGAAGGGATAGATCCGATGGGCTGGCTTCATAACCCCGAGCTAACATATACTGTTAATGTAAATGGAACTCAGAGGCAATTCAAGTTCTTCGAAGCTTTCGAGTATACCAGCAGCAGGCCTCGATATCACAAAGTAGTCTACGACTGGTCCAAGAAGGAATTCGTAAGTAAGCCCCAGTGCTACTTCGAATTCTTCTCCGCAGGATACGACCTATGGTGGTCGCCGAGATGGTGGGTACCACTACCCAACGACCTGGGAATCTCAACTTCGGGAGGCGCCTGTAATAGCTCAAGGTACATACCAATGCTGGGCCTCTACATGGAGAAACAGGCGAATAGCTGGGTACACGTGATAACTCTCTACTCGGACCGCAGGCATTCAAGCAACCCACCACAGACAGCGATATTAGCGTTGCCGGCTGATGGAGGACTCGACAATGCTACAGGCTTCATATTCAAGAACGGCTATTACGTCAGGATTTCGAAGGCAGGCGATACGCCAGTACCGGCGCCTACTGCAGCTATAATAGAGTTTAAAGGTAAGAGGGCTGACGTACTCTTCTTCCTCTACGACAGGGACACCCTAAAGTATCAGAACGACGCCCCCAGGAAGAAAGCTACAAAGGGCGACCAGGAAGACTTGTATGAGGCCACCAAGGTCTTCATAGCTATAACGTGGACCCGGGGAGCTAACAACGAAGTAACCCTATTCCTACTAGCTGCTCTACAAATAGGAGAGTTCAACGTGCAACCCCTAATAGGCGGTTAAGGCTCCCTCAGGAAGAGAAGAACGCCTCCAAAACTGTTTCTGTAGTAACCACCTGTAACCCAATATACTTCAAACACTATATATCTACTGCTAGTACCGCACGTAGTTAGCTTGCTACTCCTTTATCCTAGGACCTCCCCTAACGCGAACAGATACCTTCACGAGAGCTACTAGCACCTCTAGAAAATAATCACTACGTCCGCTATCAGCACTCTCTCACCCAGGATACAGACCCCAGCTTTTTATTATTCCGTAAGTGCATAGTCGGTGTTGGGGGTAGGTCCTACCCTCCAGGGAACCCTATAGACGGGCTCGCCCGGTACATAAATCCTAACTTATCGCCTAACTCGATTACCGCTCCTAGCAACAGGCCTTAGCTCGTGGTGCCTCGGGTTGAGGGTTAGATATGCTGAGGAGTTTGCCGTGTCTAGGCCTCCGAGGAGTTTTTAAAGATCCCTCGTAAACCTCTGCAACCCATGCATCCAGGCAACCTAGAGCAATTAGAGGATACCCCCATAAGTTCTTGCGATGAGTCCGTGCGGAGTAATAGCATGGCATGGCCCACCGAGGATAGCCAGGCTACGGATCTAGGTTTTTCCTCTTCGCTTCCTCTAGTAGCTTGGCTGCTAGTGTGGCTAGACGTCTGTATGCTCTCTCCTCTAGTATCCTCTTTACGAGGTTTATGTCTACTGCCGTGTACTCGTGTACAACTATGTTTCTGAAGCCTATCACCCTCCTAACGAGTTCTAGCTCCTCTCGGGTTATCAGGCCCTCATCTGCTAGGAGTCTCGCTGCCTCGCTGGGGGTTTCGGGGGCATAGCCTAGGCGTGAGGCTATCCTCATTATCATGTCTAGGAGGGCTTGAGCTTGGATTTGAAGAGCATGTAGGGCTGCTAGCTCCTCCACCCAGCCTCTGAGACCCATGTCAGCTAGAGCGTCCAACTTTCCCGTCATCTCCATGACCATCGTTGCCAGCCTCTCTAGCGCCCCCACATGCCCCACCTCCTCCGGGCAGCCTCTAGGGCCGTCTCCACTACCCTGAGCTTCTCCCTCATCACCTTGTAGTCCCAGCATAGTAGCACCCTATAGAGTAACCACTCCCTAGCGGCTCCGGGCTTCCTCTCGTAGAGGACTACACCCCTCTTCCACGCATCCAAGACTACAGGGCACGGGGCCCTAGATGCCTCAACAACGTCAACCATGCTGGGATCCACTCCGAGCGCGTCGGCAGCAGCCAGGATCACGTCAACCAGGACATCCACATTGAGATGCTCAGCCTTGACTAGTATGTCCACATCGCGGCCCTTACCCTGGGCGGAGCTGCCGAATAACACAGCCCACTCTACACCAAGCCTCTCCCACCCGACACCCCGACTTAGCCTCCCGGCAACACCCAACCTCCACGACCCCAAACCGCTATTAGACGCCGGGAGCCTTCTACCACATGGTAGGTCCTACCCCCTCCCGGCCCGCTAATGCTGCCATGTTTATAGTGCTATGCCTAGAGCCCCGGTTACAAGCCTTATGGT
This sequence comes from Aeropyrum sp., assembly GCA_015523465.1. Taxonomy (GTDB): domain Archaea; phylum Thermoproteota; class Thermoprotei_A; order Sulfolobales; family Acidilobaceae; genus Aeropyrum. Next base: position 20,524 of record WAKF01000047.1, read on the forward strand.
CATATAGTATTTTATACAATATATGATGACATTATGGTAGTATTTGACGGTAGGGTAAAGGAGGGAATGAAGGTTCTCAGCCCAAAGTTGGATAGATCCTAGCCACCCGCTACCGGAACTACAGACTATTAAGATTCATGGTGAGTCTCGACGAGCGTGAATGCTAAGAGGAGGCTTATTCCCCCGCAGACTGTTACTCCCCGCTTTTATCTCTCGTCATGTATAACTCTTATTGTAGGGATGGGTCTCTGTGGAGATTCGGGTTAGTTACGATAGGGTTGCCGACGCACTATACATTAGGCTGAGGGACGATAAGGTTGTGTACTCTGATTAAGTTGCCCCAGGCGTGATAGTAGACTTTAACGGTAAGGGGGAGATCGTCGGGATAGAAGTCCTAGAGTTTTCCTGCAGGGATATAGACTTGAAGAAGCTAGTCATTGAGGGCCCCGAGGCCTTGGTGGCCAGCGATTGAAGATACGCTACACACTCCATGCAATAGAGCGCATGAAACAGCGGAGCATAAGCCGAGAGGGAGCCTAGGCCCGCCTAATCAACCCAGATAAGATTATTGAAGGGTCTGTAATGCCGGTGAGAAGAAGGAAACTCTCTAAGACCATGGAAACGCCCTCCCAGAGCCCCATACATCCATCAATAACCGCCTGGCAGTGATGCAGCCACACCTGAGAGGGCCCCCTAACATGTCGCCTTTAGGGGCCTAGTAGGAGCCTTACCAGCGCCACCCCGATGAGGGCTATGGCCGCCAGCGCTATGAGCGCTAAGGGGGCTATAGCTGGCAGCCTTGGATCCTCCCTCATAAGCCCGACCCACATAGCCTCTATTAGCCTCCTAAGCCTATAAGCTACGAGAGCCGCCGCAACAGCCATTACGGCTGCTATTAGCGCAGCACCGAGGGCCGTGTCCGTGGGCCTCACAAGCAGCCGCCCAGTAAGGGTGCCTACAACAAGCGCCGCCGAAACCCACTCATAAAACCTAGCCATCCCGTCAAGGTACCTTACCCTCTCGAGCTTAACTTCCCTTCCCATCTAAGCCCGCCAGTAATGATAGAATAGCTACAGGCCGTTATGAATATTACGACGTAAATATGTTCTAGGCAATCGTAAGCAGACGCATACGATGAGAGGGGGAACCTTCCCCAGCTCTAATTAACCCAGGCATGACTGTGAGAGCCTCTACGCTGCCATGAGGGGGGCTCTAGAAAGGACCTCTCTCATCTAGGAGCTGGGAGCCAGGCGACCCTTGAAGCCAGCAGCACCCAACCCCCCATGTCACCCGGCGCGGGCGCCCTCGCCACATAGAGCCTTCCATATAGGGGACACTACCGCACTCGTAGGGCGTCGGGGAGGTAGCGGCTGGCACTGGGATAGGTCCTACCCCGCCGGGAATCCTGTGGGATGCATATCCGATACATGAATCCTAACCTATTACCTCCCCCCGCCACCAGCCTTGCCCTGGGGGTGTCTTGGGGGTTGAGGGTTAGGTATTCTGGGGAGTTTACTGTGTCTAGGCCCCCGGAGGAGGTTTTCGACTTCCTCGCAGACCTGGGTAACCTGGCTCGGTCCTTCCCTGGGTTTAAGTCTGTGGAGGTTAGGGATGGGGAGTTCGAGTCTGAGCTCCGCCTCTCCCTGGGGCCTCTTAGGGGTGATGCGAGGGTTAGGGGTAGGCTCGTGGAGGTTGAGAGGCCCCGGAGGGCCTTGGTTAGGGGTTCTGGTAGGGGTGCTGGGAGCACCCTAGACTTCACCCTTGAGTTCCGTGTGGAGCCTGCGGGGGGTGGCTCTAGGGTTTCGTGGGTCTTCGAGGGGAGTGTTGGGGGGTTGGCTGCGTCTATGGGCGCCCGGGTGCTTGACCCGCTGGCTAGGAGGCTGATTAGCAGTGTGGTCTCCAACGTTAAGTCTAGGCTTGAGGGGAGTGGCTAGTCTAGGAGGCCTCTAGGAGGCCCCTCGCCTCTAGTATCCTCTGGAGCCTGGCCCCAGCCTCCTCCCCCACAGCTCGGGCCTTTTCGAGGTCGCCCTTGGCTTCAACCCAGGTTATGCCTTCACCCGGGTCTATGTATGCCCCCCGGACCACTATTACCGTGCCCTTCACGTAGGAGTAGCCCCCTACTGGGAGCCTGCATCCGACTCCGAGGCCCCTTAGTAGGCCCCTCTCAGCCTCCGCCATAGCGTGGGAGGGCTTGTGCGTCGCCCCTGCCAGGACCTCAGCAGCCCTGGAGCCCCTTGGGGCTACTACTGCTATCAGCCCTTGCCCCGGGGCTGGGGGCCACTTCTCCGGGGGTAGCGTGAGCCTCTCTATGCTGGCGCCAAGCCTCCTTAGGCCCGCCTCGGCTAGTATCACGTGGTCGTATAGGCCCTCCCGGAGCTTCCTTAGCCTCGTGTCAACGTTGCCCCGTAGGACCTCCACCCGGGCCTGGGGGTAGTAGAGGCGGGTTAGGGCCTCCCTCCTAATGCTGCTAGTCCCCACACGGGCCCCGGGCCTTAGTCCCCCTGGTGGTGGCGGGGGGATTATGGAGTCTCTGGGATCGCCTCTGGGGGGCACGGCTACTATCTCCAGGTCTCCGGGCAGCTTTGAGGGTAGGTCCTTCAAGCTATGCACTGCTACGTCAGCCCTACCATCCATTACGGCCCTGTCAACCTCCTTCTCGAAAACGCCGATCCTGCCGATCCTGTGTATAGGCTTATCCCTAACCCTATCGCCGAGGGTCGATACCTTGACTATCTCGAATTTCAGGCCCGGCCTCACGCTATTTATGTAGCCTAGGGCCTCCTCAACCTGGAGTAGGCTAAGCCTGCTGGGCCTGGTGGCGACCCTTAGCTTCATCCCCTTATGGCCCTCCTCAAAGCCCTCCTATAAGCTTCGGCGAACAACTCGGCCTCAGCGGGGCCGTGTGCTGTGGAGGTGAATAGGGACTCCATCTGGCTGGGTGCTATGAAGACGCCCTCCCTGAGCATCTCCCTGTGTAGGGCCTTGTAGAGCCTGTGGTCGCTGGCTCGGGCGTCATCGGCGTTCCAGACCTCGCCCTTGCCGAAGAATATCTGGGCCATGCTCTCGACCCTATTGACAGTGTACTCTAGACCAAGCCTCCCGGCTTCCTCGCCTAGGACCTCTGCTACAGCCTTCATGGACTCTGAGGCCCTGGATAGCCCCTCAGACTCTAGGACCTCCAGGGTTACTAGGCCCGCTGCCATCGTTAGGGGGTGGGCGTTGAATGTGCCAGCGTTGAATACCTTGCCTGAGGGGGCTAGCCTCTCCATCACCCTCCTACCGGCGACTACTGCCCCGACGGGCAGCCCGCCCCCAATAACCTTACCCAGGGTTACTATGTCGGCGTCCACGCCATAGTATTCCTGGGCGCCTCCCAGGGAGAGCCTGAAGCCCGTAACCACCTCGTCGAATATTAGGAGGGCTCCGTACTCCCTGGTAACCTTCCTAAGCCCCTCGAGGAAGCCCCTCCTAGGCGGCACGACTCCCATGTTGGCTGCTACAGGCTCCACTATCACAGCAGCTATATCGTCACCGTACTTCTGGAATAGGGTGTATACGCTCTCCAGGTCGTTATACCTGGCTACAAGCGTGAGCCGGGCAACCTCCCCCGGAACCCCCTCGCTAGCCGGGATCCCAAGCTCCCCCGCAGCGCTGCCAGCAGCCACCAAAACCCCATCATGGCTCCCATGATAGCAGCCGTCAAACTTCACCACTAGCCTCCTCCCAGTATAACCCCTGGCTAGCCTTATGGCCGTCATTGTGGCCTCTGTGCCACTGTTAACGAACCTAACCATCCCCCCGGGCTTCACGTGGGAGAGTATCTTCTCCGCAAGCCTAACCTCAGCCTCAGCCGGGGCGCCGTAGAGCCAGCCCCTATCCAAGGCCTCCCTCAGCGCTTCCAGGACCTTAGGGTGCCTGTGTCCTAGTATGAGGGGGCCGTATCCCAGCACCATGTCTAGCAGGCGCCGCCCGTCGACTGTGTAGAGGTAGGCCCCCTCACCCCTCTCAACGTAGAAGGGGTGCGGCTCCACTAGCGCCCTCACGGGGCTGTTAACGCCCCCGGGGAACACTTTGAGGGCCCGCTCGTATAGCCTGCGGCTAGCCTCCAACACCTCCACCCCAAGGGGCTTCTAGAAGGGGTCGAACCCCTCCCTGAGTAGCCTAGCAGCTTCTAGGGCGTGGTACGTTATTATAATGTCCGCCCCGGCCCTCCTAATGGCGGTTAGGACCTCCATCATCAGGGTGCTGTAGTCCGCCAGGCCATTCTCCCCTGCAAGCTTCACCATAACGTACTCTCCGCTCACGTTGTAAGCCGCTAGAGGGGCCCAGGGGAAGGATTGTTTTACGAGCCTGATCACGTCTAGGTAAGCTAGGGCCGGCTTGACCATGACTATGTCCGCTCCCTCCTCAAGATCTAACTCAACCTCCCTAAGGGCCTCGGAGGCCCTCCTAGGGTCCATCTGATAGCTCCGTCGGTCTCCGAAGCGAGGGGCTGAATCTAGGGCGCCCCTAAAGGGGCCATAGAATACTGAGGCGTACTTAGCTGAGTATGCCATTATCCCTACATGGGTAAACCCGGCCTCGTCTAGGGCCTCCCTGATCGCTGCTACTTGCCCATCCATCATGCCGCTGGGGGCTATGAAGTCCGCCCCAGCCTCAGCCTGGCTCACGGCTATCTTAGCATAGACCTCCAGCGTCTCGTCGTTATCAATGATAACCCTACCGTCCGGGAGCTCCCTAGGCACACCGCAGTGACCGTGATCAGTGTAGCTACAGATACATAGGTCCGTGAACAAAGCCGGCTCCCACCCAAGCTCCCTCCTCAAGTGCCTGACAGCCGTTTGCACCGGGCCGTCCCTGGCGAACGCCACGCTCCCAATTCTATCCTTACGCTTAGTATAGGAGAATAGGAGGAAGGACCTCACGCCCAGGTCTAGAGCTTTGGAGACGTAGTCCACCAGCTCGGTGGAGCGTGGCGGGTAGCGGTAGTGGCCAGGCAGGCTCTCAATGGGCTCAGGCCTCTTAATCCCCTCCCCGATGAATATAGGGAGGATCATGTGGCCCGGGTCTAGTATGGCCTCGGAGGCTAGCCTCCGGGCCTGGGGTGTGAGCCTGAGCCTCCTAGGCCTGTATCTTGGCCTCCTCAAGCCTCCCCAGCCTCCGGGCGTACTCCAGGGCTACGAGGTCCACTAACTCCCCTCTACCGTTGACACTAGCCTTCCTAAGGGCCGCTAGCAGGGGGTGTAGGACCTTCCGGGCGTAGCTGGAGAAGGCTGTCTCGAGGGCCTCCCTGGGGTCTACGCCCCTCTGGAGATTCCTTAGAGTGGCTTCTACCTCACCCTCTATTAGTGTGTGGGCGTACTTCATTACGACGGAGGCAGCCATGTCACCCCTACTCCTTTCCAACAGTTTTACAAGCACGTCAAGCTCCTCCTCTATTATCCTCCGGGCGTACGGTATCCACTTCCTTCTACTCTCAATCCTCTCCCTCGCAACCCTAGTGACTTCCCCGAAACCTATCACGTGAGGCGCCTCCTCGGCGGCGGGGGGGTTTGAGATGTCCACCACTATTCTAGCCTTCTCTAGGACCTCCCTCTTCACCTTATAACCCGAGACTGCTATGAACAGAACGTCTACTGAGGGTATCCCCTCTAGGTCCTTCAGCGGCTTAGCCTCCCCCCCGCATATACTGGCTGCCTCCCTAGCCTTCTCCAAGCTTCTATTGTATACTATGACTTTCGAAGGCTTGAACCTGTCGCATAGCGATAGCAGTATGCTCCTCCCTGCATCGCCTGCGCCAACAACCGCGACTACAGAGCCGTCGAGGCCTCCAAGCCTCTCAGATGCTATGTCTACAGCGACCTCAGGGTACCCAACCCTACCCTGAGCTATCCCAGTCTCACTCCTAACCCTCCTACCAGCCACGACGGCCCTATGGAAGACCTGGTCTAGGAGGGGTGTCGTTAGCCCCTTAGACCTGGCTTTAACCCACGCCTTCCTAACCTGGCCTAGGACCTCATGCTCCCCAATGATCTCGGAGTCTAGGCCTGCAGCCACCTCCATAAGGTGCCTCACAGCGTCCACGCCCTCAAAGACCTCCAGGTGCATCATGGCTTCCTGGGGTAGGACCCCGCTTAAGGCCTCAAGGACCTCCCCACGCCTCCCCCCGTCAATGTAGACCTCGAACCTGTGACAAGTGCTAAGGACGACTAAGCCCTCACTCAGGGGCTCGAGAGCCCTCTCAACCTCCCCTTCGAGGCTCGAGAGCATGCCCACGACGCTGCTGCCAGCCCTTCTATGCCTTATAACGTAGGCTGTGATAGAGTCTAGAGGACTCAAAGCCTTGTAACCCCCCAGGGTTCAAGTGGTAGAAGTCAAAGAGGATAACATGGTATTCGTGGAGGTATAGCCTCCGGATGCACAGGCATATACAGGGTATTACATGCAAGTGTTAGAGTATTTGGAACCGGCGGTAAGCTGATATCATGTGAAGCCCTGGGCTTAAGAACTCATATCTTAGGGGGAGGTTTGTTGAGGAGCCCCCAGAGCCTTAGGGGCGAGGTAGCCTTTGGAGTCTACTCTGTCACAGGCATGTACGGCGAGATCCCCCGAGGGGAGGCTGAGAGGCTGGTACTCGAAGCTTACGAGAGTGGTGTTAGAGTGTTCGACACCGCTGACATCTACGGGAGGGGGCTGGGGGAAGAGCTACTCAAACCACTCTCACGGGAGCCTGTTCTAATAGCCACGAAGGTAGGCTACAGGCTTGACACTCCAAGGCCTGTAGGTGATTATAGTGAAGAGTACCTTGTGAAGGCTGCTAGGGCTAGTCTTAGGAGGCTGGGGGCCCGACGGGTCTGGCTGCTACAGGTCCACAACCCTCCCCTAGAGGTCCTTAAGAAGAGGGAGGTGTATAGGGCTCTTAGGAGGATCAGGGAGGAGGGGCTCGCAGAGCATACCGGGGTTGCGCTGGGGCCCGAGGTTGACGTGCTCGGACACGCCGAGGAGGCTTTGTCTCACGACGAGGTGGAGGCGCTACAGTTCGTCTATAACATACTCGAGCAGGAACCGGGAGCGACCATAGTTAGGATGGCGAGGGAGAGAGGCGTGGCTACGATAGCTAGAGTGCCACACGCCGGCGGGGTGCTTGATGAAAGCCTGAAGCCCGGGATGGAGGCGGAGCTTAAGGATCATAGGAGCCTTAGGAGGGCCGGCTGGTACCGCTGGGCCTTCAAAGTGTACTACGAGAGAGTCAAGCCCCTGCTAGACCCACACCCTGGCACACCAGGGCAGAAGGCGCTCAAGTTCATAGAAGAGAGCATAAAGCCCAATATCATAGTGGTCATAGCGAGGAGCCCAGAGAAGCTGAGAGAGTACATGGGGTACAAGGACCTACCGCCCCTAGGAGCAGGGATTGTGGAAGAACTCAGGAAGATATACTTTGAAGAGATAGCCCAGAGCCCCGAGGCCCCGAGGGCAAGCCTCAAGGCGCTAGGGATACTCTAAGCTAGGGGAACCTATAGCCGGGCTCCTCCAAGACCATAGGACCCCCATGCTGGCGTAGGACCTCCACCCCCTCCGGGGTAGCCAGGGCTACGGCAAGGGCCTCCATAGGGGCTACCGCCAGGACCCCCGGCCCCTCAAGGCTCGTCGCAACGCTTAGACTGCC
>WAKF01000048.1 GCA_015523465.1 Aeropyrum sp.
AGATGTGTATAAGAGACAGATGTAAGGCCTGGTAGCAGCGACGTAGTACTCCTAGGCAAGAAGGTCTCTGGGAGTGCTCAGCTCAGGACCTCAGAGTTCCTCCTACAGCATGGGACGCTCCTTCTAAGATTTAACCCTGAAGAGTGGCTATCTATCATACCGGTAGAGGGCCTAACGCCGCAGTCCCTCTCCTCCAAGGTTTCAGGGCTCTTCGATGTACTAGGGGAAGAGGTCCCTATCGGAAAGGTTATAGATGCCATGATTCAAGGGTTTACAGAGTCATTAGGGTATAGAGAGTGGTTTAGGGATAGCTTAGACCCTCGAGAGGTGGAACTATCACTGATGCTCTTCAGAGAGAAGTACTCCAGCGATGCATGGAACCTGCGGGGAGAGGCTTCCCGACTCGAGTTGAAGGTGGGCATCTGAATAGTATAACTATTATCAAATTACGTGAACAGTTTACTTGATACTTAATAATCTGGAATCCGGTTCACACTAATAAAATTTTCGTAACCTAGATTACCTCTCAAACTTGAGAATTAAACGGTGTCTCTTATGGCTTCAAGTGAGGGGAACGGGAGGTACTCCTCGCACCCCTCACTTGTAAAAGGGAAATGCAATAAATACGCAGACCTAGCCTTCCAGGCCCTCCAAAAGGCTAGAAAGGGCTGAAGCGAGGACACCTTCATTCTCGCTTATAGAACTGAGGCGGCGTTCACTACGCCTCTCTAACTAGTTTCTTCCTCGTAGGCGTCTATAGCCTCGTACACGTCAAAGACTGTAGAGCGTGTATCCCTCTTAACTCTTAGTCCTGCTGCTTCCGCAGTACGGGCTGCATAGTCTACTATAGCTAGTGCTGTCTCTAACACCTCTTCTACCGCTTCCCTAACGTTCTCTATTCCCTCGCTCTCGGCGTACTCCCTAACGCCCTCTTCTAAATCGCCACTAGCATAGAGTCGTACGACCGCCTCACCCCCGCTCACAGACACCTCCACACCTATAGGAAGCTCCCCGCTGACGGCTTGAAGCCTATTCCCTTCAACCTCAACCTTAAACCCACGCCTCTCGGCCTCCCTAGCTATCTCCTTAAAGATAGACGAGGCCCCGGCCTCTCCCACGCCTATCAACCCTAAAGGCCTCTCTAGCTGTGAGAGGTTAATTAGGTGAAGTCCCCCCGGACCTCCCGGGAGGTGGGCTGCGTTGGAGGGCGAGGATGTGAGGGTCGAGGTTGAAAGGAGGGCAACAAGGGTATATGCCCACAGCCACATCTCTGGGCTGGGGCTCGACAAGAAGGGTAGGGCTAGGAGGGTTGGAGGGGGGCTTGTAGGGCAGGAAGAGGCTAGAGAGGCTGCTGGGATAGTTGTTGAGATGGTTAAGGAGGGGAAGCTTAGTGGCAGGGGGGTTCTGCTTGTAGGTCCTCCCGGGACCGGGAAGACTGCTATTGCCATAGCTATTGCTAGGGAGCTGGGCCCCGACACTCCCTTCGTGGCCCTCAACGCTGGGGAGCTATACTTTGGCGGCGATAAGATCGAGAGGCTAATGCAGGCTTTGAGGAAGGCTATTGGCGTGAGGATTAGGGAGAAGAGGGAGGTCCTTGAGGGGGTTGTCACAGAGTTTAAGCTTAGGAGGGGCCGGACACCCTTCTCGCCATACCCGGTAATAGCTGGCGCTAGGATTACCCTTGAGACTAATGATGATAGTTTCTCGTTCACTGTGGGCCCCGAGATAGCAGAGCAGCTAGTTAGCCTCGGGGTTAAGAAGGGCGATGTTATAATGATCGATGTGGAGACTGGAGCTGTAAGGATCGTTGGGAGAGGTAAGGGGAAGGGGGTTCACTACGATATAGACCTTTACAGGGAGGTTGAGATTCCGTCTGGGCCTGTGAGGAAGTACAAGGAGATAGTGAAGACCGTCACTCTACACGACGTGGATATGAGTGTGGCCGCTCAGAGGACCGTTATAGCCGGCATAACAGCCTTCTTCGAGGCTGAAAGGGGGATTACGAGTGATGATAGGAGGAGGGCGGACGAGATCGTGAAGAAGTGGGTGGATGAGGGTAGGGCTGAGATCGTCGCCGGAGTTATGTTCATAGACGACGCCCACCTACTCGACCTAGAGGCCTTCGCCTTCCTAACAAAGGCTATGGAGAGCGAGTTTAGCCCTGTAATAATACTCGCCACTAACAGGGGGATAACGAAGGTTAGAGGCACAGACATAGAGTCACCTCACGGAATACCTAGAGACCTACTTGACAGGCTCCTAATAATAACCACGAGACCCTACACCAGGGAGGAGATCAAGGAGATACTGAGGATAAGGGCCGAGGAGGAAGAGGTGCCCCTATCGGAGGACGCCCTAGAGAAGCTAACTGAGATAGGCTATGAAAAGAGTCTGAGGTACGCCGTGCAACTTATGGAGCCTGCAAGGATCATAGCATTGAGGGAGGGCGAAACCAAGGTTAAGGCGAGGCACGTGGAAGAGGCTGCAAAGCTCTTCGCCGACTTGAGTAGGAGTGTGGAGCTCGTGGAAAAGTATGGCGAGTTAATGTTGAAGTAGACTGCTAGAACCTTGGCGCCTCTACTACCCTCCAAGCAATATCCTTAGCTTTCTCGAGCTTCCTCCTATGATCTTCTAGGAACCTCTCTAGCTTGCTCCAGGCTAGTAGCTTGCACTCGCCGCATAGTAGCCTCCCTGACTTGCAGTCCCTATACACCCTCCCTACTTCCTCCTCGGAGGGCATTAGGTGGTAGAGGTCCATGTGGTAGACCGTGCACACCTCTGGCACCCCACCCAGTTTTCTTTGCTCTTCGGCCGTAGCCCTCCCTCCGGTGAGCGCCTTGAAGAGTTTCCTTCTAGCCTCCCCTGGGGGGTCTGTGAGGAATATCGTGGAGTCGGGTCTGCTACTACTCATCTTCTTCCCATCCAGCCCTGGCTGTAGCTTGTGGTAGGTGCTTGCGGGTCTCTCTAGCTCGACCACGCCCTTCATCCTATCCGCAATGTCCCTTGTGAGCCTCAGGTGGGGGTCTTGGTCTGCGCCTACGGGGACTACCACCCACCTATATCCCCCGTACTCGTCTAGTTGGACGTGGAGTATGTCGGCTGCCTGGGTGAGGGCTGCCATCATCTTAGCCGGCGATACGTCGCCATAGATCGCCTCCATCTCGGCTGCAGTCACTTTCCCCGCGAATAGCTGTATGAGCCTGTAGTATGCTGTGCCCCTATTAGTCTGGAAGTAGAATACAGTGTCTTTAGGGTCTAGCCCGAGAGCTATCATATTAGCTATGTACTCTTCAACAGCTATCCTTACAGCCTCCTCCCTGGGAATCCTCCTCACGATGTAAGCCTCAGCGTCAGCTATGACTACGTGCACCTTGAACCCGTGTCTCTGAAGGTAGACTAGCTGGTCCACAACCATCTTGTGCCCGAAGTGGAATTTTCCGCTAGGCATGAAGCCTGTTAGCACTGCCACAGGCTCGCCCCTAATCTTGGCCTCAAGCACCTTATCGAAGTCCCTATGCCCGAAGATTATGCCCCGGGCTATGAGGTGGCTGGGCTCCATGCCAGCACGCTTAAGGAGGGGTAGGACCTCGCTAAAGGGCCTTATACCAAAGACCTTGTATAGCCTATCATAATCCTTTATTTCGATGTGACCCCAAGGGTCGAGCCTAAAACCTTCTTCCGCCACAAACGCAGACCACCGTAAGACTCCAAGGGAGATACTATCCACCATAAACCTTTCGCTAATAAACATGAAGCCGGAATATAGATTGGTTAAGCTAGGATTGGGTTGCATGCAACGCGGGAATGTATTGCACCTGCTCCTATAAGGCCCTCGACAACATTGCTCCTAGGGCTGCGCCGAGGATTATTGATACTATCGCTACTGCGAGTAAGAGTAGTGCTATCGGGTATCTGCTCGGGGCTTCTTGGCCTATAGCGCCTTCCCCTCCCCTACTAGTTGTAGCTGTTTGAGGACTTGGTGTCTCGGTTGACCCTGCAGTAGTAGTTTCTAGAGGCTGGGTAGCTTCTGAGGACTTCTTTTCGAATAGTGTTGAGACGGCTATGATGTATAGTAGCGCCTTACTAGCTGTGGCTAGGGTCTCTATAGGATCGTTGAAGCCCTCTAGCGAGGCTAGCGCCAGCTTAGGATATAATAGTGCCCCTGAGGGGGCGTTGGATGCGAGGGCTAGTGCAAGCTCTTTAACCCCCTCTACAGCGTTACCCGCATCCACTCTGAAGGCTTGGTATAGGTACGTGGAGGCGGCTGCTATGGCCTCGATAGAGTAGCCTGCAGCCTCTAAGGGGTTCTTGGCTGAGACTGCGAGGCTAGCCAGGTAAGCCACCCTCTCGTAGCCACCCTTACCAGTCTCTTCTCCCAGTTGGATGGCGTAGGCTGCGGTTGACGAGGCCTGGGCTTCTAGGAGGGATGCGAGGGACTCAAGCTGGCTTCCACTTATTCTCTCCCCGCTAGCCTCCGACGCTAGTCCCGCCCAGAACGTTGACCAGCTTGATAGGGATAGTGCTAGGGCTGCATGGAGGGCTCCAGTAGCGTCTACGCCTCTAAAGGGGGACACTGGCAGGTAGTACCGGTCGCCCTCCTTGACGAGCGTTTCCAAAGCTTGCTTGAACTCGTAGGAAGCCTGGGCTAAGACACCGTAAGCCTTCAATGCAGAATCTAGCCCTTCCAGCGTCGGGGCGTCTAGAGCCTTCAATTCCTCTTCCGCAGCCGAATAGGCTTCCTCGGCCTTCTCGACTAGGCTCGTTACATCATAGCTTCTCGAGGCTATAGCTTCTTCAACGCTCTGCGCAGCTACTGCATAGGCTAGTGCTATGGTGGCTTTCACGGCGGCCGAATACAACAGCCCTTCTTCCACGTCTCTCAGGGAAGCATCACGGAGCCTAACCGCCTCCTCTTCAAGCTCGTTATAAGGCTCCGAGACTAGCCTCTCAACCTTTCCCAGCGTATTAGACACGTAATCCTTTAGAGCTTCTTCAGCGTAACTTGGGGCCTCGAGGTTATAGCCTCCCACAGAAGGCGTCATAAGTCCTAGAGCCTTCGCAGCGTCTAAGAGCGTAGATACCGATAGGACCTCCACTCCAAGGCTCTTCCCATACTTTACTAGGTCTAACTCTACGGGCCTTCTCTCCACGACTACGATAGGCCCGATCTTCCTGGTGACTTTCTCGACGTAAATGTACTTTTCCTGCCCCCGAGGTATTATGAAGACGCCTATCCCCGCGTCTGCTGCGGCTTCGAGCTTCTCTTTAAGCCCTCCTACAGGTCCTACAGTGCCGTCAGGCAGTATCATGCCCGTTGCCACGAACCGTTTCTGCGGGCATTCGCCGCTAGATAGTAGGGCGTATGTGGCTATCGCCATAGCGAGCCCCGCGCTTGGGCCCCCGACTATTATGCTGGGGGACTCTATCTCGTAGTAGAAGTTGTAAAGCCTCATGTCAACGCCTGCTGTAGCACTCGCTGCAAACGCTGCAACCCTAGCACTACCCAGAGTGTCTATCCTGGTAGCCGGGCTTGTAGATATGAATACCTTCCCGGATCCCGGGTACTCTACGGTCACCCTTAACTTGCCGAGAACACCCTCGCCAGAGCCAGCAACCGCTGCTATGGGAGTCTCACACGATAGAATAGTGAGGTCGGATTTCGCTGTGGACGGCTGGGCTTCTAAGGGCATGGGTAATAAAAGTGCCATGAGCATGATGATGGCGAGTAGATTGGTGTGCTTCAAGCCCTATAGCCCTATAGTAGACTGCTATCCCAACCAAAACCCTTTAATACTATGGAGAGCTTTGAAGCCTGTCTGTAACGTGACTTGCCCCCGCTTTTTAACTAAAAGGTTTTAGGGCGGAGGACCTCCGGGTATGGTCTAGGAGATGGTATGGAGGACAGCGTCAGCCTTGTAGAGCTTAATAATGGCGTGGTCGGCGGATACTATCGTGTACAGTCTGAGAGCGCTGCTATATGCGTAGCCGCGAGAGCTGGCAGCAGCTTCGAACCCCCGGGGAAGTATGGGTTAGCTCACCTAGTGGAGCACATGCTCTTCAAAGGCAACGAGTACTTCGAGTCAGGGGAGCTTGATAGGCTTGTAGAGCTGAGCGGGGGTGAGGCTAACGCTTATACTACTAGGGAGGTTATAATGGTGTGTGCCGAGTCAGTTCCCGAAAGCATAGTAAGGGTTTCACAGGCCCTAGCTAAAGCCCTCTCAGCCAAGGTTATGAGGGAAGACGAGTTCGAGGCCGAAAAGAAGGTTGTTATAGCTGAGGCCCGAGGCTACCAGTCTAGCCCAGAGGCCCTCATATTCAGGCTAGCGGCCCAGAGCGTCTGGGGCGATAGTTACCTGGGGAGGCCTATAGAGGGCTACCCTGAGACACTCGAGTCCCTGAGCGTTGAAGATGCTATGGAGTATAAGGTGAGGGGCTTCAGCTCGGAAAGAGTTTCCGTAGCAGTTGTAGGTAGCATTTCCCGAGACGACGCCCTAAACGCTATAAGGAGCTTTGAAGGCCTTGAGCCCCTAGGGGGCCTTATAGAACCCACTCCCGTGAACCCAAGCACCTCTAGGATCGTGGAGGAGAGAGACGTTGAAGCAGCCTATATAGCCCTTTCAATCCCCATGCCCCCCCGCTACGTTGTAAAAAGCCTCCTACCCCAGCTCAGGGGGTTCATATTCAACCTTGAGGCGGGAGCCACGAGCATACTATTTAGAAAGTTAAGGGAAGAGAAGCCCCTAGCCTACAGCTACACTGTGGACTCGCAACTGACGAGTTGGGGAGGTACGCTGAGCATAGTAGCCCTTGAGGTTAGGAGGGATAGTGTGGAGGAGGCTATAGGCGAGTTGGAGGCTGCGGTTGATGAGGCCTCTCGGGGGGGTTTAGATGATGAGGAGTGGAGGGCTGGTAGGAGGAGGCTCTACAGGTTCCTTACTAGGAGGGAAGCCATTAGCAACACGGAGAGGGCTGATAATCTGGCTGCGAGCCTCCTACTATACCGTGAGCCTCTCACGTCTGAAAGGCTTGTCGAGGAGACTTTAAAAAGCGAGTGGACTCTGCCACTCCCTAAGGCTCGAGGAGTAGCTGTTATCGTTTAGCCGCCCTCCTTTATTACAGCGTGTATCTCGGGGAGCGAGATGAAGTATGCTGCGAAGATGAGCGCTATGATCACTATCACGGGGTTGAGCTCCTTCCACCTCCCAGTAGCAGCCTTGAGCACCACGTAGCTTATGAAGCCTAGGCCCATGCCGTCTGAGATGCTGTAGGTGAAGGGTATCCCGGCTAGGATCATGATGGCTGGGATTGCCTCTGTCGGGTCGTCTAGCTTAACTCTACTAAGCGTGGACATCATTAGCAGGCCCACTATTATCAGAGCGGGGGCTGTAGCGTAGGAGGGGACTGCTGTTAGTACGGGCGTGAATACTAGCCCCAGCAGGAATAGTATGGCGACGACTAGGGCTGTTAGGCCCGTCCTACCTCCGCTTTCAATCCCTGCAGCACTCTCGATATAAGTCGTCACGGTGCTCGTCCCCATTACAGCTCCAAAAGTCGTTCCTAGAGCGTCGCTGAGCAGCATCCTACCTATCCCAGGGATCCTACCCTCCTTATCCATTAACCCGGCCTTCGCCGAAAGACCTGTAATAGTACCCAACGTGTCGAAGAAGTCCACCATGAAGAAGGTGAAGACTAGGGCTAGGGCGACTGCAGGACCTAGGGATATGAGGCCCGTGAAGTCTAGCTTGAAGGCTGCTGAGAACTGAGGTAGAGAGACGACTCCCTGCGGCGGCTCTGAAACCCCTAGGACCCAGCCTAGGACCATAGCGGCTATGATCGAAATCAACAGGGCTCCAGGGACTCTCAGGGCCATTAGAGCCCCTGCAACGAGCGTGAACGCTAGAGCTATCAAGACGTCAAGACTCGTAAGCCTTTCAACGTTAAGAGCTACCCCCGGCTCGGGGCCCGCAGGTCCTACGAGATCAATAATGTTAAAGCCTATAAGCGTGAGGAACAACCCTATCCCAGCGGCTATCGAGTACTTAAGGCTCGACGGTATACTATTCGCTATAAGCTCCCTTAGCCCTGATACGCTGAGCAGTATGAAGAGTATCCCCTCGAGGAAGACAACGGTAAGTGCTATCTGCCAGGGCTCCCTACCCTCGAGGCCTTTAGCAGCGAGGGCTGAGGCTATGAGAGGGGTAGCTACAAAGGCAAAGAAGCTGTTGAGCCCCATGCCGGGGGCGAGGGCGAAGGGGGCTCTGGCATAGAGGGCCATGATTAGGGTTGCGAAGGCAGATGATATAGCTGTAGCGGCTACAACACCCTCCTTCGGCACCCCCGCAGCCGAGAGTATAGCCGGGTTGACAAATAAGATGTAAGCCATTGTCATGAAGGTTGTAAGCCCAGCTATAACCTCAGTCCTAACCGTCGAGCCCTTCTCGCTGATGCCAAAGAACCTGTCTAGAGCCTCGTATAAGTTACTCACCTTACCCACCATAGACAAAAATCCTCGGCAAGCATAAGAAAGGATTTAACCCTAATTCTTTACATCACCATGTTAACGAAAATTGAAGGAGCCGATTGAGGCTTGTAAAGGAAAACCTTATAAACACTACATGCAGATAATGGCTTGGAGTGTACCCCGGTCCCGTGCAAATTAACCCCGAGTCTCGGGGCTAGATGTGCACGGGGCGGGTCACTCCCGGCCGCCTCCATTCGAACGCCAACTCCTCCCCCCATCATCTAGGGTTAATCAGGCTACCCTAGCCTAACACATGGTTATGGGTGTTACTTAAGGTTGGACACCAAGTTTATTGTATTGACTGGCACTGCAGGATCCGGGAAGAGCACTCTCACGGCCGCTTTAGCCAGATTTATGGAGGAGAGGGGCTCTATTGTGGCTAGGGTTAACCTTGACCCTGCGGCCGAAAAGCTTCCCTACGACCCTGCAGTAGATGTGAGAAGCTATGTCTCTGCGGCTAGCTTCATGGAGGAGGGTCTAGGTCCTAACGGCGCCCTTATCGCTGCTGTCGATAGCCTTATCGAGTACGTTGACAGTATTAGGAGCGAGATTGACGAGTATAAGGCTGACTACTGCGTGATTGATACCCCCGGGCAACTAGAGTTGTTCGCCTACCGTTATGGAGCCCCCTTAGTGCTTAAGGCGCTCATAAGAGACTCTCAAGCCGTCAACGTCTTCCTTATCGATGCTGTCTTCGTTGATACTGCAGCCAACATAGTATCGGCTTTAACGCTAGCTAGCAGTGTAGCCCTCAGGCTAGGGCTACCTCAGGTTAACGTTGTAAGCAAGGCTGACATACTACTACCGGAGGTCAGGGAGGAACTTATACCCAGGCTAGGGGAGCCCGGCTTCCTAGAGTACCTGCTAGAGAAGGATAAAACAGTTGAGGGGTGGAGGAGGGCTCTCATAGAGGCTCTAGCTAACGCTGTAGAGAGCGTAGGCTTCATAGGAGAGGTCCTACCCGTCTCGGCTAGGGAGGACGAAACCCTCGCAGCACTATACGCCAAGATACAGCAGGTCCTAGCTGGGGGTGACGACTATAGGGTATATGATGCTAAGCCTCCCGAAGAGTCTTGAGCCTGAGGGAGTATGACATTTTCTTTAAGCCCGTTGGGTTAAGTATAGTCTGGGGATGCCGGGGGTTTGAGGCCTAGGAGAGGCCATATAGTGGTAGTCGACTTCGGGGGGCAATACGCCCACCTCATAGCTAGGAGGATAAGGGAGCTTGGCAGGTTTAGTGTCATCGTCTCAGCGGCCCAGGGGAGGGAGGAGCTTGAGAGGGAGGCTGAGGGCGCTTCAGGCATTGTGTTAAGTGGAGGTCCTGGAAGCGTCTGGGAGGAGGGCCATGACTGGATAGCTGAGTGGGCTGTCTCAAGCGGTAAGGCGGTGCTAGGCATATGCTACGGCCACCAGCTACTGGGCAAGGTCCTTGGAGGCAGGGTTGGAAGGGCTTTGAAGCCCGAGTTCGGCCCTACCCCGGTAAGGGTGGTGAGGGAGGACTCCCTCTTCGACGGGATGCCCAGAGAGTTCACTGTGTGGATGAGCCATAACGACGCTGTTCTCGAGCCCCCGCCAGGGGCTGAGGTCCTAGCTGAGAGTCCGGGTAGCCCTGTAGCTGCTATGAGGTGGGGTGATAGGGTCTACGGGGTTCAATGGCATCCCGAGGTCTACCATAGCGAGTGGGGGATGGAGCTTCTAGATAACTGGCTAGGCATCGCTGGCGCCCCTCGCACCTGGGCTCCAGGCGATCTTGTGGGGGAGCTCGTAGAGTACGTTAGGAAGGAGGTAGGGGGTTCTAGGGCTATTGCCGCTGTGAGTGGAGGCGTTGATAGTACTGTAGCGGCTTTGATAGCTAAGAGGGCCCTCGGAGACAGGCTGATGCCAGTGTTTATCGATCACGGGCTACACCCTGAGGGTGAGGTGGAGAGGGTTACTAAGCTCCTAAGGAGGATTGGCCTTGAGCCGCTAGTCGTAGACGCTTCAGATAAGTTCCTCACCAGCCTAAAAGGCGTTGTAGACCCTGAAGAGAAGAGGAGAATCGTTGGTAGGGTATACGGGGAGGTCCTTCGTGACGCTGCGAGAGAGCTGGGAGCAGAGGCTCTGATACAGGGCACTATATACCCTGATGTGATAGAGAGCGGGGGGAGACCGGGGGCTGATGTGATAAAGACCCACCACAACGTTGGAGGACTGCCTAGGGACCTGGGGTTGAAGGTTGTCGAGCCACTCAGGTGGTTCTACAAGGATGAGGTGAGGGCCATAGCTAGGGTGCTAGGAGTGCCTAGAGAAATATACGAGAAGCAGCCCGTACCCGGCCCGGGCCTAGCTGTCAGGGTTGAGGGCGAGGTCACCCGGGAAAAGCTTAAGATCGTGAGGATGGCCGACGCCATAGTAAGGGAGGAGGTTGAGAAGGCCGGGCTCTCGGGGAAGCTCTGGCAGTATTTCGCGGTCCTTACATCCTCTAAGGCTACGGGTGTTAAGGGTGATAGGAGGAGCTACGGGTACGTAATAGCCGTTAGAATGGTTGAGAGTGTGGACGCCATGACGGCTAGAGCTGCTAGACCGCCCTGGGAGGTTCTAGAGAGGATCGCCTGGAGAATAACAAGCGAGGTTCCGGGGGTCGTGAGGGTAGTGTATGACGTGACAAGCAAGCCCCCCGCTACCATAGAGTGGGAGTGAAGCCCAGGTCCCCGGGGTGTTTAGAGCGGCTCTACGTCGTCTAGCTCTGAAAGGTCGATCTCGATTACTTGTCCCTCCCTCTTCTCCCGTTTGCCTTTCTCGCCGCTCTCTTCCCCCCCAACCTTCATTTTCTGTATGGCTGCGTTCCATCGTTTACCACATGAAGGGCACCTGAATGCAGCCATGATCGTCATTGTTATCCTGCCGAGCCTGTCTGGCATCGGCGATACTAGAGTCCATGTTCTCTCAGGCTCCTTAACCTTGGTTCCGCAGTTGGGGCAAGTGTACGGGTCCCTCCCGCCCCTCCTCCTACCCCTACTCAACCGCCGCCCACCTCTGCTCGTATCCTTCAGGCTCCTCGAAGGTTATTGAGTGGCTTATACCCTTAGACCTAAGCCTGGCTGAGAGCTCCATTATAAGCTGGCTAACCTTCTCCGGCTTTGGCTCGGGGTCTTGGGTCGAGAATATGATCCTGAGGGTTATGCTGTCTTCGGAGATCTCGTCTACCAGTATGCTATGGGATGTCATGCTACCGTATGCAAGCTCTCGTAGCGCCTGCTCCACCTCCTCCGCTATCATGACCTTAATCCTCTCTATGTAAGGCTGGTCCGTGAGCCCCCAGAGCCTAACGCTGAGCCTGAAGTAGCTGAGCTCCTTCCTAGAGAGCTTGCCACTCCTAACTATCTGGGTGTTAGGGACCATGTAGTAGCCGTACCTGTTCTCGAGGAGTATGTAGAAGGGCCTGATATCCTTCACCTTCCCATGTATCCCGTTAGGGAGCACAATATATTCGTCCTTGCTCACCATCCTAGAGCCTAGTATCACATAGTAGCTTACCAGGTTGGCTAGGGCGTCCCAGCTTGACAGGAATACCGCTGCCGCGCCCACAGTAACTAGGATCAGCAGAAACCTGCTCCCAGTGAGTATGTAGACTGCAGCTAGGAGAGCGGCTAGGAGTATAAGGTTCCTCGTGAAGGGGTAGACGTAGCTCAGGCTACCGGGGTCTAGGACCTTAGCCCTGACGAGCCCCCTAAAGAATCCTTTCGCCGCCCCAAGGAGTAGTAGCGTGACGACTCCTAGAACCGCTATTTCAACAGCTTTGATAGCCGTCGTTTGAACCCATCCGCTATCCTCTACCATCCTCGACAGGCTAGATACAATGCCTTCAACATCAACCATATCCCTTGACACCCTCCACGCTACGGCCCGATAACCTAAGTCCTAAGTCTAAGACTAAGGCTAGAGGGTTTAAAATAGGGGTGGGGCTCCCTATACGCTATGTAGATGTGTTACCTTAAACAGTTACTACATCTACTCTAGCACTCCTACGACTCTCACGGGCGCCCCACTACCACCCTCCACCTTGAGCGGTAGTATGACAACATTAAAGCTCCTTCCAGCGAGCTCTACCAAGCCTGAAAGGTTCTCAATTATAACTATACTCTTTGGGAGTAGTTTCTTGTGCACGTTGAAAGGCGAGAGGTCGGGGCTCGGAGTATCCACCCCTATACCTTCAACCCCCAGCTCGACGATCAAGTCACCTACATCATCCTCCAAGTAGGGATACTTCAGCCAGTCCTCGAATCTCTCAACCCTATCCCACCCGAAGGCAAAGAATACGTACCACCCCTTGCCGACCTTTACTCCAGTATCACTTAGAGCTTCCTCAACCTCCCGGCGTGAAACAGGCTCTCCGGGCTTCTTCTTAAACCCCAGTACTACAGCCCGCGCAAAGAACTTCTCTAATGGAAGCTTGTCTATAGTAGGCGCCCCCTCTACGAAGTGAGCGGGGCTATCCATGTGAGTGGCTGTATGCTCCACAAATACTAGGAGGTTGCTGAAATAGCCTTCCTCCCTTATGGTAGTCCACTTGTGCACTATAGGCTGAGGATACCCCGGGAACACTCTAGTCGAGGGGCTTATAGGCTGAGTCAAGTCAACGTACCTAGCCATCCCATAACACCGTTAAGAGTCTAGTCTAGCAGACTACCACTTAACCATATCGCAGCTTGCAGGCTTAGCCGCTTCGAGATAAGAAATATGCGAGGCGGGGCTAGACGTGACTACTATAGATGAGACATGCGCGTGCGCAGGACCTACAGCCTTCCCAGGGAGTTCACGGTAGTCGTGGTTAGAGGCCCCCTTATAGAGCTTGAGGGGTGGAGGAGCATTGCCGAGAGCGACGTGCTACTGCCTGCGGGGTTCCTCGAGTCTCCCGGGGATTTTAGTGATAGATTTATGGTCGTATTCATGAAAGCTAGGAGCGAGGGCCTTCTAGGGAGGGCTATGAAGATTATGGGCTACTCTTTCACCCTAGCCACCCCGCTAGCGGTGCTCTGCCTAGCACTCTATGCCATAACCGGGGGTGAGGGGGGCTGTGGCAACCTCCTTAGCCTAGCATTAGGTGCCATAAGCACCTTCAGCTTTATATTCTCTCTGGCGACAAGGGAAGTGGTACCGAAGTTCATATATAGGAGCATGGAGAGCAGGGCTTTAGCGGAGGTCCTAGCCCGCGAGACCTGGAAGGCTACTATGTCCGGGCCCCACAGCACCGTAGTCAATGAGACTGTTTACAGGCTTGAGGTGGAGAGAGGTAAAGGCTATGTGAGGGTGGTGTGGAGGAGGGTGGGTTGGTGAGCGGAAAGGGGCGTATTATCAGGGAGAGGTATGAGGCTACTTGCAAGGGCTACGACGAGCTGTATAGGGCTGAGCAGTACGCGAAATACGCAGTTGCTCTCAAAAAGGTGCCTCCAAGGGGTAAGGTGCTTGATGCAGGCTGTGGCACAGCGCTCCTCGCAGAGTACATGAAGGTTGCAGGCCTCCTAGATAGCGTAGAAGTCTACGTCTGCCTAGACTACAGTCCCTGCATGCTAAATATAGCATTGTGGAGGCTATCAACCCTCTGCTCTCCCGGCAAGTGCGTGGGAGTCCTGGGTAACGTTGAGAAGCTCCCCCTACCCTCGAAGCACTTCGACGTAGTCTATAGCTTCACGGTCCTAGACCTGGTAGACGACTTGCATTCCTCCGTGTCAGAGTTGCTGAGAGTTTCTCGGGGGCCTGTAATAGCTTCTCTACTCAAAAGGCTAAGTTACAAGGATTCGTTGCTAGAGCTAGGAGCGGAGGTCGTGGGGATAACTGACAAGGACGTCATACTCCTTCTCAACACTATCAACCTCCACAGGGTACACTAGATAGCCTTCAAAACTCAACCTGTATCAGGGGGTCGTTATGAGTGAGGGTAGAAGGATAGAGGTGAAGGCCTTCATAGAGGCTGAGAAAGCCTCTAAGCTTTCCAAGCTAGCTGAGGAGCTGGGAACCGACTTGAATACCATAACGTATAATCTACTAGATGTGCTTGCAACCTACGCGGGCGAAGTGACAGCGTGGGCTAGGGTACTAAGGGTTAAGAAACACAACAAGCCCATAAGCATATTCGAAGAGCTGATATACTATGGCGTTGAGGCTTGGAGGGGGATAGTCGCTAGGGTGCTTGAGAGGCTCAACGCTAAGGGGCGCTACGAGCTTGAGGAGCTAGAATTCGACCCAGATGAACCATCGATCGAAATGGAGCTAGTAGCCCTTGAAGGGAGCGACTTAAAGGCTGACAGGCTCAGGATCTACTGGAGCATGAAGGGCGTAGTGCTAGAAGCCTACTACTACCTGGAGGAGGGGGAGGAGCCTCCGCACCCAGAGAAGGAGTCACCCTTCAAGTGGGACTACCTGCCGGACGAGCACGCAGTAGTCATAACTGTGTCTGGCGAGCAGCTTAGAGACCTGCCACCCGTCCACGTACTAGATAAAGTCGCATCCGAAGTCCTAGAGGCTGCCTGAGCATTGGCTGGAGACAGCGTTGAGGTGGTCTACAGCGAGGAAAGGTGGAGGCTATTACGGGAGAAGAGGAGGAAGGCTATAGAGGTCATGGAGACCCTTTCTTCGACAGTCCCCTTAGGCTTGATGGTAGTGCACGGTAGCGTGGCTAGGGGCGACGTGGATGAGGATAGCGATGTTGACATAGCCATCCTAGAGCCTCTCCCGCCTACGCTGGTGGAGTTCGCCCTAGCTAGAGCTGGTCTAAGGCCCGTAGCCAAGCTGATAGTACAAGCGACTCCCTCCAATACGCCCAAAGCCTATTTAATATTAGATTACAGGGAAGAGAGAGTGGTAAGCCTCCCCTTAGCTCCCCTCAGACCCCGGGAGAGAGAGTTCTATAAGTGGGGGGGCGAGGTAAACTACGAAGAACTTAAAAGAGGGGTAAGAGTCCCCGGCGTAGACAAACACCTCCACCTGATCAAGCCCACCACCAGAGGCCACCTAGAGATGCCTGTTAGAGGCAACGAGGGCTTAGTAGCCAGAGTTCTTGGGATAAGCCTGGAAACCGTAGCCGAGAGAGTCAGGGTTCTCACGCGAAGAAGGGAGCATGGACATACCGGTGTTTTCCTAAAAGAGGAGGTCCCCCCAGAGACGCCCATAGAAGAGGCTGTAAAAGATCTCTCAAAGGAGAACCCGGTATTCAGAAGAGCCCTGAGAGGATGGATATAAGATATAACCGCTTTATCCGTGATAGAGTGGAGGGCTATGACCAAGCGTTCCAGCGCTGACCCTAACCGGGGGGAGTGATGTTACCTTCCGCCCCTGGGGAGCCCTCCCCCAACTTCATTATGGTCTAAGCACGACGTAAGACGCGCTAGCTGTTTATCCTTATCACCTCCTAACTGAGTAGCATTAAGTTGGGAGCCCGGCCGGCGCTGGGGGTGAAGAGCCAACACCTAGAACGAGGCAAGCCGATGACTTCTTCCCTGCGGCTCGACCCGAAGGCTGCCGGCCGGGCTTCCAGGTCGTCCTCTACATAATAATTCATCCGCCCTGATCCATAGTGTTCTATATAAATTTTCAATAGTTAATATTGAGTTGCCTTTGAAACCCTTAAACAAGTATTCCGTCCTAAATGGGTTCCGCTGTAGGAGAGGGGGCTGTGGGGGCTTAGATATGAATGATATCATTCCTACCTATGACGTGTGGTGGAGCCTCTTCAAGCTATTCACCACAGTGGGTCTTGTCATAGCAGGCGGCGTAACCCTCTTCTATATATACACGCTATTCAGGTACAAGTCGGATACCACTCCAGAGGACGTTAGTCTTAGGGAAGCCGCTACGGGTATAAGGAGGATTCTAATAGAGACTAAGCCTAGAGGGGTTACGAGGGTAATATTACTTCTAACGGGAGTTGTAGTCTTCACTCTCATAGTGACTACTATAGACGAGACCATTTACCTCGAGTATACGCCCACCGAAGATGCCTTCCCCGTGTGGGTTACAGGTTTCCAGTTTGGCTGGGAGTTCGAGTATGAAGTTGACGGTGAGACTGTGAAGACTGTGGGCTACGTGGTACTCCCCGCCGATACCGTCATAGAGTTTAAGGTGACTAGCCGCGACGTCTTCCACACTTTTGGAGCGGCCGAGTTTAAAGTTAAGGTTGACGCGATCCCAGGGATCCTAAATACCATGTGGACTAAAACGCCCCCAGAGCCGAGCGTCTTCACAGCTTACTGCTATGAACTATGTGGCGTGGGTCATAGCTTCATGACTGCTAAGGTAATAGTCGTTGATAAGGATGAATTCTTCCAAGCCTATAACGCTGGTCCCGAGAAGTTCAAGGCATACATTGAGGAGGTAGCTGCTAAGTATAGGTAGCGGGGGGTGAATGGTAGTGGTGAATACCCAGTTCTTAAGGGGATTTGGACGCTGGCTCCTCCACTGGCTAACCACCACTAACCACAAGGACATAGGGCTACTCTACCTTGTAACCAGCACGGGCTTCCTAATCGTAGCTGGAATCTTAGCACTCCTATTCAGGATACAGCTTGCCAGGCCCGAGGATCAATTCCTAGTCGGGAACGAATACTACCAGGCAGTCACAGTTCACGGGCTCATAATGCTACTGTGGTTCGCATCCCCCTTCGCCCTAGGCCTAGCCAACTACATAGTCCCCCTGCAGATAGGAGCCAGAGACCTAGCATTCCCGAGGCTAAACGCTCTCAGCTACTGGCTCTACCTACTAAGCGGTATCCTACTGATCATGGGGTTCTTCACCGAGGGCGGGGCTGTTAATGTAGGTTGGACCCTCTACGCTCCGCTCACGTCTAAAGAGTTCACTCCCAGCGTTGGCGTAGACCTAGCAGCTCTAGCTATATTCCTCCTCTCAGTTAGTATCACAGTAGGTACCATCAACTTCTTAGTAACAGTAGCCGCTATGAGAGCTCCTGGCATGAGCTGGATGAGGCTACCGATGTTCACGTGGAGCATAGTGTTCACCATGATATTAATGCTATGGGCCTTCCCGCCCCTTATGGTAGGCGCCGCCCTACTCTGGCTCGACAGGAACACGAGTATCGAGGTGCTGAGCAACCCTGCAGGCGGAGCCTTGCTATGGGATCACTTATTCTGGTTCTTCGGCCACCCAGAAGTCTATATACTGCTCTTCCCCGCCTTGGGCGCTATAGCTGATATAGTTGCCACGTTTAGCGGGAGGCCCATCTACGCGAAAAAGTATATTATAACGGCGTTTCTTATAGCCACCGCGCTAAGCTATCTTGTCTGGATGCACCACATGTTCGTTACTGGCACTAACCTCTACACTAGGCTGTTCTTCAGCATAACCACTATATTCATCTCGATACCATTCGAGATGGCCACTATGTCACTAATATTCACCATGTACAAGGGCACGATCAGGTTCACAGTGCCAATGATCCTAGCGGCGGCAGCGATCTTCCACTTCATACTAGGAGGGGCTACGGGAGTATATCTAGGCAGCATAGCCATAGACAAGAACCTAAGGGGCACTTACTGGGTCGTAGCCCACTTCCACTACATACTAGTGGGTACGATGCTACTCGGCCTTATGGCAGGGCTCTATTACTGGTTCCCCAAGATCACGGGTAGGATGTATAATAGGAGGCTAGGCATACTCCACATTATACTAGCAGTAATCGGAGTCAACCTAACATTCTTCCCACAGTTCATAGCCTACGAGATGCCTAGGAGGTACTTCACCTACGACAATCCCGCATGGCTACTGCCTAACGAGCTTTCAACCATCGGGGCCTACATATTCGGTCTCTCCTTCATAGTATTCCTAGTCAACATGATATGGTCCGCTATCAGGGGCCCCAAGGCGCCTGAGAACCCCTGGGGAGCGTGGACTCTCGAGTGGTTCACTAAGAGCCCGCCACCGCCGGAGAACTTCGAGGGAGTCCCTGTCGTGAAGAACGACGGCACCGTAGTATTCGTCTCCGAGGAGGTTGTGGAGAAGTACGGGGCCGAGAAAGTAGTGTCAGGCGAGATCCCCGCAACAGCCCTTAGGGGTGGAGGCCACGCATCCAATGGTAACGGCCATAAACACCACTACACTATAGATCCCTTCCTAGTGGCGATTGCATCCTTCATACTACTAGCAGGCCTAGCGCTTAATAAAGTGCTACTGGTTGTCGGCGCAGCATTCCTCGTATTCACACTTATAAGGTGGGCCGCCAAGGACGTCTACAACAAGTTCTTCGAGCCCCTGCCACCTTACCACGAAACATGGCCTTTCAGCAGAGACAAGATTAGAACCGCACTCTGGGTATTAGTAGCTAGCGAGGTCATGGTGTTCGGAAGCATATTCTCGGCCTACTTCTTCATAAGGTTCAACCCCGTCGGTAAGGTGCTCACAGAGGCATGGCCTCCAGGCTATCTCATACACGATGTAGGCGTTGGCCTGATAAACACGGTAGTGCTGTTCACGGGCACGCTACTCTACAGCCTCGGCTACATAGCCTTGAGAGCCGGGTTGAGGAATGCAGCCATAGCTGGGTTCATAGGAGCAGTATTCTTCAACGTGCTCTTCCTAGTTATCAAGTACTTTGAGTGGGGAGAGCTATTCGCCCAGGGCTACGGGTTGGACCATAGTCTTGCTATGCAACTCTACTATATAACTACTGGTGCTCACGGGCTTCACGTCTTCATGGGGGTCTTGATGACCCTATACATACTCGCTAAGGTGTTTGCCAATACCATCAACGAGAGGAACATGAACGAGGCGCTAGCCGTAGGGATCTACTGGGGTATAGTAGAGATAGTGTGGGCCTTCGTATTCCCACTGTTCTACCTAGTCTAGCGGGGGTGAATAGAGATAGTGAAGGCTGAAATCGCATTAAACACTCGTAACGTCGTGCTCTATGTAGGCGTTTGGGTAGTGCTAGTGGTATCCGCTATACTAGAGACCATAGTGATACTTGAAGGGATAGCGGTAAACCCGCTGGCATTCGTAACGTCAGTAGCTATATTCCAGGCAGCCCTCATAGCACTCTTCTTCCAGCACCTGAGGGAGGAGGGCTTCGCGATAAAGGGCATGACAATATCTGGTGGTGCACTCGTAGCAGTGCTCATTCTAGCAGCAGTTACCAGCGTGCTAACATGCACCCCCTACTTCCCTGCAGGGTAGGGGGTGACTTTAATGAGCAGGTACGCCCTAACCGCTATAATACTCGGACTAGCTGTAACCCTAGCAGTCACGGGCTACATAGTGGCTAGGCTACTCGGCTATGCACCCCCACTTTTTTAACCTAACCATTATCTACCCTCCTCTTAAAACGGTTTATAGGGTGTAACCTAGCATGTCCGAGTTCATAAAGAGTAAGTTCGGCGACGTTATTAAGGTTGTAGGTCCCTTCAAGTGGCCTGTAGCCGTGATCCTCCTCTTATTCATGATAGGCTACACTATAAACCTATACACAGCCCTTACCGGAGGGTATCCAAGGGCTGAGGACGAACAGTTAAAGGGGCTCGATAGGTATGTTGACATATACTATGTCAATTCGAAGCTATTCCCCTCAACCTACACTTCCACGAGCGGTCCTGTTAGAGTTCCCGTGGAAGGTGTGATAAACGTTATAGTCCCTCAATACGTGAGGTGTCCTGATATATGTCACATGGAAACCTATATGATGCTCTACGCCTCCGAAAGGCTAGCTGAGGATGGCCTCTTAGACAAGATTGTCTTCGTCACTATCGACGTGGATCCTTGGAGGGGTACTCTCGATGAGGCTAGAAGCTATATAGCCACTATGACAGAGAAGGCTAAGGCCAAGCCTAGGTGGATCTGGATCCTCGACTCTACTGATAAGATGGAGAGGCTCTACAAGCAGCTAGGCTTGGTAGTGCAATTTGATAAGGAGACGGAGTTGATAGTCCATACTGCAGGCTTTTACATAGTCACCGAGAAGGGAACGCTGCTCTATTACATTAGGATAACCGATGACGGCTGGAACAACCTCGATAGGGTGGGTGAAGCCCTCTACCTTGTATTGAAGATAGTGGCTGAGGGTGGTAGGCTACCCGCCGAGATACTAAATATCGGTCTCCCTGGAACAGGCGCTTGAGAGGCGGATCGCCTCTATGAAGGCTACAGCGTGCTCCGTATGATAGCTTACCGGGCCTAACGAGACCTCTAGGTCTGAGTAGGACCTCACAACCCTTTCCTCGCCCGGAGGTATATCTAAGTGCGAGCCCAGGACGAAGAGCGCCTTAGAGCATACCGTCTCCAAGGCCTTGCCCTCCATCACATCCACCCCGCCCTCTCTCAGGTACACTATCCTGTGGCTTCTAGAGGCTAGGGATAGTACGTCCCTCAAGCCCACACCCCTAAAGACTTGGGGGCAACCGGAACCCCCCGTGAGGGCTTTGAGATACCACTGAATGAACCCTCTCTCACCCCCCAGCCTAGCCCTACACCCAGAGTCAGCAACAACCGTTACCGGGGGCTCTGGAGGGCCTAGGAGCACAGCTACAGCTAAGGCCTTATCCTCTACTACAGCCTCGAAAGCCCGGGCGACTACATCAAGCCTCCCGCTAGGACCTGCATAGCCCCTAAGTGGTATGTTGTCGGGGGAGGTCCTACCGGTGGGGGATACTATCAGGAAGGCTGCTGGGGAGGACCTAAGCGCTTCCCTGAGGCCCACCATCCCTAACACCCAGGGCTTCGAGGTACATCCTCAGGCCCTCCCAGCTTAGGGTGCATGGGGTAGACCCTGCAGCACCCTCATTCTCCCTCTTACCCTTCCAGGGGAGCAGGTTGAAACCTAGGTCCTTCGGGGGGGTTCCTGTATGGAGGCTTATGGACGCCATGTCAGCCGCTAGCCTCGCCTCTAGGGTAGCCCACCTAGACTTCCAGCTCTCCTCCCCCACTAATAGCAGTGATGCTCCCGCCTCCCCCGCTAGCATCGTGAGGGCTGCTATTGAGCCCTGAGTGTCGGCGTCTAGCATCTCGTACACGTTATTTAGGCCTAGCATTACCGGGCATCGTAGGTCCTTCCCCGCCATGAGTGTCGAGGCGAGGGCCACTAGAGGGCCTCTCGGGGCTCCCGGCCTGAGGACTACCGGGTCTACTATAGCGTTGACTCCGACCTCCAAGGCGCGCCTACAGGCTCCTTCCATCCACGATACTGTATCCCAGACGCCCATATCTATGGGGGACGGCGGGATGAGTACTATGCCGGCGTCGCTCGGCACCCAAGAAAGGTCTGGGGGGTTCTTGGGGTCTAGCTCCAGGCTCATTAGCAAGTCGGCACCAATACTGGCTAGAGTCCTAAGTAGGCTCCTATTAGCCGGGTCAACCCCTATGGGGGCTTTTACAGCGTCCTTCACTCTATCCAGAGCCCTTAGGAGACCTTCCTCCCCCGCCCCCAAGGCCCCCAGAACTACTATGTCGGCACCCTCAGCTAGCCTCCACGAAGCCTCCACCACCATATCAACCCCCCGGTTAACGTAGACTTCAGATGCTACTAGTATGGGGGGAGGCTTGAGGGGGACCCCGAGACCCCTGATGTTGAAGGCCCTCTCGTAGGACCTCCGGAGCCCCTGTAGGATCCTAGCGAAGACCCTGGCTACGGTGTCTGGGGGTAGGACCTTCTCCGCTGGAATGATAGGGCTGAGTCTTGAAGGCTCGACCTCCTCGAGGAGGTACGGGAGAGTTAGGGGGGAGTAGGTTCCTTTAACCACCCTCGAGCCTTCAGGGTACTTGTATGGCGTTGAGCCGGGGACTATTACCATGCAGTCCCTGCAGGACCTTGCAAGCTCTAGGGGCTCCCTCTCCAAGTCGTAAACGACAGCAACCTCAACCTCGAAGCCCATGCCCTCAATCCTCTCAACAACATCCCGGGGCACGCTACTAGGGGTTGCCAGTACAAGCCTCAAAGCTACCCCCACAAACGTATCCTCAACCCGAGCTTATCACCCACCCACATGCACTATCTAACCCTGGAGGGCCCTAGTCTTGAAGGTCTGGGAGCCTCTTAGGGAGGTTGTAGAGAGGAGCAACGTTAAGAGGTTCATGGAGGAGCACGGCTTCGAGAAATACGAGGATCTAGTTAGAAGGAGTACCGAGGATATAAGATGGTTTTGGGGAAACCTGCCATCGTGGCTCGGAGTGGAGTGGTTCCGGGAGCCGAGGGAGGTTCTAGACCTCTCCCAGGGGCCTGAGTGGGCTAAGTGGTATCGTGGCGGCTTGCTAAACGCTGCGTACAACGTAGTCGACAGGATAGTCTCTATGGGACTCGGGGAGAGAGAGGCCTTCACCTGGGTTGGGGAGGATGGGGAGGCTAGGACCTACACCTACCTACAGCTCAAACACGAGGTTGACAGGCTGGCAAACTTATTCAGGGAGGACTACGGGCTCAAGCCTGGGGATGTGGTGGCCATCTACGCCCCCATGATGCCGGAGAGCATTGTAGCCATGCTAGCTGCAATGAAGATAGGGGTCATCGCAACCCCCATCTTCTCCGGCTTCGCCCCCCCAGCAGTGGCTGAGAGGCTCAGGCTAGGCGAGGCTAAGGTCCTAGTCACAGTTGACGGCTACTACCGAAGAGGGAGGCTGGTAAGGCTCAAGGAGCAGGCGGACGAGGCAGTGAAGCTTTCCGGCGGCGTAGTAGATCACGTGCTAGTCGTTAGGAGGGCGGGGATAGACATCCCCTGGGTTGAAGGGAGGGATGAGTGGCTTGATAGAGCTGTAGCAGGTAAGAGGCCGCAGGCGGAGCCCGAGGAAGTAGACCCGGAGCACCCCGCCCTGCTACTCTTCACCTCTGGCACCACAGGGAGGCCTAAGGGTGCTGTGATAAGCCACGCCGGGGCCCTGCTACAGCCCGCTAAGGAGCACTACTTCAACCTAGACATCAAGCCTGGGTGGGAGGAGCCCGGGGATAGGCTATGGTGGATCACGGATATAGGCTGGATGATGGGGCCTTGGCAGGTAATGGGCTCCCAGTTCCTAGGGGCTAGCCACTTAATGGTTGAGGGGGCTATAGACTACCCGAGCAGGGGTAGGACCTGGGAGCTCATACAAAAGTATCGGGTGACGCACTTCGGCTTCGCAGCTACAGTCGCCAGGATGCTTAGGAGGATAGCGTCGGACCTGGTAGGCGAGTATGACTTATCCAGCATAAGGGCCTTCGGCAACACGGGAGAGCCGATCGACTATGCTACGTGGATGTGGGTAATGGGCGACGTGGGGGAGTGGAAGAGACCCTTGATAAACCTCAGCGGAGGCACCGAACTCTTCGGATGCATACTACTCCCGAGCCCAGTAGTACCTCTAAAGCCTACAACCCTCTGGGGCCCGGGGCTTGGCATGGATGCTGACGTGTTCGACGACGAGGGGAGGCCCGTGAGGGGGGTTCCCGGGTACCTGGTTGTGAAGAAGCCGGCTCCCAGCATGACACGGGGGCTGTGGAGGGAGCCTGAGAGGTACATTAAGACCTACTGGAGCCGGTTCCCCGGGGTCTGGTATCACGGAGACTATGCTCTGATAGACGAGGACGGGTTCTGGTACATACTGGGTAGGGCTGACGACGTGATAAAAGTTGCTGGTAAGAGGATCGGTAGTGCCGAGATAGAGTCGACCGTCACCCTACACCCCCAGGTAGCAGAGGCAGCCTGCATAGGGGTGCCACACGAGGTTAAGGGCGAGGTTATAGCGTGCTTCGTAGTAGCCCGGGGCGAGGTCGAGGAGGCCCGTCTAGCTGAGGAGGTTAAGAAGCTAGTGGCCGAGAGACTCGGTAAGCCCTTCACCCCAGAATACGTGATCCTAGCCCCGGAGCTACCCAAGACTAGGAGCGGCAAGATAACGAGGAGAGTGATAAGAGACCTAATCTACGGGAGACAACCTGGAGAGCTGAGCGTGCTAGAGAACCCAGAGTCTATAGAGAAGATAAGGAAACTAGTGGAAGAGAAGCTGGGTAAGTCTTAGCAGTCTACACAGCTTTATTTAAGAGTAGCCGTTACACAACCTACCTAGTTGTTGAGGGTAGAGTCTTGCTGACATCCAGGATTGTTTTTGCAGGAATAATAGGTCTACTAGGCCTGCCACTCTACATAGCCTCGCTCTACAGCTACTACTGGGTCATAGCTATCCCGGAGGGCTCTGGCAACACGCTGAGGGCTGCGATGGGGTTTGGGATAGGCTTTGGAGCCGCCTTTATATCCTCGGTCCTCCTAGCCCTATCAGCCCTAATTTCGGGGTCTAAAGTATGTAGGGTATCCCTAGTCGTCCTTTGGATAGTGGGGGTTCTAGCCGCCGTAATTCTATCCTATGACGTGCTTCTAGGCCGTGAACCCGATATTTTAGAGAGGGGGTTTTCAGAGATCGTGAGGAACGTTTTATTCATTGAAACCCTAGTCCTCTCCAGCATCCCCTATACCCCCTTAATACTAGTCGTCTTATACGGGGCGAGGCGCTGAGAAGTGCGCTAGACTCTGCGCGTCACTACCAATATAATCCCTATGACTATAAGTAGGCCTCCTAGGACCTGGATTGGAGTCAGCACCTCTCCTAAGAGGATCCATGCAAGTATAGTGGCGGTTAGAGGTACGAGAGGGATGAATATTGATGGGAGCACGGGGCCCGAGAGCTTGACGCCGAGGTTCCATGCAGCATATCCTACTGCTCCAGGAACTATGGCCACGTAGACTATAAGCGCTATCGACAAGTAGGTTATTCTGGCATGCTCTAAGCCCTCAAGCGAGAGGGGCGCTACTACTAGGGTTCCTAGGAGGCTAGACCAGAATAACGCTGCAGTGGGCCCCATTCTCGATGCAACACCCTTCACTGCCAGCGTGTAAACAGTCCATGAGAGCGCCGCGCCGAATGCCAGCAGAGCACCAATCAAGTTTATGCTGGATGAGCCGGGGTTTAGGACTAAGTATGTGCCCCCCACAGCTAGGAGTACCCCGGCAACGCCGCGTGTATCCAGCTTATCCATGCCAAGGATCACACCGGCGATGTAAGTCATGGGGGTTATCAGGGAGGTTATGAGGGATACGAGCGCAGCCTCCATGTAGCCTAGAGCCGTGTAGAAGAACACGTTAAACCCTGAAACGCCTAGGAGGCCAAGAATAGCAGCTATTGCCACGTCTCTCGGCTCACCCCTAACCTTCTCGCCGAGAGCTGATGCTGCTAGGAGTATTAGGGGGGTTGCTAGGGCGAACCTAACGAATGTGAGGCTAACTCCGTCAATGTAGCCCCCTCCTACTAGTATCCTACCAGCTACAGCGTTAGTCCCCCAGCTCACGGTAGCAATTAGAGGGAAAACTATGGGCTGTAGCCTGCTCACGATTCCTCTCCAAAGCTGGGTCCTATGGGAACCTGTTATCTCCACCGACTTTGCCGGTAGATAATGGGATAGGATGGTAAAAATATTGCTAGCGTCCTTCGAGCCTCTTCAAAGCCTTTAAGAGACTGCTTATCCTTAGCTCGATCAACTCGAGAGCCCTTGATTTATCGACTTCTACAAAAAGAGAGCCGACCTGAGCATATATCTTCCCAACCTTAGATTCTTCGAGCCACCTTCTAACTAACTTTAACTCTTCAACCTCGACAGCTAGCCGTGCTAGGACCTCTTCGCGAGGCTTTTCCTCAGCCACCTTCCTCCCCGGCCTCTCTCACTTGCTCAATAAGCTCGCTTATCTTAGCATTTATCTCTTCCAGCTTGCGCCTAAGGTCGAGGCGTAGCTTCTCTAACGCGCTTATCCTATCGCTAATAAGCTTCCTAGCCTCGTCTATGCTAGCCTCTACGCTCAACCTTCCCCCAACACCCATAATAACTCTCTCAGTATCCACTACCTTCGCTCTTATGAAGTTGCCCGCGCCTATAGGTACGAGGACAACCTTATCTTTACCCTCACTCTTTATGAAATCTAGCGTCTCCAACACGCTGGAAAGGTCTAATATAGTATTATCTATAACGCTGATCTGCTGCCTCAAGCTTTCTTGCTGGCCAAAAAGGGTTCTTAACTCTTCTTCCACCTTATTCATATCAACCTTCTTCTCGTTCTCAGCCATGCAAGAATCACCGATAAGTTATAAATTAAGCTGCGTATATTTAACCATTTGGTTTATATATTATATAACCAAAAGTATAAGTTAACTGGTTCCTTTAGACTTCACGCCTAGACTCATTAAGTCTGTCATACATATAGAATGCTATCTCGGTGGCAGCAATGCCTGGGAAGAAGTGGACCTGCGCTCTATGCGGCGGCGAAGTAGTGGAAGGCCAAAGATTCACCTTCCTACCTGGAATGGGGGCTGTTCATGTGGAATGCTTGAACGAGAGGCTCCTTAGGAAGGGTGGAGAGGCTGCAGCGCTAGCTGCAGCCAACGAGGTGCTACTATACGCCATAATAAGGCTTAAGGAGGCTGAAAGGGCTGCAGAGGAGGGGGAGGTTAGAAGCAAGATAGCAGAGGTTAGAAGGGAAGTCGAGAAGGCAGCCGGTAGCCTAGCCCAGCTCCTATCAAAACATGTATAGTCTGCGACGGCATTGAGGCCCTCTAAGAGACCTCACATTTGTGAGTCTCCCTTAAAGCTACCCTTAACCCCTTCCTTAAGAGTGGAGCGTGAGAGCAATGGAGGGTAGAACCCTCGCGTACGTGCTGGCGGCCTCGGCCCTAGTCTTGCTCGCAGGGCTAGGAGGGTATGCTGTGTGGGCTACAACCACAGCCCAGGCTCACGGAGAAGGCTCTGACGAAACCGTAGGCTACCAGGGCTGGATCGGTATGGGAGGAATGATGGGAGAGGGAATGATGGGAATGGGCGGCGGAATGGGTAGAGGAGCCCCCGGCATGGGAGGCTACGGGGACCACGACGAAGCGCCTTTCGCCAGCGGTAGGATGGGCGGCGACGAGCACGGTTACATGGATCGCGGCTATGGAGAGGGATTCATGGATGAGTGGTGCTGGGAGGCTATGGGCGATATGGGCTTCCCCATGTACCCTGACATGCCATTCGG
Source organism: Aeropyrum sp. (assembly GCA_015523465.1). Lineage (GTDB taxonomy): Archaea > Thermoproteota > Thermoprotei_A > Sulfolobales > Acidilobaceae > Aeropyrum. Next base: position 27,515 of record WAKF01000048.1, read on the forward strand.
GCCTATAAGCCTTGAAGAGTTCGAGGCTACTGTGAAGGAGGTTGACGTTGAGAGCATGATAATAGTGGTTGAGACCGAGGACGGGGAGACCATAACCCTCAAGGCCCTATCCAGGTATGTTGACATGGAGAGTGGAGCCTTCACCTTCGGGCCTTGGATACTGGCTCAACTAGAGCCTGGGGACGATGTAGCTGTAAAGGCTGTCGTAAGGGGTGGTGACAGGGGCGTAGCCCTCGGCATCGGCTTCGGCGGCAACGAGTACCTGCATCCAATGCTGGCTTTCAAGGAGCTAGCAGGCGGGCACTAGGGGGTCTGAGGGTTTATGCCCTCCAAGGTCTCCCCCCTAACGCTATTTTTCGTGCTCCTATCGTTAGTAATCCCTATCATAGCCTACGCCTACTACCCCGACTCCGCGCCCTCAGCATCCGAGGTCCTACGCGGTCTCGGAGTTGAGTCGGGTGGCGTGGCAGGGCGCCTGGGGGAGGCTGTATCATCGGCTCTCTATACTAAGAGGGACGTTGTCTGGGGAGAGCCTCATAGGATTGGAGGGATGATGGTTAGGGTTGGGGACGCCATAGTAATGCCATCTCCGGGGCTGTGGGTGACGGAGCATGGTAGGACTTTGAGGCCTATGGAGGTGATGTTGCTGCTAGCCAAGGCTGAGAGGGTACGAGCTGAGGGCTATGAGGCTGTTTGGTACATGGGGCCTCATGGGAGGGTTAAGGTGCTTGTGGCCGAGAAGATCGAGGTGGTTATAAACGGCGTCAGCGTGGACCTAGAGCGCGTCGAAGATGCTGAGAGGTGGGGTGAAGAATGGGGCTATCCTATGGGGCCTATGGGCATGCCAATGCACCACCATCACGGCAGCGGGAGGTAGCCTACGTTGCCCTCCGAGCTATCCTACGCCCTAGCCACAATAAACCTCCTAGGAGCCCTGGGCTTCGGGTATATTGCGTATAGGTTCTACATCCTCTCAACGAGGGCTGGCTCCAGGCTAGACCCTCCAGTAGCCTTCACTCTACTACTAGCTTCACAGCTCGCGGGGGCCATCGCACAGCTAGCCCCTGAAAGGCTGTCATTCGCATCCTATGTAGCCACAGGCACCTTCACAGCAGGGGCCCTAGCAACACTCCTAGCCCAGAGGAGTAGAGGGTACGCGGCTATAACAGTGCCATACATACCACCAGCACTCCTAGCAGCAGCTTCCGACGCGATAGCAGCACTAGTCTCCGCCCTAGGAGCTATGAAGTTCCGGGGTGAAGCCCGGCTACTCTCGGCAGTCCTAGCCCTAGCCTTCACCCTGAGGCTAGCAAGCATACCACTACTACCAAGCCCCCTAGGTGTAGCCCTCCTAACTGGGGGCGAGGGACTGAGGGCCCTTGGGGCTGCCGCGTTAGCTATCCGATACGCCATCCCAGCCGCATCGGTGAGAAGTCATGGGGAGGAAGAGAAGTAGGATCGAGATCATAGCAGACATACTGGAGGCTGTTGACAATGCCCCCCAGAACCCTACCAGGCTAGCAACGATAGCAAACCTACCCTACGACAGGCTCCAGCCCATACTCAGAGACCTGGAGGCCCGGGGGGTAGTCACTGTTACCCCGGCCCCCGACGGTAAGGGGAGTATAGTGGAGCTCACAGAGAAGGGTAGAGTGCTTCTCTGGGAAATAAGGAGGCTCAGGAAGGTCCTGGAAGACTTCGGCCTCGACATACTCTAGGGGCTGGCGGCGAGCTTCCTAACCTCCTCCAGCGCTAGGTCAGCGTGCTTCTCAGCAGGCCTGATATTGCGGAGCACAGCCCTAACCCTACCCTCACGGTCTATAACGAAGGTAACCCTCTCCGCCGACAGGCTCTTACCCTCCCCCCTCAAGACCCCGTAGGTCCTCGCAATGTTACCCTCAGGATCGCTTAGGAGCTTAAACTTGAACCCCATCCTCTCCGCAAACCTCCGGTTAACCTCCACAGGATCCGTAGAGACACCAAGTACGACCGCGCCAAGCTTCTCGAACTCGCCAAGCAGCTCATTGAATCTCACACCCTCCCTAGTGCACCCAGGCGTCATGGCGCGGGGGTAGAAGTAGAGGACCACTATCCTACCCTTAAAGTCGCTTAGCCTAACCCTCTCGCCAGTATGAGCGGTAGCCTCGAAATCGGGAGCAGGACCTCCAACCTCAACCAATCCAGCCCACCACGAAAACCAGTGTTAGCCTCCGGAAGGGGAAAAACCCCTGTAAGAACCTTCAACCACATTAGTATGTAACCCGACAAACATATACTAACATAAAATCTACATTATATTAGAATTTAAAGTTGTCTTAAAAGATCCATTCTGTATATTGGCTGGAAAGTGGGGTATAAAAATTTCAACTTGCGTGGGGCCTTAGATCTACGATACCCCTTGAAGGCCGGAGAGAGGCTTTGGACTCTGACTTTAACGTCGGTCTAAGCTTTATTATCCCCTACTTTAACCTTCTACCTAGCATGGTGGGGGCCTCTCCCCGCTGACGCCCGCGTGATCGCGGGGGTGTGATGCGGGGCTCCGTCTGGCGCGTTCACATCACGCTTCCCCTCGGCCTGTATAGTATGCTCTCACCCCTGCAGCCTGGCTGTGCTATCGCCCCGCCGGAGGCTAGGAACCCCCGAACTAGAGGGTCTCCCAGCTCTCCGGCGAAGACGGCTCCAGCCTCGGCGGCCTTCTTGAGCCCTTGGGCTTCTACATGCTCCTCCATAACTGCTGGCGTTCCGAGGGCGCAGGCTACTACCCTGCCGTCGGGGAGCGTCGAGGCTCCTCTTAGGGGTGAGGTCCTAGCCACCACTGCTACTAGGTCCCCGTTAAGCTCTACTCCTTGGGGGCACGTGTAGCAGTATGGCATTGAGGCTGTGAGTGTAAGGGTTACGAGGGCTCCAGCAGGGCCTAGGCCTGCTAGTAGGCCCGCGAGTAGTGAGGCTGGGGTTGAAGTTGTGTGAAGCGACGCTGCCAGCGCGCCAGTCACAGCCCATAGCGCTGGCATATAGCTTAGCTCATCCTGGTAGGTTAGGGGTCCCGCGAGCCAAAAGAAGACTAGTGATATCGAAGCTGCCGCTAGCGGCGTGGGCCTAGGCCTAGCACCCCAGGCTAAGGGCTCTAATACAGGGTCTATAGTGGGGCCCCTCCTAGGCGAGGTCATAGACGCCGCTAAACCCAGTAGAGCCCCCAGAGTGAATGTTATGAGGGGGTGGGAGAGGGGGTATGGGACCTCGACTAGCTCCCAGGGCGATCCATACCAGGCCGAGGACCATACTGCAACAGCTATCAGCGGGCTCCCGACCATCCTCCCCGCTATGATGCTTGCCGCAAGCATTGCACCTAGCGTGAGAGGGCCGTGTAGGCCCGTAAAGGGTAGGTAGAGCGAGAGGGCCGCTATGGGTGTTGAGGCTAGCAGCCCCTTAACCCACCACCTCCCGCAACGAGCCTCCAGGATACTACCCTTCAAGCTCCCGGGCACCCACAGCTTATACTGGCGCCCCCAGGGCTTCTGGGGGCTTAGGGTGGTGGTGGCTTGTGGGTAGCGCCTTGGCAATGCTACACCCCAGGCTGAGGGAGGCTATGGCTAGGCTAGGGTATGGGAAGCTGTTGCCTATACAGGAAAAAAGTATCCCAGTGGTGCTTAGGGGTATGGATGCCATCATAGTAGCGCCTACGGGCTCGGGGAAGACGGAGGCAGCCCTCTTCCCCATACTTTCTATGATGGTGTCTAGGGGCGAGCCTAGCGGGGGAGGCGTTAAGCTAGTCTATGTCACGCCGCTAAGGGCGCTTAATAGGGACCTAGAGCTGAGGATAGCTAGACTTGCAGAGAGCGTAGGCTACAAGGTAATGGTTAGGCACGGCGACACGGGGCCCAGTGGTAGGCGAAAGTTCCTCTCTGAGCCCCCGGACATTGTCATAACTACGCCTGAGAGTTTCAGCCTCCTAATCACGGTAGAGAGGGCCCAGAAAGTCTTCAAGGCTGTAAAGTGGGTCGTGGTGGACGAGTTCCACGAGCTAATGGAGAGTAAGAGGGGAGTAGAGCTTATGCTAGCCTTGAAGAAGCTGGAGCTGATAGCCGGTAGGAGGCTTCAACGGATAGCGTTGTCAGCCACGTTATCACGGAATACCCTGAGAGAGGCTGCTAAGCTACTCTCACTAGACAGCCATGTAGAGGTTGTCGAGGATACTGGGGGTAGGGAGCTTGAGTATAGGGTGGTCGTTATTGAGGGCGAGCTAGACTCTGAGAGTCGAGGCTCCTTCTGGGAGAGGAGCGTAAAAGTTATAGCCGACATCATAAGGGGCGAGAAAGGGTCTACCCTGATATTCACCAATACTAGGAGCACAGCGGAAATGCTTGCCTCCAGCCTCTCCGAGGAGCTTGGAGAGGAGGTTCCAGCCCATCACGGAAGCCTATCTAGACATGTCAGGGAGGATGCTGAGAGAAGGTTTAGGAGTGGGGAGGCTAAGGCTATAGTTGCTACTAGCAGCCTCGAGCTCGGCATAGATATAGGGCATGTTAACCTGGTGATCCAGTTCCTCTCCCCCAGGCAGGTCATATCTTTGACTCAGAGGGCTGGGAGGTCGGGGCATAGGTATGGGGGTAGAAGCAGGGCCGTGATAATAGTGCCTAGGAACCTCTACGAGATCATGGAGGCCGGTGTGATAGGCTTTAGGGCTTCCAGGGGCCATCTAGAGGATCTAAAGATTCCTCCGAAACCTTATGATGCTCTAGCACACTTTACTGTAGGTGCTGCAATAGACGGCACACCGCCTAGTGGGGAGGATGTGTATAAGCTCGCCACGTCAACGTATCCTTATAGCCGCCTGAGCTATGAAGAGTTCGAGTCGATCATAGACTACCTAGGCTCGGTTAGGCTAGTCAGGCTGGATGATGGGAGGCTTAGGCCGGGTAGGAGAGCTATGAAGTACTTCTATAAGACCTCCATGATACCTGACGAGAGGACCTACACGGCTGTAGACATAGTTTCAGGCAGGGAGGTAGGTGAGCTTAGTGAGAGGTTTGTCGTGTTTAGGCTAATGAAGTCCGAGTCCCAGAGGATAGAGTCTAGGCCCACAGTAGTCCTCGGAGGGCGCTTGTGGAGGATCCTAGACATAGACTTGGATAGGCTGAGGGTCACGTTATCGCCCGTAGCCGAGGGTGTGGCTGCAGTGCCTATGTGGGAGGGGGAGCTAATACCAGTGGACTACAAGGTTGCGAGGGAGGTCTGCTCGATCATAGCCCTGGCAATGGAGGACGAAGAAGCTGCTAGGAGGCTACTAAAGGCGCGGGGGCTTGGCGGCGAGGCAGACTACATAATAGGTGTTGCGAGGGAGGCGGCGAGGGCCTGGGGAGGTCCTCCGGGCCCTGGGGAGGTGATAGTAGAGTCTCTGGAGGGCGGTGCTATACTCTATGCTTGCTTGGGGAGTAAGGGTAACTTCGCCCTAGCCCTCCTAATATCCAAGATCATGTCTGGGATGGGTGTAGAGGCTAGCTTCAACTACATACCATACGCGATAGTCTTCAGGTCGACCTACTCCTACAGGATTGGAGGTCACGTTAAGAGGGCTATGGAGCTTGCTAAGGCTATGGATGAGGCTACTAGGCTCTCTATGATACACGACGCTGTGAGAAATACTACAGCATACCTGGTAAGATTCTACCACGTGGCTAAGAGGATGGGCGCCATAGACCCCGACGCTAACATATCATTACATCAGGTTGAAAAGATGGCTGAAGGGCTTAGGGGGAGCCCTATAGACGTTGAGACTCTTAGGGAGATCGTATATGAGAAGCTAGATATTGATGCTATGAACTCCTTCCTGGAAGAGACAGATAAGGTTAGGGTTGTCGAGGCAAGACATATAAGCAGGCTGGGAGTGGAGGTCCTGGGCAACCCGTACCTAAGGGCTGAGAGGGGTGTCAATGCCAAGCTCATAGGGGTGAACGTGCTGATAGAGGCTAAGAAGAGGAGCCTATCGTCCAAGACCGTGAGGCTCCTATGCCTAACATGCCTCAAGCATCACGAAGCGAAGATATCGTCTATTCCCTATAAAACCGTATACAGGTGCCCCAACTGCAGTTCACTAGCCCTAGCCCCTCTACCCCCAGGGGAGAGGGGAGAGGCGATGATTACTGCCTACATGAAGAGAAGGAGAGGCGAGAAGCTGAGCAGAGAGGAGAAGAAGCTAGCAGAAGAGCTAGTAGAGAGGGCTGAAGTCTACATAAACTACGCGCAGACAGGCCTCTCAAGGCACGTTCTAGAAGCATTCACAGCACTCGGAGTAGGACCTAAAAGGGCTAAGAAGCTACTTTCAGACCTCCAAGTCCTAGGGGAGGAAGAGTTCTACCTAGGATTGATAAGGGCTGAGGAGGAATACGTAGCCTATAGGAGGTTCTGGAACAAATAGTTTCCATTTAAAGCCCCATCCTAAGACTAGACTAAGTACATCAAACCCTCAGATTCAGACTAATTCTCTCTTATAAAGGTGTACATGGCCTATACTAGCAAACAGTATATTCATAGTACATTTATGTTACTACTATAAAAGCGCTTCCAGCCTAATAACGTCCCTCGTCCGAGCGCCTCTATAACATAATATATAATTTAGTAGATGTTAGACTTTTCTCCCTCTCTTTACTATCACCGCTATCGAGGCTCTGTGTAGAGCCTCTACTAGCCTCTTAACTGTTGTTTCCTCCGCTAGCCTGCCAGTAGCTACGTTCTCGTGGCCTCCCACGTCCTCCACTATTCCCATTGAATTCAATTCCTCCATTAATGCTTTAGCCTCGCCCTTGCTAGACCTTATAACAAGCACTCTAGCGCCATCCTCTCTTTCTATCAGCAAGGCTACGGGCCTCTTAACGATCCTCTGTATCTGCGCCGCCAAGGCTGAAGCCCCAGGCCTCTTCCACTTCCTCCGCGCATCTACGAAGACAACCATTCCTATCGTGGAGGCCGACATTGCCAATTCCATCGCAGCATTCCTGATCTCCTTGTCAGACTCCTCAACCTCTTCGCCTCCAACCCCTGCTCCCGGTATAGGTGGAGGCTGAGGCTGGGGTAGGACCTCGCTAACCCATAGTACGTATCTCCTCCACACTTCCTCGTCCCTAGCACGGTTCATTGCTTTAGATATCCCGGCTACAACGTCGACCTGGCTCCTCTCAACACCGCCCCTAGCCCCCTCTAAAACGCCTACAGCATCCACGAAGCCTTGAAGCCTTGGGTGTAGCTTAACCCCCATGTTCTCAAGCATCCTCTTAACCAGCATGCTAGTAGGTTCGCGCCCAGCAACCACAAGAACCCCCAGAGCTTCTAGCTTCTTAGACGAGCCCCTCGTGCTGTCGTGGTGGTCAACGTAGATGATAGTCGAGTTCTTACACCTAGCCCTATAGGCTGAGAGAGCTTCGATAACCTCTTCTGTGACGGGGATATCTAGTACCACCAGGTAGTCCCAGCACCCCCCACTAAGCCTCTTACCGATACCTCTAGGCCCTGAGGGGGCTATATTGACATTAGCCTCGCCCCGGAAGGGGAATTTATGGGCGTTCCGCTGAGCATAATATACGAGGGCGGACGCCACGACTCCATCAGCATCCCAGTCTCCAACAACCATGACTTCAGGCCTTCTAGCACCTCTGCTCATCTAAACCCCCCGTTAGAGTAATGGATAGAGTCTTTAAAACCGGAGCGCTTCAATTGCTAGAAGCTGAAAGCTCTAATCATGAACCCGGAAGGATTACTAGTTAAACCCCTTTGACACAATCTAACGGGTTCTGGAGGGGAGAGTTAATGGTCGAGAGTGGGGAGCTTGAAGTCAAGTATACCTCAACAGTATTCTACGTTAAGTTCCCCGACGGCAGCAAGGCTTTCTTAAGGTATAAGATCGATGACGGTAGAATGGAACTCATAGAGACATACACTCCGCCCCAGCATAGAGGTAAAGGAGTCGCTAGGAAAATGGTCGAGAAGGCTCTAGAGGTTGCTAGAGAGAGGGGGTTGAAGATAGTCCCTATATGTAGCTACGCAGTATACTACTTTATCAAACACCCTGAAGCTAGAGAGATGCTTGCAGAGCCCTACAAGTCCATGAGCGAGGAGGAGCTTAAGAGGTATTACGAGGAGAGGCTTGAGGCTGAGAGGAGGAAGTCGAGCTAGCCTTCTCAGCCTTAACTCTTTCTAAAGCTTTTTCTAAGATTTCCCTTTCGGACCTAGAGAGGAATACCTGAAGCCTCAGCCTGCTCCCAGGCTCGCTGGGAGCCTTAATCTCTCCATCCTCGTAGTAGACGTACCCAGCCCTAATAGCCTCCTCTACTAGCTGGAGCGGGGCTCTTAGTGCCCAGGCTTCAAGCAGCCTCTCAAAGGCTATGCGAGCCTTAAACTCACTCTCACCCACACTAGCCCCGCAAACTACGCAAGTATAGTCTGGAGTAAGCGCCCTAAAGCCGCAGCGGGGGCATTCGGCCTTTGTAGGGTTGCCGTAGAGACTCCATAGGTCTCTCAACGCGGGCATTAGGTGATCTGCGCCGTAGGACCTAGCGACATGGTATAAGAGTGGCGCAGCCCTTCCAGCCACTTCCGGGGCGTATTGGATTATAAACTCAAGCTCCTCTAGACTAAGTTTTTCTCCCTTCTCGGCTAGCTTGGCAGCAAGGGCCTTAAGCAGGGCATCCCTCTGTGCTAGAGCCCTCCTAGCTACTGACTCGGGCGAAGGTTTTGACGAGTATTCTCCAGCTATGCTTAGAGCTATATCCTCCAATAGTGGAATTACGTCTTCCCTGCCAACGCCCATAGCTTCCAGGCCCAGTTGATTGTAAATGCTCTCTGCCGCTTCCTTAGCGATCTGCTCTAGAGTCAACCCCCTCCTAATGCCCCTTCCAACACCCCTCGACGACCTTCTACTCCTAGCTCTCCTTGAACCGCTTCTCCTAGGCGTGACAGTGCACCCCCACCTAGGCTAGGTTCTACGTAACCTTAAATTATTGGGAACTGCAAATGCTTATCTCAAACTGGTGGTGTGGAGTGGGGTTCCCGCCTACAAGGCTATTATACCAGGAAGACAGTTATCTCCGCGAGTTCAAGGCTAGAGTCCTAGGGGCCGTTGACGGCTTGATAGTTCTAGACGCCACAGCATTCCATCCAGGCCCGCATGGGGGTCTCGATACTGATAAAGGCTTCCTAGTTAAGGGAGAGGAGCGTTTCAGGGTTGAAGAGGCCAAGATGCTCCCAGGGGGAGTTGTAGGCCATAGGGTGGTGGGTGAGGGGCTTGAGCATGGTGACGAGGTTATCGGAGTCATAGACTGGGATAGGAGGTATAGGATGATGAAGCTTCACACATTCAGTCACATACTAGCAGCGATACTCTACAACGAATACCAGGTCCTGGTTACCGGAGGCCATATAACTCCCGAGTACGCGAGGGACGATTTCAGCCTTGATAGGAGCGACTGGAAGGAGGTTCTAGCAAAAGCTGTAGAGGAGGCTAATGAAATAGCGTCTAGGTGCCTAGAAGTAAAGGTTTACTGGCTACCTAGAGAGGAAGCTCTCAAGATACCAGGCTTAGTGAAGCTAGCCGACAAGCTACCTCCGGAAGTCGAGAAGCTCAGGATTGTAGAAATACCCGGAGTCGATGTACAAGCCGACGGCGGACCACACGTGAGAAATACATGCGAGATAGGTAGGGTGAAGATGATAAGGATGGAGAGTAGGGGGAAGAGGAGAAAGAGGCTATACTATACACTCGAGGAAGGAGGCTAGCGGATGATGGTATAGGCGGCTGGTTAAACCCTTAAACCCTATAAACCTCCACCCCACTCTACTCCCACCCGGGTGGTTGGGGGGTCTCGGTGGGTATGAGCGTGTATGAGATGTATGAGGAGGCCGAGAGGGCGTTGGAGAGGATCGTGAGGGAGAGGTCTAGGAGCCCCTATTCGATTTATACTGGCGATATGGAGGAAGCTCTAGAGGAGGGTAGCGAGGCGTTTAGGGGGCTAGAAGAGAGGCCTCTAGGATGGTATGCTGTTAGGCGGCTCTATACGGGGGTTCACGTGGAGCTACACCTGCTAGGTAAGATGGCTTCTGCCTTGAGGATTAGGATGCACGAGGTCAACAGGATCCATATAAGTGGTGTCGACTACTTCCACTGGAGGCTTGATAAGGCTGTGGATAGGGCTAACACTTTCCTCTCTGGGTTGAGGAGGCAGGTCTTCTAGACTAGCTCTTATAAGCGTTACCCTCGCTCATCTTTAGGGCAAAGCTTATATAGAAGGGCTGCAATGTAACCCTACCGGAATCTCAAGTGGTACGGGTAACGGGGTGAGTTGTGGTGGCGGCTGGAGTTCCAATACTGGTCTTGAAGGAGGGTACCCAGAGGACCTACGGTAGGGAGGCTCTGAGGGCTAACATACTAGCTGCCAGGGTGCTAGCGGAGCTCCTAAAGACTAGCCTGGGACCCAGGGGTCTAGATAAGATGCTTGTTGACGCCTTCGGCGATATAACTGTTACTAACGACGGCGCCACGATAGTTAAGGAGATGGAGGTCCAACACCCAGCAGCCAAGCTTCTCGTTGAGGTTGCTAAGGCTCAGGACGCTGAGGTGGGCGATGGAACTACTAGTGTCGTTGTCCTTGCGGGCTCTCTGCTGGAGAAGGCTGAGAAGCTGCTAGACGAGAACATTCATCCCAGCATTATAATCGAGGGCTTTAACAAGGCTCTTAGGAAGAGCCTTGAGCTGCTAGACGAGACTGCCACGAAGGTTAATATTGATGATGATAGCGTCCTTAGGAGGATCGTGGAGACCACACTAGCTAGCAAGTATGTGGGTAGCGGGCCCGAGAGGGAGAAGATAATAGAGATGGTCATAGAGGCTATCAGGACTGTTGCTGAGAAGAAGCCTGATGGAACCTACGATGTTGACTTGGACTACGTTAAGATAGAGAAGAAGAAGGGAGGTAGCCTAGTTGACAGCAAGCTTGTAAGGGGTATAGTACTCGACAAGGAGGTAGTCCACCCAGCGATGCCTAAGAGGGTAGAGAAGGCTAAGATTCTAGTCCTAGACGCCCCCTTGGAGGTCCAAAAGCCCGAGCTTACGACTAAGATAAGGGTTACCGATGTAGAGAAGCTAGAGCAGTTCCTCGAGGAGGAGACTAGGCTGCTAAGGGAGATGGTCGAGAAGATCGCTGCTACTGGGGCTAACGTGGTTATAACTCAGAAGGGTATAGATGAGGTTGCCCAGCACTTCCTAGCCAAGAAGGGTATACTGGCTGTTAGGAGGGTTAAGAGGAGCGACATAGAGAAGGTCGCGAAGGCTACCGGGGCTAAGATAGTGACAAGCCTGAGAGACCTGAAGCCCGACTATCTAGGCTATGCTGAGCTAGTAGAGGAGAGGAGGGTCGGAGAGGACAAGATGGTCTTCATAGAGGGCGCCAAGAACCCGAGGAGCGTGACCATACTACTAAGGGGCGCTAACGACATGCTCCTAGACGAGGCTGAGAGGAACATTAAGGATGCTCTCCACAGCCTTAGGAACATACTGAGGGAGCCTAAGATCGTGGCTGGAGGCGGTGCTGTAGAGGTTGAACTTGCTAACAAGCTGAGGGAGTACGCTAGGACTGTAGGCGGCAAGGAGCAGCTAGCTATAGAGGCTTACGCCGAGGCCCTAGAGGTCATACCCACCACGCTTGCTGAGAGCGCTGGCATGGACGCTCTCGACACGTTACTCAAGCTTAGGAGCTTACACAGCCAGGGCTTCAAGAATGCGGGTGTTAACGTGCTTGAGAGTAAGGTGGAGGAGGACATGCTGAGGATAAACGTGTATGAACCCGTGCTGGTTAAGAAGCAGGTAATTAAGAGTGCTAGTGAGGCTGCCATAAGCATACTGAAGATCGATGACGTGATCGCTGCAGCACCGCCGAAGAAGAAGGAGAAGAAGAAGGAAGGCAAGGAAGAGGAAGAAGAGGGCGGAGGCAGTAAGAGCTTCGAATTTTAAAGACTAACAGGCAAGGTAGACAAACTTAAGTCTCACCCTAGCATTTAACATTTCCCTTTTTAAGCGGGTTTAAAGGGCTTCTATCCTCCTTAAGGGCCGTAGGTCCTACATCTACAAATCTCAAATTATAATTAAAACTAGGCGTTAGAGCGGCTAGTACCCCCTCCAGGCGATGAAGAAGTCATTTTCGTTTTGATTGTGTAATACTTAGTTTGGTGCATAGCGGAACTTCTTTCTACTCTAGAGCATACATATTCTTCGTGTAGGTGATGAGTGTGGACTTAGGGATTAAGGGTAGGCTAGCGGTTGTTACTGGTGGTAGCAGCGGGCTTGGCCTAGCCTCTGCTAAAGCACTTGCTGCTGAGGGGGCCCGGATACTTCTCTTCTCTAGGTCTGAGGAGAAGCTGAAAGAAGCCGTTAAGGTTATAAGAAGCGAGTTTGGAGTTGAGGTTGAGTATGTGGCTGGTGACCTGAGAAGGAGAGAGGATATTGAGAGGCTCTTCTCTAGGGCTAGGGAGCTGGGGGGCTCTGATATATTAGTTTATAGCACGGGAGGGCCGAAGCCTGGAGGCTTCTTCGACCTAGGTTGGGATGACTGGGAGGAGGCCTACAGGCTTCTAGCATCTAGCGCTATATGGGCTGCGCGCCTCGCAGCCAAGCAGATGATCGAGAAGGGCTGGGGTAGGATGGTGTTTGTTGGTAGCGTAACCCTCATTAGGCCCTGGCCTAATCTAGCCTTGAGCAATATTATGAGGATGCCTATAGCCGGTCTAGTAAGGACGTTAGCCCTAGAACTTGCTCCCTACGGAATCACAGTGAACGCTGTGCTCCCCAGCGTTATAATGACGGATAGGGTGAAGAGGCTCGCTGAGGACCTAGCTAGGAGAGAGGGGATAAGCTTTGATGATGCCGTTAAGAGGCTTGTAGCTAGAGTGCCTATGGGTAGGCCTGGAAAGCCCGAGGAGCTTGGCGCTGTCGTAGCGTTCCTGTCTTCTGAGAAGGCTTCCTTCATAACGGGGGCCCTGATTCCAGTAGACGGGGGGGCTAGCGTTAAGTAACCATTTATCCACTCCAGCTCCAAGCTCTAGGGGGGACCGGGTTTGGCTGGGGAAGAAGAGTTCTACAGCGCCTACCCTAGGGTGGCGAAGGAGGTTAAGATAGGTCCTCCGTTTCTAACGAAATACGAGAGAGCACGTATTATAGGGGTAAGGGCGCTTCAGATATCGTATGGCGCGCCGCCCCTAGTCGACCCCAAGGCCGTCGGCTCAGCTAACCCCCTAGACATAGCCAGGTATGAAGTTGACAATGGACTGCTACCAGTCTCAGTATATAGGTACACTGGGAAGGGGAGGTATCAGGCCATACCTTTAAGGACGCTGGTAGAGCTGGGAAGAAAACTTCTCGGTAAGCCCCCCTATTAGATTGTGAGTGGAGGAACCCCCAGGTTGACTGTAACAGGTGCCCTCGAGGAATGCCTTACGGTAGCCTCAACCGAGTTTGAAGTGTTGGAGGCTAGGGGCATCGAGACAAGGGATGGGAGGAGAGTGGTGCGTGTTGTACTGGGGGTGCCTAGGAGCGATTTCGGAGTTAGCGTTAGAAGGCTGTATAAGAGTCTTGTAAAAGCGGGGTGCTACCCCTACCTTTACCGTAGCGATGAAGGGCTGATACTGGTAATAGCTAGGCCTCCGAGGGGTAAAGGTAAGGGTCTTCTCGCCCTTGCGCTCGCCCTAGCCACCCTAGCCTCAGTATACATCTCCGGCATGGCGCTCTCGGGGGGAGGGGAGGGGTCATGGAGTCCCCTAGCATACCTTATAGGCCTTCTAGCCCCCCTAGCAGTCCACGAGCTCGGCCACCTGGCTGGCATGCTTTTCTACGGCGTCCCCCGGAGCCCTCCATTCTTTATACCAGCGCCCCCAATACAGCTCGGCTTCCTTGGGACCTTCGGGGCTGTGATAAACCTTAGATGGTTACCACCAACCTCAGAAAGCCTAGCGATAATAGGCGTTCTGGGCCCCCTAGCGGGCTTCCTCCTAGCACTCCCCCTAGCCGCAATAGGGATCGAGAGTAGCCTAGTGGTGCCCGAGACGTCGCTACCCGAAGGCACCATAGCCCTGCCGGTAGCCCCTCTGATCTTTGCTGTGATGGGCGCTATGAAGGCTGAGCCGGGCATGGCTGTTATTCTAAGCCCTCTAGGCTTCGCCAGTTACATAGTACTTCTCATAACCTTCCTCAACTTAATACCGATAGGCAGCCTAGACGGGGGCCACGTGATCAGGGGTCTTACCAGCGAGAGCGGACACTACATAGCTACTATAATGGCGGCAGCACTTGGCGTCATAGTAGCCCCCTTCTTCCCCCCGGCAACGCTCTTCGTCCTCATAGCTTTCACACTCCACATACTAATGGGGGGTAGGCATCCAGGTCCTTCAATGGCTGAAGGGGACTTGAGCCCCCTTTCAGCCCTTACAGCTCTAACCTATGGAGTGCTAGTCGCCCTCACTCTACCAGTACCAGTAGCGTGAGAGGTGTAGTTGATGTGGGGTTCCCGGCGGAGGCGCGGGGGAGCCAAGGGGGGTGGCCAGTGCCTTAAGCCTAGGATCTTTAAGGTGCTAGTTGCCGAGAAGCCCAAAGCTGCAGAGAAGATAGCCCAAGCCCTGTCAACGGGGAGGCTTGTAAAATGTAGGGTTATGGGGGTACCCTACTGGATAGTGCCCCGCGACGGCGAGATACTAGTGGTGGCTCCCAGCGCAGGCCACTTATTTACACCGGCCTCAGACAGGCCCGGGTTTCCCGTCTTCGACTTGGTGTGGAAGCCGATATTCGAGGTCGAGAAGGGTAGTAGTCACTTGAGAAAGTTCTACTACATGCTCTCTAAGGTTGTACCCGGGGCCGTGCTCTACGTTAATGCTTGCGACTACGACGTGGAAGGGAGTGTGATAGGATACAAGATAATCGAGGCTTTCGGAGACGTGAAGAGAGCTAGGAGGATGAAGTTCTCAAGCCTAAGTAAGACAGAGATCCTTCAAGCTTATCGGAGGCTCGAGCGACTAGACCTGGAGATGGTCGAAGCGGGACTCGCGAGGAACGAGATGGACTGGCTCTGGGGCATAAACATCTCTAGGGCTCTAATGGAGGCTGCAAGGAGGGTTACGGGAAGACGTATCTCCCTCAGCGCTGGCAGGGTACAAAGCCCCACGCTAGTCGAGGCTGCAAGGAGGTGGGTTGAGAGGAACACCTATCTACCTCTTCCGGAGATAAGGCTCACTGCAATCTTGACGGCTGGAAGCGTGGAGTTCCAAGCCCACCCCTACCGCTGGAAAGTGGAGTCAATAGATGATGCTCTCAGGATCAAGGAGGAGCTTAAAGGGAGTACGATGACAGTGGTGTCTGTGGAGGAGAAGGAGGAAGTTAGAAAGCCTCCACCACCCTTCAACCTGGGGGACCTTCAGGCCGAGGCTTCGAGGATCTACGGCTACTCTCCCATGGAGACTCAGAGTATAGCGGAGGACCTATACACTGAGGCCTTGATCAGCTACCCCAGGACTAACAGCCAGAAACTGCCTCCCACTCTAGACTATAAGGGGCTAGTAAACACGCTGCTTAGAGGTCCTCACTCAAGCCTCGCAAGGGAGCTGTTAAGGGAGTCTGGGGGGATTCTACGCCCTACACAGGGTAGGAAGGACGACCCTGCTCACCCCGCCATCCACCCTATAGACGTCCCCCGCTCGCCCCTCAAGGATAAGTACTGGAAGATCTACGACCTCGTCGTTAGGAGGTTCCTAGCAGCGTTCTCCAAGCCCGCTAGGATAGTACATATAAATATTACGTTAAAGGATGTTAAGGGTAGGCTCTGGCTGGCCTCGGGCGAAGCGGTCGTCTACGAAGGGTGGCTAAAGTACTATCACTTCGCCAGGCCGAGGGAGAGGGAGGTCCCTCGATTGAAGAGGGGCCTGCCGGTCCCTGTGCTAAGGGTCTCCTACCGTGTCGAGTGGGTGGGTAGTAGCATCAAGTTGGATAAGATGAGCCTTCTAAAGTGGATGGAGACTGTTGGTATAGGCACAGAATCCACGAGGGCTAGGATCATAGAGAAGCTGTTTAGCAGGAAGTATTTGAGGGGGGAGGGGAGGAAAGTAGTAGTTACTGATCTCGGTCTTACCGTAGCAGAGATAATAGCTCTGCTATTCCCCGACCTATCAAACCCCTCTTTAACACGTGAATTCGAGAAGATGCTGGATGATATCAGGTTTGGTAGAAGTAGTAGGGAGGAGGCTCTTAGGGAGACTAGGAGTAAGATAGCTGAGCTGCTGAGAAAATTCAACGAGAAGCTCCCCTCGGTAGAGAGAAAGTTAGCCTACGTGCTTGGAGCTGAAGAGCCCCCTGTTAAATGCATTATATGTGGCAGGGAGGCCTCATTAAGCCTAGGGGGCTACGAGCTGTGCAAGCTCCACGCTAAGGCTGCCTGCCAGGTTGCAGAGAAGATAGGTATAGTTTCCAAGCGGCTAGGCACGTCCGAGACAGAAGCGCTTAAGGCCATCGCAGGGGGGAAGGGCGGGAGCGGCGTGTGGGTTCAAGAAGTAGCCGCCCTAGCCCTCAAGGCGCCCAGCTTTCGGAGGGCCCTTACCAAGGCGGAGGCTTCATGCAGGACCCTATAAAAGCTATATGATGTCTATGAGCTTGTCAGCCACGAGCCTAAACATCCCAACGTAGGGTATCTTAACCGGTATGTCATTGATCTCCACCACGACGCCTACAATGTCCTCGAAGGGCCTACCGGTAACAACCCCCAGGCCTGGTGCAACCCTCGAGCCACACACCCTAGGATCTCCCAGGTCGGGGAGCACGTTGTTGTCGCCTTTAGTCACGAAACAGTACTCTCCATTGGGGCCCACATACTTATACACAACCCTATGTATGACATGCTTGCTACCAGACCGAAAAACTACTATATCCCCCACCTCTATATCCTGTGGAGGCTTCTTCCAGAGAGCCACTAGATCTCCCGTGTGGAAGAGTGGCTCCATGCTTGTACCCTCAACCACCGCAAACCCCGCTCCAAAGTAGATTGTAGTCAGATACCCCGCCACCAGAGATAATGCTAGGAGCGTGACGACAACTTGCACTAGCCTCCCAGCGGTTTTTGAAGCACCTTCCACTCTACAGGCTCCCTTGGGACCCTCAAGTGCTTTAGAGGGTCTATAAGCGTGTCTTGAGGGCTAGGAGCGTAATGCTTGTACTCGGGCTAGACTGTATTTGGCTTGCAAGTTCTTAGGCCTCTACAAGTTTAAAGCCACTGCTTCCATAGTTTGGCTTGCGGGGTGTCAAGGGATGCCGATTACCGATCCAGAGTTGATAGCGATCTTCGAGAAGAGGGTGCTTAATAAGAAGGTCTGTAGGAAGTGTGGAGCCCTCAACCCTCCCTCAGCAGTCAAATGTCGAAGATGCCGTAGCAAGAACCTGAGGCCTAAGAAGAAGAGATGATAAACCTTCCCTAACCTCTTAAGAAACTTCTAAAGCCTCTCTAAGGCTCCGGTGTACCCGGCTTGACTTGCGAGTGCTTCTACCCGCAGGTCATAGAGGCAAGGAGGTCCGTAAGGAAATATAGAGTTGAGGGAGAGATCCCCCGGGAGCACCTAAGGGTTATGATGGAGGCGGCGAGGAGGGCTCCTACCGACGCCACCCTCCACCTCTGGAGCGCTGTCAGAGTCCCTAGAGGCGATGCTAGGAGGAGGATCTCAGAGGCTATAGGCCAGAGGCACGTGTGGGAGGCTCAGGAGTTCTTCGTGTTCGTGGCGGACTTATACAGGCTTGAGAGGCTCCTCGAGTATAGGGGGGAGGAGATGGGTGATGTTGACAGGGCTCTTCTAGTCTTTGCAGCCATAGACGCTGGGTTGGCAGCCGAGAACATGGCGCTGGCTGCGGTGGCTCTGGGCTATGGGACGTGCTTCATCGGGGGTATACAGAATGCGGCCGAGCTTGTTATAAGGCTGCTTAAGCTGCCTCGTAGGACCTACCCGCTCTTCGGCCTCACTATAGGTGTTCCCGGGGAGGATCCTCCTTTAAGGCCTAGGCTCCCCCTGGATATGCTCTTTCACGAGGGAGAGTATAGGGATTATAGTGGAGAGCAGCTTGCGGAGGCCTACAGGGTTATGGCCCCCTACTCTAGGAGGGGCGACTGGCTCAGGATCCTGAAGAGGTACGTGGCGCGGGGCGGCTACTTTGAGGAGAGGAGTAAGTCTATGTGGAGGCTCCTATCGAGCCAGGGCTTTAGGGGTTTCGGTGGGGATTAGTGGGGGAGGGGAGGTCCTACGCTCGAAAACCGTCTTTCGGGCGTCTTACCCGGCCTTCAGTCAGGCTATCGTCGATCTCGAGGGCTGGGGTCATAACATCTTCTATTGCTGCGCTAATAGGGTTTATCCTGGCACCTCTGGAGCCTCCAGTACACATGGCTCTAGCCGGTTTAGGCGGGCTCCTAGCGTTCCCCCTCTCAGTATATATAGTGTTTGTAGGAAGCCTTAGGGGTGGAGGTCCTAGGAGGGGCCTTCGGGCTCTTCCACCTGTGGCGGCTGTAGCGCTCTCGATACTAGCTATACTAGCAGTCATAGCAGGCTATGATGCTTGGAGGCCCCTAGCAGTAGCCTCGCTGCTCTCACTAACAGCCCATGTATACCTCGAGGTTAGAGTGTGGAAGAGAAGGGAGCCCAGGCTACCGCTACTATACCCTCCCATAGCTGGCCTCGCATCGTTACTCCCCGAAGCCTCGTTCACTCAGTACATGCTAGCCCTAGCCCTCCACTACGCCGCCGGCATGATAATGGTCGTGTCTCCAATGACGTTTGCAAGAAACTATAAGATAGACCCCTCTAAGCCTATAACCTATACCCCTATAGCCGTGAACGCTGTGTCCCTAGGGATCTACGCTGCCGTAGGTCCTAGCAAGATGTACATCCTAACAGCGTTAGCGTCAGTACTAACATACTTCTACTCGATAAAAGTGTGGAGGGCACTCCCACTGATCTTACAAGGTCTGAGTAAAGGTGGAGCTGGAGGGTGGGCTCTAGCCTACGGGTCTACTAGCCACATAGCCTCACTAGCCGCAATGGTACTGGCATCTACCGTCTACGCTGTAGGAAATTTGGACGACCTAATTATGCTACACTTAATAGCTATGGGTTTCGTTGGGGTCCACGTCTACATGTACACTCCCTTAATGATCCCGTCAATATTGAGGGTTAGGGTGACCCCCACCATGATCCCGGTACCACCTCTAGGCATGGCTATAGCATCTATATTGAGGCCCTGGGCCCCCCTGCTCTCCTACGCCTTCCTACTAGCCTCCACCCTATTCCTTATATCGTTCTTCGTCCCCTCGGCGAGAAAGGGCTAGTACATTGGCTTGCGTTACCACGCTTTAGGCTTATTAAAGTTCCATGATATATCCCCGGGAGGCTACACCAGTTTTTATGAAGCCTTGCAGGTTCCCGGCGACCCTACTTAACACTCTCTAAGTCTAAGAGCACCTCCAAGTCCATGAAAGTTGTTGGCGGACGCTATTCTAACTAGCCCCGCGCACAGTTTTCACAGCGTTAAAGGCCCTTTCACAGCGTTAAAGGCTAGTGGGAGGTGGAGGGTTTGTCTGCATTTGCAGCATCAGCACTCGTAACGTTTAGGGAAGCGTTCGAGGCGGCACTTCTCCTCTCAATAATACTAATTGTGTTATCGAGGCTTGGCAGAAAGGAGCTTAGGCCCTATGCCTATGCCGCGACACTAGTATCCATCCTCCTAGGTATAGGGTTAGGGGGAGGCGTCTACATACTCTATCATGGATTTCCTGAAAAGGCCCTCTTCGAAGCCTTCTCAGCGTACTTGGCGGCTGTCGTCCTGGTCACCGTAATAATATGGATGGCCCGTCACGGACCAAATATTAAGCGGGAGGTAGAGGAGAAGCTAGCTAAAGCCTTCACGCCTATATCCGTAGCCATCATATCCTTCATATTCGTGTTCCGCGAGGTACTAGAGACAATACTAATAACAGCTCCCTTCCTAGTCCAAAACCCCCCTGCCACCGTAGCTGGGGTAGTCGTGGGCACAGTAGGCGCCTTAATCCTCGTCTCACTAATATACCTTGTAGGGCTAAAGATTAACCTCCGCCTGTTCTTCCTTGCAACCTCTATTATGCTCGTCTTCGTTGCTTCAGGCCTAGTAGGGTACGGCACGCACGAGCTTCTAGAATGGGTTGAAGAGAGGGGCGTAGAGCTGGGAGTACTGGGAGTTAAGGTATACAGTTTAAACATACCAGAATCTAGCCTCCTTCACCCCAATAACCTAATTGGAGGTGTACTCTCAGTCCTCCTAGGATGGTACCATTACATGGAGCTAGCTAGGTTTCTAGCTCAGTTCATGTTCCTAAGCTTGGGGTTATTCTACGTTCTTAGGTCTTACCGTCTCCTCTAGCTGCAGAGGGGCCCTCTAGAGACCCACTCCTCCTTTCAGTTATTCACTAATCCAACGTTTTGATGTAACGTTTTATAGTGACCGCTCGAAATTTGTTGATTCTGGGGCTAGCACTTGTATAGGTCTCTCGTTGAAGTCATGATACCTCGGAAGGATGAGGAAGTATACCTTGAAACCGAGGTTAAGCCCGTCTCAGGCGTCATATACAAGGCTCAAGGTCCTCTCGCGAAACTTAGAGGGTTAACTCCTAGACTTGTGATTAGCAGCCACAGAGTCGCTGTGCTAGGTAGGAGAATTGCTTCCTTAGCAGGCTTCTACTCCGGGGAATCTATAGAAGTACGTGAAGCCCCTCTTAACGTCGGTTACGAGTGGTTTCTCTCAGCTAATATAAGGTATGAGCGGAGGTTAGGCGTAATTAAGACGCCCTTACTAGAAATAATCTATGAGGCCCCCGAAGGTCCTACGAAGAAGGCTTTTCTGCGGGTAGCTGAGGCGGAGAAGGTCAGAGACCTTATACTTGAAAGTGCTGACATGTTCCAGAAGGCTAAGAGTAAGGACGAGGAACTGCCTGTAAAGCTCTTCATGGCGTTCGTCGAGTTCCTACTACTCAATAAGTCCGTGAGGCCCGTGTACTACGATAGAGTTTCTAGGTGCATACTAGTGGGGGGTAGCTATGCCTGCATAAGGGGGCTTGAGTGGAACATTGAGGGGAGCCCTGTGATCAAGGATAAAGTATCTAAGTGGATTACGGAGTTCCGGCTTGAGGGAAGAGGGTCATGATGAGGATTATCAGGCCTAAAGGCTACGTGACAGAGGTATATCCTTCGCTCGAGGAGGGAGAAATCATTAAAAGGATAATCTTTTATCCCAGGGGCTTTACAGATAGGCAAGAAGAGATCCCCCTGCTACCTCTAGTCTTCACGGTGAGCGGGAGATTTACTATACACACTCAGAGGGGCCTCGCAGCCCTAGTATACGTTTACGATCCGGAAAGAGGCACTCTGGTTGTCAGGGAGATCCTGAGACCCTTACCCAAGGGTTCTTACACCCTAGAGAGCGTGGGCGGCGAGAAGATCGGGCGAGAGATGGACCTAGGAGTTGTTTACGTCAATACCTCGCCAACGATAGTAGCTGAGGACCTAGTCCTATACTCGGGCGCCTTCAAAGACCTCCTACACGCATCCCTCTCGCTAGCTAGGCTCAAAGTGCGAGTATCTGATCCCTCAAAACTCGTGATATCTCTCTGGAGGAAATACCTTGACCTCTCCGAAGAAAGGCTTATTCAAGAAGTTAGAGAAGAGCTGGAGAAAATGGCGAGAGACTGGGCCCTTTCTAGAAGCCTTATAGAGGCCCTTCACGCCATGAACGAACTTGAGGAGACCATAACTTCAACGGCTTCAACTATATTGAATGGGTACGGAGTCGAGGTCCTACGAGCCTCCGTATCATTAACCCCCGGTGAGGCGGAGAGGGAGAGACTTTATTGGATGCAGATCCACGGGAACTCTCCTAGGTTCGAATACGCAATTAACCTGCTCTCGAGGTTGCCGTCTAACGTCATAGTCAACTCGCCTGAAGTAGCACTGTTATTAGCAGCATGCGCGCTAGACCCTGAATGCAAGCCTAGCGATATTGTGGGTAGCATAGCCCAAGCTAGAGCCTTGGCCCTTACAGAGCTGCTTGAACGTGTAAGAATAGCCGAGCAGGCTAGAAGAGGCAATAACGTTTAGAGGCGTTTCAAGTCGATCTATAGGCTTACGAGTGTGACAGAATAGCTTCCGACATGACGAGCCTTTGGATCGAGCTACAATCTTCCAACTCTAATAATAATCCATCCCATCTTACATATCTTATGGGGTGTGATGGGTGGCGGGCGAATATACTGCTAGGCGGAGCCCCCTGGAAGTGGTTGTCGTCATACTCTTAGTTACTGGCTTGCTTGAGGCTGTATTCGGAGCCTTAGGTCCTATGCCGAAGGAGGTTGTGATAGATATGCCTGAAAGCATATTAAGGGCTTTGAGGATCCTTGCTGGGCTGATACTTATAGTTTCAGCTTACCTCGTGTGGACCCTAAGCAGGTGGGGAGGGTATCTTGCAGTAGCATCCATAACTATAGTCTTCTTCGTTGTAGGGTCCATCCAAGCAGTAGTGCTAGGCTTAGTGGTAATCCTGCTGCTGGCGTGGAAGTGGGATATGTTAAGGTAGCTGGATATCCTGCTCAGAGCGAGGATAAAGCTTAAATATTAGATGCTTTCATCCTACACCCCGGCAATATGGCAGGTGGTGGGCGTGAACTCGCCCCAATGGCCCTAAAGAGCCCGGGATTCTTCTCCTATTGGACTCTAGCCTACCCCTCCCTCGACGAATCCCTGAGAGTCCTCGCATCTCTAAGCGATTGCTCCGACTACCTAGAAGTAGGCCTGCCAACCGCTAACCCCAAGTACGACGGGCCCACAGTTAAAGGCACACATAGGATCGCTATAGAAAAGGCGCCAAAGCCGCTTGAGCCGTTAAAGCTCCTTGAGAGCCTAGAGAAGAGTTTCTCTCTGCTAGCATACTTAGAAGACTATGAAGGAGTGCTGAGGGAGCTACTCGAAGCCGCTGCATCCTCCGGTGCTATGTGCGTGCTCCTCCCAGACCTACCATTCGAGTACCCCCACATGCTCGACTTGTATGTAGAGGAGAGTTTGAGGGCCGGGCTGAAGCCGTGTTTCTTTGCCTCCAGCAGGTTCCCCCACAGGTGGCTAAAGCTCTACACAGAGTTTAACCCTCTCTACATCTACTTGGGGCTCCAGCCGGCTACGGGTGTAAGGCTTCCAGTCGAGGTTGAGAGGAATGTGAGTAGGGCTAAGAGTCTCGTGGGCGACGTGTACCTCCTTGCAGGCTTCTCTATAAGGACCCCTGAGACAGCTAGAGCCCTAATCTCCAGGGGGGCCGACGGGGTTGTGGTGGGCTCTGCAATCATAAGGAAATACGAGGAAGACGGTCTAGGAGCTGCAGCCAAGCTTGCTTGCTCCATAGCTAGAGGGCTGAAAGGATAGGACGACTACTATGGAGGTGAGTGTCATGGTTGATGTGCCCAGGTACTGGTATAACCTAGTAGCGGACCTACCCCAACCCCTACCCCCACTGAT
>WAKF01000049.1 GCA_015523465.1 Aeropyrum sp.
GCGTTCACCATATTTCGGGCATTCCCGTTAGCCTTATGAAGCTGAAGAAGTAGAGTGCTAGTAGTATCACGAAGAGTAGTATGAATACTATTACCAGGGAGCCCTTCTTGCTGGGCTTAGCGTCTGGTAGGACCTCAGCCTTCACTACTAACCCTCCCGTCAGCTCGCTGGGGTCCTCTGTTCTCGGGCTTAGTAGCACGGTCGCAACCATTATCGCTAGGTAGAGGGCTCCCCCTAGGAGCCATAGTAGCACGCCTATGGTTAGGATAGACATTGGGAGCCACCATTCCGGCCTTACAAGGTTCTCTAGGACTAGGGTCCTGCGTGGAGCGCCTAGCCAGCCTAGCCACATCATTGCGAATCCCATGATGAGGAGCCCTATGAAGGAGATGTAGATCTGAGCTAGGGCTAGCCTTGGGCTCCATAGCCTCCTTAGGGTTAGTAGGGGGACTATGTAGTATGAGATGGTCATGAAGGCTAGCGTCGTGCCACCTACTACTGTCAGGTGGAAGTGGGCTGGGACCCAGAGGGTGTTATGGAACATAAGGTTGGGCTGCAGTGTTGTCTGGGGCTGAGCTATTATACCTCCAATGCCGAAGAGTAGCATAGACGTGATGAGGCCCGCGAAGCCGGGGTTCCTCCAGGGTATCTTGAGTATCCACCCTAGCAGGCCCGTGTGGCCTGTAGCCCTTAGGAAGGCCTCGACGCCGCCTAGGAGGGCTAGTGCGTGTAGCATGGAGGGGACTGAGAGGAAGTGGGAGCCGACGCTACCGCTAGCCTGCTTGAGGGGTACTGAGAAGCCCGGGTCGACTAGTATGTGGTGCCCTATACCAGGCACAACGAAGATTGTGTAGAGTACGAATGCGAACCTAGCGTACTTCTCGTTAACGAATCTCTCAGCCACGCCTCCAGTAGCTAGGGCTAAGAGGGCGTACCAGACGGTTACCATTGCCACCACGTTAACGTACTGGGCGCTATGACCGAATCCCCAGAAGTACCATCTCACGAGCATGACGTTCACGGTCTTCAAGTAGCCTAGCACGTATGCTAGCATGTAGAGTAGGATCGCTGCTCCGTGGAAGAGTACCGTGAGGGCTATGATAGCGGCTACTGCAGCCCCGAAGGTGGCTAGGGGTATAGAGCCCTTGAAGCGACCCTCACTCTTAGCCTTGTATAGCGTCAAGAAGAATACTGCGACGGCGATCAGCACTCCCACGGCGAAGAGCAGGTAGCCTACGTAGAAGAGGGGGTGGGCTTTCAGCGGGGGGTAGGCTGTGAATAGCACGGATGCCCTACCTGTGAATATCAGCACTTCTATCATAGCTTGGCCTAGTAGCATGACGGCGAAAGCTAGCCACCCTAGCCTGAGGCTGTAGAGGGGGGTGTTGAGTAATATAGTGGCCGTGAAGTATAGTAGGGCCACCTCGAACCATAAGATCCAGAATATCAGCATGTTCATTCCATGCGCGGTAAGCCACATATAATAGGCTTTGGGGTCGTCGAGCAGTATTATCGAGGACCTAGACAGGCCTACGAACACTGCTGCTAGGCCGCCTATAGCTAGTGAGATGAGGGCCATGACGAAGTTCGCTACTATAATGTTTTGTGTTGGTATGTGACAGAGTAAGCCTGTTACAGGACACCTACGAAAGCCCTCAGGCACCTCTGAGAGCCTCACAAGCCCTCACCCCTTTATCCTTGCACAACCACGATCTTCGCAATCATGAACTGGTGGCCCACGCCGCAGTACTCGTTACACCTTATCTCGTAGATGCCCGGCTTATCGAACTTAATATGCACTACGTAAGCCATCCCGGGCATTACCATGAGGTTGTAGACGGTCCCATCATCGCCTATAAGCGAGAAGCCGTGAAGAACGTCGCCGCTAGAAACTATGATCCTATACTCAACCCCTGCTTGGAGTATTATCTCGTTGGGAATCCACGAGAACTGGATGGCTGCTAGAGGTATCTCTGTGCCGGGGGGTATAGTCCTCCCTCTATACTCGCTTGCAAACTTGCTAGCCCTATCAACCCACTCTCCAGGCAATACCTCAAACGTCTCAGTGGGGACCTGGTGGCGAGCGTCTACTACATGCCACGTGACTGTAGTTATCGCCATTATGAGCGCTATTATGATGGCTATCGTGACCCAAACCCTCTCTTCCCTGACGAAAGGTTTAAACCACTCTTCCCTAGTCTTAGGGCTTAGTACCATGCCTTTCACCTCAAGGGGGCTTTGGCGGTATCTCTGGGGTGTGCATGGTGACAGACTCGAGGAGAGCCCATGTGGCATAGATGAATGTTATTACCATTACTACAACAGCCCACACCCAAAGATTGTCTAGTATCTCAGCCACTAGCCCTCCTATCCTAGAGTGTTTTGACGACATTATAGGAGCCACCTCTCGCTTTCTTCAGAATAGCGAGTTCATCTCGTGAACCCGTTTATGCCGGGATTGAACATGTTCAATCGAGTTCTGCTAGACTATCTGGGCTAAGGCCTTCCCTACAATCCTTCTCAGAATATAGGAAAGCTGGGATTTAGAATATCCTAAGTTTGCCGCCAGGGACTCGAGTTTGGACCTCCTTCGATACTTGAAATATCCGCTCTCAAGGAATTCCCGTGCAATAAAGTATTCTTTCTCATTAAATACTAGGTCCTCAGGCTTAATTTCCTCTACAGATATGAGACACGGACCATACTCTTCGGGGTTTGGAATCCTCCAGTTTTTGCCAGCAATTATCACAACAGCAATAACCCTATCCCTGTGCACCTTAAAGTTGACTAGATAGAATCTTGTTAGGAGCTCCCTTACAATGCACTTACGAGTTTCTAGGAAGATACATTTAGATGTAGAGTTGAGGCTAACTTTTACATCTTTCCCTTCAATTCTAGGCTTGTAATCACTTTCTAGCTTAAACACGTGACATATACTATCGTCCTTGACTTTAAACCCTATGTGGCTACCACATTTTAGCAGCTTCTTGGCTACAGGGCAGGGGGTGAAATATAGTTTTAAAACTCTCAAACAAACCCCTTATCGTAATTAAGCGTTTGTTGATAGTTCACCTTTCAGTCTGCTTACGAACGTTACAAACCAAGTAGACTGAAACATTAACTAGGCCGACTATATAGCACTTCTAAACCCCTAATGTTACGTGCCCGGTATACATGGATAATCATTAGTGCGAAGAGGAGCACGCACTTGACATAAGTTGCTATGCTTGCTGGCGAGTAGGGGTTGAGAGGATCCGTTGATAGGCTCCAAACTAGTATTACTGCGGCTGCTGATAGGTCCTGAAGCTGTAGTAGGGGGACTAGGCTCCAGGCGAGGGTGGGTGATGAGAGTAGTAGAAGTGAGGGGAAGAGGTTCATCTGCGGAGTATAGAGGTACGTGGTTAACAGGTAGGCTGTGATCGAGGTGAACAGGGAATCCTCTAGGGCGAGGCGAGCCCTTCGGGAATACGCCACTGCTAGCAATACAGCGATTGCAGAGGCTATCTTAGCTGCGTCCCTCACCCTCTCGTTGAAGGGGTCTCCTAGGATGAGGAGCCAGCTCCCCTCAATATACCAGTTAGAGTGGTGCCTGTAGAATGTTTCTATGTAGCCAGGGGCCGCTACCTCTACCAGAGCGAAGGAGACAGCCGTTACTGCCACAGCAACCGAGTAAGCCTTCAGCCCCTCTCTGCCACGTACTACCAATGGGGCCGCAGCCACCAGGGGGAGTAGCTTGGCGGCGCCGCCGACTCCTATAAGGAGCCCCCCAGCTAGCCATCTACCCCTTCTCAGGTAGACTAGCCCCCAGAGAAGGGGAGCTATAGCTAGCAAGTCCCAGTTATACACTCCATAAACCCCCGCAGAGGGGAGTAAGGCTGCTAAGAGGGCCCTCTCCCTCCCAGCAAGCCTCTCTACAGCAGCTACCGAGGCTACTAGTGAAGCTCCAAGCACTATCGCGTGGACCATGTAGTGGGCTGTTAAGGGGTCCTGAAAGTACCTGGCTAGATTTACGGATGCAAGCCATAGCAGCCATACTAGGGGAGGGTACTCTAGGTAGAAGTCTCGGCCTGGTATTATAAGGCCCCCAGAACCCTCCTCTAGTACCTCCCCCACCCGGGAGGCGAAGATGTAGACTATGTCAGAGTAAAGGTAGCCTTCAAACCCAGGGTAATGGATAATAGTGGAGGCAAACACAACTAAGACTGCTGCTAGCAGGTGGTAATGTCGAGCCATACTTTGCATGCCTAGAGCCGCCTCAACCCTCTACCTACTGCTATCAGGAAGTACTCGGGCCTCGTGGAGTGGCCGTGCTTGGGGGATATGTACTCCCTTACACCCTTAAGCTTGAGGCGGTACCTGAAGATACCTGGCTTGACAACGCTTTCATCGTAGGTCCTCTCGAACCTGAGCTCGAGCAACCCCCTTCTAAGGCTGTAGCTTCCCTCAGCTATCAGCCTGTCACCCTCTTCCTCGTCAACCTCAATCTCCTCTATAGGGATGACGCCATAGCTCCTAGCAAGCGTATTCTCGCCCCGAAACACCTTCTCGTTCCAGACGAAGAGCGAGATAGCTTCTCTATCGTTCAATACTAGCTTAATATGATAACCTTTCTCGCCGCCATGCTTAACAACCCTCATGTAACCACTAGACTCCAGCCTCTCCAAGTCGACAAGCTGGTGCTCGAGTGGCTGATCAGACTCACCCTTCAAGCGCGGCTTATAGTCAATGACGGGGTAACCCAAGCCAGCCACCCTATACTATAGCCCTAGGAATTGGAGGGGGTTAAGGGGGTCGTGCTTGTGCTGGTGCCGCCGCCGGGATTCGAACCCGGGACCTCCGGATCTCTCAGGCCCCCGCTCCGACCCCGGAGTCCATGCATGGCCGTATGAGTCCGGCGCTCTGCCGGCTGAGCTACGGCGGCTCCCAGCGGGTTAGAGGGAGGGGTCGAGCCTATATTTTTAACCTTGGACTTACGTCCCACTAGGCCCACGCTTCAAAAAGGAGCTACTATACCTAACTATCCTTATCACTGTTAGTAGGACTAGTTGGTGTTGGCATTAGAATTGTTATTCCGCGCATATAGTCTTCCTCCTTATGAAATCCTCTATAGCCTTCCTAATTAACTCGCTTCTACTCATACCTAGGCTCTCAGCTATTTCGTCTACTTCCCTCAAGATATCTACGTCTAGCTTGAACGTGACCACCTTAACCCTTTTCTCCCTCTCCCTAGGAGCATAGGTAATTATGACTTCCATTATAGAACCCCTGCATGTCTAATGCGTACGAGAATTGATTAGGAGAGGTGTAGAAGTATTACGGGGGAGGGGGTAGTTGTAAGTAACCCGTGCCTTGGCGAATCAAAGGAAGTTGCATCACATTACAATAGTGTTTACAACGGGTTATTAGGCAGCAGTGGTAATGCTCTGGTAAGGATACTCGGTTAGACTGCTACGCATCCTAGCATCGTGCTCCCGTGAAGTGAATGTGGCCTTCAGCTCTTTGAGAATTCTATGGATTTAAGCTCTATAGCTATACCTTGCCCTCCCGTCTCTAACGTTACATCGTATATTATCCTGGTGGCTACTGTCACATCCCCTATCCGGCCCAGCTCAAATGAGAACGGAGCCTTCATCCACACGCTAGTAGCTAGCACAGGGTTTCTAGGCACAATTATTACTAGTACCCCCCTCGATGAGCCCTGAGGAGTCTCTATGCTTCGAAAGCTAACGTTAACATCCACTGGTACCCCGGGCCCCGAGCCCCTTATAAAGGAGTCCCAGTTTATCCCCATAGACCTTGTGATATAGTATACTGCTTGGAGTGGCGCTATGCCTGGGAATGGCTCTGCGTTTACGCCTCCTCCAGGTCCTACGCTAGCTTTAAGGCTTGTTATGAACGCCTCCTCGTAGTCTACAGGGTTTAGGGTCTGCTTCTCGCCGTCTTTCTCCATCTCTACGGAGAGTAGACTATTCTCCCCGTACTTGTAGTAGATAACGTATAGTAGCTCGGAGCCTTTGTATATCTCGGCTCTACCACTCCTATCGCCAGGGTTATTGTACACCTTAACAAGGTACTCTTCCTCTCCGAGTTTTATGGTGTATTCCATATAAGATACTCTATCTAAGCTCTCACCCAGGCTCGGAGGGTTAGCTAGAGTGTTTAACACGCTAGTGTGCATATAGTAGACCAAGACGCCGCCTACCGCCGAGAAGAACGTTAGCACCATGAAGGCTAGGGCTAGAGGCTTAAACCTTATCAGGGGCACAGCTTGTCCCCTTAGAAGGCGGCTCGGGGAGGGGGATTAAGAGTTCACACCCCATTTATAGCCTCTAGAGCCTCACGCTGACTGATTCGGGTGGAGGATTTGACTGTAGGGTTGAACAGGGGAGTTAACTCCCTAGGGCATCCAGGGTGGACTAGGGTTAAGTGTAGAATATGCGCTACCAAGCTAGACATCACGGGGCAGTCGCCGGGCGGAAGGAGGTTCGAACTCGTCTATTATTGCCCCCGCTGTGCCGAGGCTTATGGAGCTTATTTCTGTAGGGCCGACGCCAAGTCCCTGAGGTATAGGTGCCCGTTTTGCAAGGGAGAGCTAAAGCTGCTCTCACCGCCCTTGGAGGTCTGAGGCCGACTTGATAGTAGAAGAGAGGTGGTTCGAGGAGCATTATAGGGTTGTGAAGGTTGAGGCCGAGGGGGTTAGGCTCTACAGCATCGACTTCTACTGTAAGCCGGTTTCTTGTAGAGGGGCGAAGCCCTTAGTATCCCTGGGGAAGGCGTCACTCTACGAGGCCCCCCTGGATGGGCCGTGTAAGGCCATGATACTCGCCACCCCGGAGGGCATGGAGGCTATAAGCCTGAGGCTCGTTGTCAGCGTGAGTGAAGACCCTGCGGGAGGGGATCCTGGAAGGGCGCGTGAGCTGTGCCTTGAGGCTTGGAGGAGGTCGGGTTGCGCCGGTTCTGCTCGCTGTTGAGTGGAGGTAAGGATAGTAACTACGCCCTTTACAGGGCTCTTAGGGAGGGTTGGGAGCCAGCTTGTATAGTGGTTGTTAGGCCCTTAAGGAGTGATAGCTGGATGTTCCATACAGCCCTACTCGAGGCGCCTAAACTCCAGGCCGAGGCTATGGGGCTCGCTGACAGGGTAGTCGAGGTTGAAGTTAGCGGTGTGAGGGAGAGGGAGGTAGAAGAGCTTGCTGAAGCCCTGGAGAGACTGTGGAGTGAGAGGGGGTTCGAGGTTCTGGTGGGTGGAGGCCTAGCTAGCCATTACCAGAGGAGGAGGTTTGAGGCGATAGCGTCTAAGCTTGGAGTAGACATCTACTCGCCAGCCTGGGGTCTAGATCCTGAATATTACATGAGAATGTTGGTGGAAGAGGGATTCAGGTTCATCATATCAAGGACCTCGGCGTGGGGCCTAGATTGGAGGCTTGTTGGCAGGATCGTTGAAGGTGACTTGCTAGAGGATGTATTGGAAAGGGCTAGGAGGCACGGGTTCCATCCAGCATTCGAGGGCGGGGAGGCCGAGACGCTGGTAGTAGACGCCCCCCACTACAAGAAGTCTCTCTGTATTGAGGGTATTGTTGTGGAGGCGGGGCCTATGGTCTATGAGCTCAGAGCCTCGAGGATATGGCTTTCGGGTAAGGGAGCTTATAGGGAGTGCTTAAAGGTTGAGTATAGGGTTGAAGCTAGATCCTACCCACGAGCCTAATGGAGTTGCTTTCTAGAGTCTCTAGGACCTCCCCCATAGGCATTCCCTTAATCTTAGCTATTGCCTCTATAGTCTCCCTAACCATTAGGGGGTTTAGCTTGAGCCCCCTATACTCGTAGGGCCCGTCACTCTCAACCACCATGTAGTCTAGTGGCACAGCTTTGGCGGCTTCCACGCTCTTCCTCTGGATCCTGAGGGCTGCGTTTATTGAGAACCTTACCCCTAGGCGGGCCGCCGGCATTATTAGTGTCTGGGGGCCTGTGTACCAGTGTAACATGGCCCTCTCAACCCCCTCAGAGTAGATTATGGCTACAGCGTGCTTCCACGCGTCCGGGGCGTGTATGTTTAGGAAGGCGCCTATCTCTGAGGCTAGCCTAGCAAACCCCCGGAAGATCTCAACCTGTATGTGCCACGTGTGGGGGTCTAGAAACCTTTTGTCTAGCCCTACCTCGCCTATACACGGAGGGCCTATCCTCTCGACTAACCTTTGAGCCTCGAGAGCTTCAAGGAGCCCCTTGCCTTCCCTCAGGTTCCAGGGGTGGAAGCCTATGCATGGCACCACCCTGTCGGGATACGACTCCCAGATCTCTATCGTCCTCATGGCAGACTCTACGTCGTCCGAGACTGCTACTACCACAAGACTTTTGTCAGTCTCAAGTATCTTCTCTATCTCTCTATCCCCGTACTCGTAGAAGTGTGAATGCATATCGTATATTTTAGGCATCGCGGGCCCCCAGGCTATGAGTCTGGGGTGAGGCTATTTAGTTGAGGCCTAGGGATAGCAGGGGTAGGATTAGGGCTTCCATAGCTATAGCGGCTATAACCTCGGCTTTCATAGCTGGCAGGGCTTTTTATAGAGCCCCCTTGGAGCTTGTAGCCCTGGTGATGGTTCTAGTCTCCGCAGCCTGGATCCTGGGGCTCGTAGTTTTAGCCCTAGGAAGGCCCTACGGCTTCTACATAGCCGCTACTTCAGGCCTCCTCCTAGTCAACGCAAGGATGTTTTCACAGCTCCCTGGGGACGACCCTTACACTTGGGTGGCCGAGGTAGCCTTCGCAATGCTAGGCTACGTATTCTCTACCTTCGAAGCCGTCATAGCATGGAAGTCTGTGAAGAGTCGAGGGTAAGCGTTGGCGAGCTTTATTAGGCGTGTGGGCCTTGGGACCCTTGAGGGAGACTGTAATGGGGGGGAAGCACGGCAAGTACGTTTACGTTAGGAGGCGTGATGGGTGGTACGTTAAGGTTAGGGTTCTGAAGAGCCGTGACGCTAGCGATCCTTCAAAATACATAGTGGTAGGTCCTAAGAGGAGGGAAGCCCCTATAACGTTCGAAGTCCTCAGGGAGGATGAGCTGCCTGATGAAGTGAGGAGGGCCCTCTACCTTGTATAGTGCCGGCAGGGAGGGAATGACGGGAAGCGAGAGAGAGTGTATAGCTCCTATTGTATCAATAGTCATACCTACACTCAATGAAGCACCCAACATAGAGCCTCTCGTCTCTAGGCTTGTAACGGCTCTGGAGGGGAGTATAGGAGGCTGTTTTGAAGTCATATTTGTGGACGACGAGTCTATAGACGGGACCCCCGAAGTCATTATGAAGCTCGCCGAGGACGATTCGAGACTAAGGCTTTTATCTAGGAGGGGTGAAAGGGGGCTGGCTTCAGCTATACTTAGAGGCCTAAGAGAAGCTACTGGCAAGTATGCTGTCGTCATGGATGCAGACTTACAGCACCCTCCAGAGGACGTGCCCAGATTACTTAAGGCCTTAGAAGAGGGGGCCGATATAGTCGTGGCTTCCCGGTATACTAGGGGAGGGGGCGTTGAGGGGTGGAGTAGAGTTAGGCTTTTAATGAGCCTGGGAGCTACGATTCTAGCATGGATCCT
Organism: Aeropyrum sp.; assembly: GCA_015523465.1. Lineage (GTDB taxonomy): Archaea > Thermoproteota > Thermoprotei_A > Sulfolobales > Acidilobaceae > Aeropyrum. The sequence goes on from WAKF01000049.1 coordinate 9,582, forward strand.
CGTCCCCGAAACTCGTAGGACCTCAGACCCCATGTCGGGCTTCTTCGCCATAAATCTCGAGAGGGTTAAGCTACCCCAGACTCCGCCCCCCGGCTTTAAGCTCCTAGTAGAGATACTCAGGCTAAACCCCAAGGCCCGGGTCGTCGACGTACCATACGTTTTCAGGCGCAGGCACGAAGGCCGTAGCAAGCTGGGCTTCAAGTCTATGATAGACTATCTAGCTCACCTAGCCATAGCATCCTCGCCCCTCAGGTTTGCCCTTGTAGGCCTTGGAGGCACCATAGTCAACTTAACTGTCTTTAGAACACTACTAGGGGCTGGAGCCCCTCTAGACGCAGCCATACTCTTAGGCTTCGAAGCAGGCCTCCTATTCAACTTCACAATACACGATAGGATCACCTTCTCTCATAGGAGGTACGAGAGAAGTTTTCCAGCTAGGCTCCTAGGCTACCACCTCTCCAGCGCTGTAGGGGTTGGCGTGGGGTACCTCGTTTCTAGAAGCCTCATCACGTTCATAGGCCTACATCCTATACTCTCACAGCTAGCAGGCATAGCTGCCGGCTTCATCGCAAACTACACGCTATCGAGCAGAAAGGTGTGGAGGGGAACTTAGACTCTACACCCCCGCACTATACTTCCAAGGACTCTTTAACAACACCTATATCTTCTTACTTCTTTCCAAACCAGCTAGGAGTGTAGCAAAGCACCTCGGCATCTATGCCACCAGGCATTACATTCTCCCAGAAAACCCTGACGATAGTAAGTAAAGGTTCACTTATAAAATGCACCCTTTCAAAACCTGGAGATGCTATAAGGTTAGCATAAAGGCCTTTCGTGTTATAACTTCACTCAAAAAGCCCCCCTACAATAATCAATAGAGGTCTAGCTTTATACACATGCTCCTTTGCATTATCGTGTTATACAACTTTGCTGAAAGACCGTTAGCAGCATTGGAACGTCTCCATAACCATGCATTTGAAAGTCAAGTCTATTGTAGCATCCGCGTCGAAAAGAGAAAGTTCTATATAATAGTGTACTCCAAAATAGTTAGTAATTCAACTAAAGATAACGTATTAACCTGCAAATCAATATTCCCTTCATTAACTTCTATTCCGGTGGCAGTCTCGGGGGGGCTGTAGTGAGTGTAAAGGATAGAAATGGTTATGAAGATCTCGTCAAGACTATAAAGTCTTGCACTAGGTGCCCCCTCCACGCTTCCCGCAAGAATGCCGTGCCTGGTGAGGGTCCTCTCGATGCAGAGGTCATGGTTGTTGGTGAGGCTCCGGGGAGGAGTGAGGATGAGCAGGGTAGGCCTTTCGTCGGGGCTGCTGGGAAGCTTCTTGATAGGCTTCTGGGTGAGGCTGGTCTTGAGAGGGGTAGGGTCTACATTACTAATATTGTAAAGTGTAGACCTCCCAACAATAGAGACCCTAAGCCCGAGGAAATACAGGCGTGCCTTCCATACCTTATTGAGCAGATTAAGACCATTAGACCTAAAGTCATAATAGCTGTCGGTAGGATAGCTGGAAGCACTCTCTACAAGCTAGCAGGGCTACGGTGGGAGGGCGTTAGGAGGGAGAGGGGGAGAATCGTGAGGGCTAGAATTGGGGGTGTTGATGTCGTTATAGTACCTACCTACCACCCCGCAGCGGCCCTTTACAACCCTCAGCTTAGAGGGGAGTTAGAAGAGGATTTCAAAGGCCCCGTGAAGAGGGCTGTAAGAGAGGCTGGTAGAGGTCGTAAACCACCGACTCTGGAGGACTTCATGGAGTAGGTTTTCTAAGCCCAGAACCTCTGAGACCTGGCGTAGCTCCTTGAAGCCGTGTAGAATCCGAGCATGAATGCGGCGGCTGCAGCCGTCATAGCAACAGTGACTATAGGCTCTAGCGTAGCCCTAACTCTTTCAACCCCGCCTTCCAGACCCCCCTCAAGCTCTCCCCCGGGGGTCGTCTGGGGAGCTTCTGGTATGTACTGCCTAGTGGCCTGGGTTGCCAGTAGCCAGGGGGTTATGGAGGCTACAGCTTCCTCCATGATCTCGACCGCCTGCCCCATAGTCGCCTCATCCTCTGATAGCACGTCTGCATACTGCATATACAGCTCTGCAAGCCCTGAAATGTAGCCTGCAGCGTAGGTCCTGGCAGCCATAACCGTGTATGCACTCCTTAACTCCTCCATGTAAACCCTTATCACGTCTCTTCCTAGCCTCTCAACGCTACCGGTGAATATGAGTAGAAGGCTCCTACTGTAGGCTTCCCTATAAAAGCCTAGGGCCGCCACGTAGTGGCCATTAGACCACATATCCTCTGCTTGCTCCATAACAAGGTCTATCGACGCCTTGTAAGACTCTATTTCAGGCCTTTGCGGCGTGTTGACAACTTCGATCAGATAGTCGGCTAGGGCTTTAGCATACTCGACTACAAGCTTAACGAACCCCCTAAACCTCGCTACTACCGTTTCTACCTCATTCACGGTAAGACTTCTTCCAACGTCCCTGAGTTCCTCAGCTACGTCTATCCACGCCTCTATACTATAGACTCTAGCTTTGGCGTAGGCGAGGGACCGGGCTACTTCTTGAGGGGGTACCACTCTGCTTAGCCTCTTAACTTCTTCGAGCGAAGCTTCTGCGCTAGCGAGCCTAGTATATGCTACTGAGAGGGTTTCAACATAGAAGAGGCTTCCATTCTGGCTCATGGAGTCGAGCTTTTCCCTAAGAGCCTGAAGCTCACTTTCTATCTCCGAGACAACCGCATCTACCTGGTTCCCCTCGCTAGAGAGGTACAAGGTGTAATATGCTGTGTAGGCGTCTACCAACGCTGCAAAGGCTAGGCTGGCGGCAGCGTAGAAACTCTTAGCCTCAGCCTCGACACTCTCTCTAAGCTTTCCTTTAATTGCTTCTCTCAAGCTTGAGTACTGTTGAGGGTCCATACGTTTCCCGACTTCCGCTAGTACCCTTTCAGCCTCTGCTCTGAGGTCCTTCGCAACCCCCTTCATAGCCTTGGCGAACTCTGGAGGAGTCTCAACCCTTAGGCTACCCTCGATCCTAGGTACTCCCAGGATGGCTAGCCCATCTATTAAGCCTGAAACCGCTATAAAGTTGCACGAGCTACCCTCAACGTCCTTTAGGTTAGAGAGTGGTATGACTAGTCTCAACCCCTCCCTATTAGCTGCCTGACACTTCTTAGGCACCTCGCCAACGCTTACTGCTAATGTATCCGGTGATATAGCGCCTGTAACCGAGACCCCCAGGTCCTCGAGGTCTCCGTTAGCCTTGTATAGTAGTGCGTAGTAAGTGGCTAACGCCACTCCCAGGCTACCGCTAGTGCCAGCCACAGGACCTAAACTCCTAATCTCTACCTCTACATCCAGGCTCCAGGGGTCGTAGCCTGCGAAGAGGGCTGCTATCATAGCGGCCGTTATCATGCTATACCTAGTGGTGTCGTCTACCTCGCCTCCGCCGGTAACATTAACGTTCCCCGAGCCGGGATACCTAACTTTCACCACAATATCTATGAGCTTCGCTCCACCTACATCGCTACTAACTGCAGGCACGGGCACCCTGACGATACTCTCAAAACCCCTCCCATCCTGGCTGACAGCTTGTAAAGGCTGAATTATGGAGAGTAGAACTAGCACTAGGAGAATACTTACCGTCGAAAGCCTCATCCTATAAGCCACCCTAACCCCTAAATAACGCATTCACAGGGAGATAACTTAACCCTAAAAGACCCCTACAGTATACTTGTGGGCCTAGGGAGGTTGAGGCGTCATGGCTAGGAAGAGAGAGGCTAAAGTGGACACGGAGGCCGGCAAGACGAAGGACCTCAAGATCATATCCGTACAGGTTATTACAAAGGATAAAGTAATGTCTAACGAGAGGCAGATGGCACTACTATATATTATAGATAAGTTTGGCCCTCTCTACGAGAGAGCGCTACAGCAAGTGGTCTACGATTTACAGCAGCTAGGCGCTCCCCTGGGCTATGAATTCAAGGTTATAGCTGGAGTCCCATACAGCCCCGAATTTAAGAACGACCTGGTTGCCCTGGGCTACGTGGGCTTCATAGAATATACTCCAAACAAGAAGGTAAGGGTCACTAACGACGGTAAGGACGCTTTAGAAAAGAAGGGAGCCCCTAAGGGCGTCGTAGAGGTTGTTGAAAGGCATTTTGAAGAGGTCAGGAATAAGGCTACAATCTACGACTACAAGGTTGACGAGGGTGTGAGGAGGATGAAGACGCTAAGAAGGGGTGAGGGCCGCAGGCTATTCGGGCTAAGGGTATGACTGGCAGGCTCCCCCTACTACTCGAGACTGCGATATCACGGAGGCTTTTCACATTCATTTACGGGCCCCCTGGCTCCGGCAAGACGATCTTGGCTTCTCATGTTGCCGAAGCCGCATCTACTACGGGCTTCAAGGTATCTTACGTCTACGTGGGAAGTCAGAATGCTCCTAGGACCTACACTCCCAAGGTAGCCAGTGTGGAAGCGTTAACTCTAGACGATCTTGTTGAGAAAGTGGCCGCTTCATGCCTTTCAGGCGACTATGTAGTAGTTGATGCCATAAACGAGTTATATACGGAGCAGGCTAGCAGAGGGGCTTTCAGGCTGCTTAGCTTCATAGCCTCTATCTTGAGGAGGTGCGGTGGTTTTGCTACTGGCGTGGTAAGAGAGGTTGAGGGTGAACTGAGGACCCCGGGATGGGAGGCTCTAATACTTTACGCCCACGTAGTGGCTACCTCAAGTAAGAGTAGGGGTAGGTTTAAGCTCTCCTTCTCCAAGCCTGAGAAGAGGGTGGCGTATTTCACGTTCGACGGGAGGGGTCTGTCTTGGCTGTAGTAGGATTGGATTTCACACACATAGATAATATCCTAGAAGCGCTAATAGTCATAGCGCCAGCTATGGTAGCCAACGCTACCCCCCTCCTAGTTAAGGGTAAGAGGCCTGTAGACGGGGGTAGGGTTTTCCTCGACGGTAGGAGGATCCTTGGAGATGGCAAGACGTGGGAGGGCTCCCTTGCAGGGTTCATTGCAGGCTCTCTTACCGCGCTTATCCTAGCAGCTTTACTAGGCTGGGAAGAGCTGGCAGTCATAGGCTCGGCCGCCTCCCTCGGAGCAATCCTAGGGGACATGGCAGGCTCCTTCATAAAGAGAAGGCTGGGACTTAAGAGGGGGGCTCCAGCCCCCTTACTAGACCAGCTAGATTTCTACTTTGGCGCTCTCGCCCTAACTGTGATACTGGGGGTTGACTGGAGCTTGAAGGCTGTTGTTGAGGCTGCGATAGTTGTAGTAATAGCTCATGTAGCCTCTAACTTTGGCGCCTACCTTATGGGCATTAAGAACGTTCCTTGGTAGCTTCCTCTAGTTTCTCTTCACCGCCCGGTATGAGGCCGGCTAGCTTCTTCATCATGTACCTATACTTCAAGTACCTATCTTCTGGGGAGAACCTCGGCGGGTGAGGTACCCTAACCTCGCCTCCACAGGAAGGACATTTATCCCTCCTAAGGGTATACCTCCCGCATCTCACGCACCTTCTCAGTAGCCACTGCATTAAACGTGCACCTACTCTTCAATCCTCTCGAACTTAAAAGCGACCTCTAGGTCCTCAGCCCTTTCCTCAGCGGCTTCGAGAGCCTTTGATAGGGCCTTCTCTAGCTCCTTGTAGTCGTAGCCTTGGAGGTCTACTCTATACCTAGGGGAGCCTACCGAGTAAACTCGGCCTCTGACTTTGAGGCTGGGCTCCTCAAGTGATTTTTTAAGCGTCAATAGCACTTCTCTTATCCTCTCTACACCGTCGGGAGCCATGCTCTGCAACGTCATTATGCCCGAGATCTTGAGGGTCTTAACCTTAACGTGTACTTTCGCCGCGCTCATCAAGGGCTCTATCCACTCGTCCGTTATGCCAGCCTCTTTGAGTGCTTCAGGGCCCCTTATCACGGCTTCTTCAAGACCCTTCATGGGGTCCCCATAGTGGTCCTCAAGCTTCCATATAACCTCCTTATAAGCTTCTTCAACGCTCTTCCCTAGGTCCTTGGCTACGTACTCTATTATCGACGCCGCCTTCACATACCTCTTAAAGTACATGAGCTTCCTCCTACGCTCCCCCTCCATAACCCTCTTAAGGCTCACATCAACCTCTCCCCTCTTCCTATAGACCCTTATCACCTTCACTACAACCTTCTGATTGGGTTTTAGCACCTGCTCTATGTTCCTCACAGCCCTACTAGCAACTTCGCTCCAAGGAAGGAAGGCCCTTATACCTCCATACTCGTCTAGGAATAGGTAGGCTCCGTAGTCGTATACCTCGGATACCGTACCTACCACTAGCTCCCCCACATCCGGTAGCGGCTTGCGGGGCTTGAGAAACCTCTGAGGCTGAGCCTCGCTCAACGCCGTCCACCTACGGGTATATCCTCTCTATCTTACCCTTAATCCTCGCCTTACCCCCAGTAGGCTCAACAAGCTCCTCGCCACACCTGAGGCATCGAGCCTTGTAGGTTGCGTGACTGAATACTATCTGCCTGTTACCGCACCTAGGGCAAACCACGAGGTAGAAGCGGCTTCTAGGTCGTGGTACGAGTATCTTCCTCTTCTTAACCCCAAAACCCACCACGCTCACAGACAGCTCACCTCACCACCTCCACTAGCTCCAACCTCTTCAACCTTATACCTAGCATGTGCCTAGTGTAGCCACACTGAGTGCACGTTATCTTCACGACCTGCCTCTTAGTCACCTTAGCGAACCTCTTCTGCTCGGGCCTCCTCTTACTCCCATAACCTTCCTGCTTCCTCCTATACCTCCTTTCACCCAGCGCCATAGCCCTTCTCTTACCATGTTTGTAGAGGGTTGCTCTGTGCTCTGTATGAGTATTGCAGCGGGGGCAGTAGGTCCTCAGCTTCTTAGGGAACTTCACACCCAGCCACCCAGGCTCCCCTAGGGTGAGCGTAGGCTTATAGCGTTGCTTCTCACAGGCTCTACTAGGCCCGCTACAGCTAGCCTAGCGGCAAGTCCCGGCTCTAGGAATGCTATCTCGCCCCTTCTCAGAGCGAGCTTCCCTACCCTCACGTCAGCCCTAGCCTCCACTGCAACATCCTCCCCGTGAAGTGCTAGTAAGCCTGCTATGTAGTCTGCGTAGAACTCGACCAGCCTCTCAGCCACCTCGATGACGCCTTTATCGACGCCAACATAATCCCTACTCGCAGAGAGGTCCTCCAGTCTAGCCCTTGCTACGTTTAGAGAAGCCTCCCTCATCCTAGCCACGAACTCCCTACAGAACCTGGCATGAGCTGTGCAATAGTATGAGAGCTGCCTACGAGCCTCCTTCAAGTGCTCCACTGTAAGGGGCTCGTGCATCCCCAGGGCTGCCTTGTAGGGGCCGCCGGCTGGTATCTCAGACGACAACCCTCACAACACCTCCAACAACCCTTACTACACCCTTAGCCGCTAACATAACCCCAACCTCGGCAGGCAACGTAGCCTCCTCGCCCCTCTTACCACCCACACTCCAGCCCAGTATCCTAGTCTCCTCCAGATCCGCCTCGAATACTACCTCAACCTCACCCTTGAAGGGGGAGAGGCTAGGGTCGGGTGTGAAGCGTGAGGGCTCTTCCAAAGGCGTTACTAGGAGGCCCGCCTTCCCGTTTAGGGTGTAGAGTAGCCTTGCAAGCCTAGAGATATCTTGTGTAACCTGCATGTCAATCCTCACGCCAGCTTCCCCCGCAGCAGCTATTACATCTTCGATGCCAACCACACTCTCCCCCTCCAGGCCTAGGACCTCGGCTATCCTCCATCTAGGGCCTGGGTCTCTGGGCGATAGTACTACCCTTCTAGACCTCTGGGGGAACACGGAGCCCTCGAAGCCCTCCAATGCAACGTACCTAGCAATTTCTCTCCTTTCCTCCCTTCCCAGCTCAAGGCACCAGCCGCAGTCTACTAGGACGTGGAAGCCCCTGTTCCCCGTGAAATATACAGAGCCTTCTACACCGAAATCCCTTCTCAATACCATAAGAAGTTTTTCGGCCTCCATAGCACCCTTGACCATGCAGTCATCGCTGGCGATCTCCCCGCACCCCTCTATCGAGTCCACGTCAATGTCGAACATGAGTAGGGAGCCTAGCCACCCCTTACCCTCCATCTCGGGGGCGTCAGGGACCTCGTAGAGCGCTATAGAATAGTATGCGTGGCGGGGAGCCTTGGAGGCTAGGTAGTTGGCAAGCTCCTCGGGGGTGGAGAATGAAATGTGTCTAGTGTAAGCCTCCCTCTCGAATAGCTGGAACGCGAACTCCCTCCTAGCCATTTCTGGGGGGGCCCAAACTCCTTTCCTAGAGTAGAGGCTGTAGTACCTTGAGAAGAGGAGCTTTAGGTCTAAACCCCCCTCTAACTCTACTTCAGCTTCCAGCCTGCCTCCGCGCTTACTCGATCCTCGGCGATACATAGAATGTCAGCCTACCTCCACCTAGGTACTCGAAGTCAACCCTAGCTGGAGCGTCCTCCGAGTACTGGAGCGTCACGCTATCCGCTGCCTGGGCGGCACTCGCCATCTGAGTAAAGTACTCTATAGAGTAGGTGGCCTGGTCCTGAGAGTCCACTATCAAGTCTATAAGCGCCCCCCTCTCGATAGAGAGCTCAGCCTCTATACTAGCTATGTCGCTCCTCCCCACCATGTAAAGCGTGCTCTCCGACGCCCTCAAGGTAACGGACTCGCTTAGAAGCTCTATATCCTTCACTACCTCCCTGAAAGTAGAGCCTAGCATCTTAGCCTTAACGGTAAACTGGATCTTAGGCTCCGGCAGCTTCTCGTAAGTTAGAAGGGCCTGAGGTATCCTGAAGGTCCTTTCCCCTCTACTCTTAAGCTTGATAGTAACTCTGCTCTCATCAACTATTATCACTAGCTCGTCGTCCTTCCTAGCTCTCCTCAGGATCTTAGCGAGGATCCCGAACGATACACCGAACTCCCTCTCTTCCTCCACATTATAGTCTATGAAGGAGGAGGCAGGGTAGAACAGATCCACCATCACAACCCTGCTAGTATCCATAGCCCTGAGGCTCAGGCCCTCTGGAGACGCTATGAAGACCCCCTCATCAATAATCTTCTCTATAGACGCCACCATGTACCTCCAGATGCGGGCGTCACTAAAGTGGAATTTAACTTCCCCCACCACATACACCCCTCATCATTCCAGTTGGGAAGGCTAGCCTCCCCGGGTGAAATGTGTTGAGGACCTACTGGTTAAGAGGGGCGGGGGTCCCCTGCGAGCATAAAGTCTTAAGCCTGTATATGGAGTTGTAGGCTCCCATAGCGAGTTTTAGAGCCCCCTCTATAAGTGGCTTGGACGATATCGTCGGCGGGGTCCTTTCTAGAGCCTCCGCTAGGTCCCCTATTATCCTGTAAAGGCTTCTCTCAACTATCTCAACGTCTCTGCAGGCCTTGGCATCTATGCGTACTCTCTCCAAGTATACTTGCACCTCGTACACCTATAAAACCGCGTCATGGGCTCATCTGCGCTCCTCGTTTGCATCATCCAGAATATAACCTCGTCGTGACCACATCTAGGGCATGATACGACCCCCTTAAGAACCTGTGACCCCGCAGTCTCTTCACCTTCCCTCACAACAACGATCTTCTCCCTCGGACTATGCTTCACCTTCTCCCTAAACCTATAGGGCTGTGGGCCCCCTGAGGCGTCGGTCTCGTATCCGCAGGACCTACATTTAAACACTGTGACAGAGCCTTTGCGCATAGGATACATTATGGAGCCGCATCTAGGACAGAACTTCAAGCCTGCCAATGCTACCAGCACCTGTTACAGGATAGAATGTGGATTTTAGCCTCTAAAGGCTTGCCTCGCCTCCCTCAGAGCCCAGGCTAGGGCTAGCAGCCAGAAGACGGTCATAGCAGCGTAAAAGACACCCCTCCCGTCGATCCATGCAGCCAGGCTACCTATAGCTGAAAGAGCTGAAAGAGCTGCGGTGAGGACCGACATTACCTTATAAGCCTTCTTCAGGTCCAACCCTCGCTACCCGCCCCTAACCTTAAAGACCATCTTCCTACGCTCGTAGTCAGGCTCCTTAACTATAATCCCGGACTTAACCATCTCCGCTAGCACCCTCCTAAGCCCCCTCTTATCGCCGCTCCAGCTCAGAGCCTCCACTAGCTCCTCGAAAGTCCTTGGGCCCTCCCTAAGGATCTCTAGGATCCTTTTTTCAAGGTCCTCCTCCACAGCCTCGTGCCCCTATCCTTTAACCTCCTTCTCCACCTCTCTTATAGCCTCCTCGAGGATATTGAGCCCCTTATCTAGAAGATCTTCTTCTATAGTGAGGGGCGGCGCTATCCTTACAGTAGAGAGCCCCGCCCCAATTACTAGCAGGCCTCTCTTAAAACACCTAGTAATGACCTCTCCTACCTCCCTAGGAGCCGGCTCCTTACTATGCTTATCCCTTACAAGTTCAACACCGATCATAAGACCCTTACCCCTAACATTACCCACCAGGCTGCTCTCCGCTTCAAGCTCCCGTAGCCTTTTCAGAGCCCTCTCACCCAGCCTCCACGCTCTCTCAGCAAGCTTCTCTTCCCTGATCACCTCCACTACCGCCTTGAACGCTGAGAGGGCTACCGGATTTCCCCCGAAAGTGTTGGCGTGACTACCGGGCGGTAGACTCATTACATCGCTTCTCCCCACTATAGCCCCGAGGGGAAGCCCCCCGGCTATTGCCTTAGCTACAGCCATCACATCTGGAACCACGCCCCAGTGCTCGACAGCGAACATCTTACCGGTGCGGGCGAAACCCGTTTGAACTTCATCAGCAATGAAGAGTATTCCATGCTTCTCTGCGAGCTTCTTGAGCTTCGGGAGGAAGCCCTCGGGAGGTACTACATAGCCCCCCTCGCCTAGTATCGGCTCTATTATGAAGGCCGCCACCTCGCCGGGGTCCACGACTCTATTGAAGACCACGTCCTCTATGAAGCCTATCACAGCCTCTCCACACTCTTCTCCCTCAATACCGGGGAAGGGGCATCTGTATGGGTCTGGGTAGGGTACGTGGAGGAACCCTGGGACTAGCGGCGAGAAGCCCTTCCTGTGGATGGCCTTGCTTGCAGAGGCACTCATAGCTCCGTAGGTCCTACCGTGGAAACCTCCTATGAATGTGATTACATACTGTCTTGACCCCCCGAAGTAGCCTCTCGCAACCTTTATAGAGCCCTCTATGCTCTCGGCCCCGCTGTTAGTGAAGAATACCTTCCCCTCGCTTATTGGTGTTATGGAGACTAGAGTCTCGGCCGCCTCAACCGCTAGCTCGTAGTAGAAATCTGTGAGGCTGTAGTGGAGGAATCGGTCTAGCTGGGAGCGTATGGCTTCCACTACCTTGGGGTGCCTGTGGCCTACGTTGAGCACTGCTATCCCTGAGTTGAAATCTATGTACACGTTACCGTCAACATCCTCCACTAGAGCCCCGAAGCCCCTCTTTATGACGAGTGGATACCACCTAACGAAGGACTGCATCAATACCCTCGAGTCTCTTTCTACTATCTCCCTCGCTCTAGGACCTGGCGGTTCGACGACTATCCTGGGAGCCTCGAACTCTGAGCCCAAAGCCCCCACCATAGGTTTCATAGTCTGGTTAGGACTGAAGAATCTGGGGATGAGGACTGGTAGGTGTCTCTTTGGAGTTTAGCGGTGAAGGATTGTTCCTGTCACGACTTAACAGGTTCACAGTGCTAATCGACACTGGCGGCGAGAAGCTAAAGTGCCATCTCCACGACACCGGCAGGATAGACCACGTCCTAGCCCCTGGTAGGAGTGCTGTGCTCTATAGGAGTGTGGTAGGGAGGCTGGGGAGGGCTACCCAGTGCGACGTGGTAGCCGGCATAGACCCTTCCGGGGTAGTAGTAGTCCTAGACTCTCGGGTGCCTAATGCGCTGTTTTCGAAAGCCTATAGGGAGGTCCTGGGAGACCCTGATGCCGAGCTTATTAGGGAGCCCACACTTCAGGGGGCTAGGCTAGACTTCCTAGTCAGCGGCTCTCAGGGCCTGTGGGCTGTTGAGGTGAAGGGAGTTAACCTTAGCGATGGCGGTGTGGGTAGGTTCCCAAACGCTCCTAGCCAGAGAGCCCTAAGGCACCTTGAGGTCCTAGCGAGGCTCGCAAGGGAGGGTGTAAGACCTGCAATGATATTCGTGGCTCTGAGAGGCGACATAAATGTCTTCGCTCCGCATAGGCGAGTAGACCAGCGCTTTGCATCCCTAGCCTGTAGCCTCAGGGGAGTCGTCGGCATGATAGGAGTCAGAGTGAGAATAGAAATTGAAGAGGAAAATAGAGGCGGCTACGTGTGTGTTAATTATGAGGGAACAGCCCCATTCACTTGCATCTAAGAACAGTGCCTCTACCCGCGCTTATAGAAGATGACAAAGTTCCCCTCATAGACTACTATTGTCTAGACGCTCTCCATCACTTTCAAGGAACTCGATTAAGGCCTTATCCCTCGTAAGAAACATTAGCCCCCTCGCCTTGAAAGATGCATAGAGAAGTAGGTCTAAGAGATCTCTAAAACCCTTTCCACGCAATTTTAAGGCGTAAAGGGTAGCCCTTCATAGTCAGACAGGCTTGAAAGATCCCCCGATAGATGCAAGCCCCCTTTCTAACCATACGCTCATCACATTCATTCTTGGAAAGATTGCCTATAGGTTCAAGCATGCTGAAAGGGTTATAATAGAATTCCGCCTCCCCAGAGTCATAAAGACTTTTAAGGACCTCCAATACTTCGTAAATCCCTTCTACACCGACGCCTATTATTGAGAGTAAGTAGGTAGTACTAACAATATCTTAATCCTGATCTTCAAGTAACCCACTCTGCATCTCCTCAGACCCCCTCTCAAAATCCTCAAATCTTTATCATTGCAAACTTAGGCTGCTTGAGGGCTAGCTCAAACGGATCTGGTATAGGCTCGATCACTATCTTGCCGCCCTTGACAGCCATCCTTACTTATAGAGCCCTCCCCAAGCCCTACAGTCTCTGCCACGCTTTTAGACATAATAAATAATGTTCTTCCAGCCTACACGAACTTTTACGCTCAGACATATCATTAACCACCCGAAATGTACTAATATAAATGGTTCAACCTGCGAAGAAGAAACTAGATAGTACTATCACAGCCCGATCGATGCCATGCATTCGGACTGAATGGAGATTAATGCAGGTACCCTAAGAAGCTTATGAAACTCGCGCCAGCTCATTCTCTTTTCTTATCTTTACTATCTTAGTTTTGATAGCAAGGGCTGGGCGGGAAGGTATATCACTCCTATAGGAGTCCTTAAGGGGCGGGGTATGGGCTATGTCTGTGGTTGTTAGGAGGCTTGAGGAGGCTCTACGGAGGGCTCCTAGGAGCGGGTATAAGGCCTCTATGTATACCGGCCTGGTGTCTAAGCTGGCTTCTATGGCTCAGAATGCCGTGAAAGCTGCGGGCCTCGCTGAGTGTATTGGAGTTGCTAAGGAGCTCTGCGGCAAGTCGGGGGACGCTATAGTCTGTAGTACCGGCTGCGCGGGAATCTACCTGGTATCGTCTAATGGTGATAAGAGGGTTATGAAGGTTGGCGGGAACGCTGTGGGGATCAGGATTTCCGATAACGTTGTTGAGGTTAAGAGTAAGAAGGCTGGCATAGTATTAGAGCCCGGGCGCCTCACCATAATGCTACCCTCGGGCGAGGGCTGGGAGACTGTATCCGTTAACATTGCCGACGTAGACGACGTCGTCTCGAAATACCACTTCATAAAGTACGCAGTACAAAGAGTTGACTGGAACCTTAACGTGACGCTAAGAGACCTCACATCGTGTAGCAGACTCTCTGGGCTAACGTGCTAGCCTAAAGGAAACCTTTAATATTACCTTAGACCAGGCTAAGTTGAGTTCCATGAGCTCCATTAAAATAACACAATAACCTTTAAATTGCTCACCACGCCATAACTAGGTAAACGGAAGAAGCGAAGAGGTGAGGGGTGAGGAGGGTATGAGCCAGCAACAGCTACCCCCGGTTAAGGTTCGCGATCCCACAACCGGCAAGGAGGTAGAGCTAGTACCCATCAAGGTATGGAAGCTAGCGCCCAGGACTAGGAAGGGCGTTAAAATCGGCCTCTTTAGGAGCCCAGAGACAGGTAAGTACTTCAGAGCCAAGGTTCCCGACGACTACCCCGAGTTCAAGTAGCACTGGGGCAAGGCGAGATAGGACCTAGCCCAGTCTTTATTTTTTAAGTTTCCGGCGCTTAAACCCGGGCCCTAGCTTATCCTCAATACAACTAGCTCCTCTTCGCCTAGCCTCTTTACCTTAAACCCGCTTGACTCCAGCTTTCTAGCTTCACTCACTGTTAGAGGGGCGGCTAGACAGTCTACATATCCTTCTTCAAAGAGTCTTAAAGTCGAGGCTATTCGGGGTGTCTTTATTACCTGCCTATACCCTCCCTCGCTAACTATAGCCTCTACAGCCTTAAGGTCCGGAATCGCTAGGAGACTACAGTTGTCGCCCTTTGAAACCCAATATATACCCCTGCGGAGCCTGTGTATTAGCTCACCCTCTATCCCGGCTGTTTCGTAGTCGGCTTTCTCGGCAACTACAATCAGGCCCTTACACGTGCTCGAGGTCTTTAAGACTTCAACACCGCTTCCTAGCTGCGTCTTTAGGACCTTAGCTCCCCCAAGCACTGTGAAACCCGTGTCTGCTAGGTCCAAGGCTTTTTTGGATGGCCTTCGGTATGGGCTTGTTTCGACCTGGTCTCCGGGAAGTAGGACCTCCCCCGGCTCAAGGGCTATTTCAGCCTCAGCTAGTGACCACGATACTGTCATGTAGCTCTCGCGTGAGACCGGCATGGCTAGGGGGCCTCCGCCACTGCATGGTATTAGAGCTAGTGGTACACGATACCTTCTAGCCCCCGCCCTCACCTCGCTAACTAGCCTAGCCCTTACAGGGCCTAGAGGGCATGAAGGTGCGACTACACTCTCCAGGGCACTTCTCAACACCTCCTCTGAGGCCGAGGAAGCGCTTCTCGGGTGACCGGGGAGTACTAGTAGTACTGAGCCTCCGAGGTCGGCTATCTTTGTAGGCCTGCCAGGCCTCAGTCTAACCCTCGATACCATAAGCCTCCCTCCCCTAGCTGCGAGGGCTGCAGTATAGTCTGATAGCCCCACACTACTCCCTCCACTAACAACTACCAGCTTACACCCAGCCTCAACCCCCCTTCTGATCATAGACTCCACAGCGTCAATCCTATCAGGGACAATGCCTAGGTCCTCTACAGGTATGCGTAGCACGTGTAGAAGCCACTTCACGTAGCCTCTATTAACCTCGCACACACTACTATCACCACACTCAGGGGGCTCTACTAGCTCATCACCTACAGCTCCAACACATACCTTGGGTACCTCCCTAACCGGCACCTTATGATAACCTAGGGACTGCAGCGAGGCTGCAACGTTAGCACTAACATCCTCACCCGGCACTATTATTGGGTCGTGGGGAGAGGAGTCGGAGCAGGGAAATGCCACCCCCCTAAAGGCCTTAACCTCTCCTAATACCCTAACCCTGTCACCCGTAACCTCGAGCTCCTCCACAGGCACCACAGAGTCTGAGCCTACTGGCATCGGAGCCCCCGTGTCAACCCAGACGCACTCACCCTCAGGATCTCCGAGCTTTATGGGCCTGCTAGCTGGCCTCAGCCTCCCAGCAACCCTCAAGACCGAGCCCTTGGAAGCGTGGCTCGATGAGACTGCGCATCCATCTAACAGAGCCATAGGATAATTGGGGTAGCATTTACCCGCTGCTAGATAGCCCGCTGAGATACGACCTATAGAGTTTAGGGTCTCCTCCCATATAACCGCTTTAAGCTTCGACTGCAATAGCTCCGAGAGTATTCGCCTAGCTTCATCCACTTCTACAAGATCCTCCACTACTAAACCCCACCCCATAGAGAGGCCCGCGACCCCAGCCTTTTATGCAGGCAATACTTATCCGCCCTGGCTGTGAGGGTCTAAGTAGGGGCTTGCCATGCCGCTCAGGCCTGCCAGGTGCTACACGCACTTCAGCGGTCCACCCTACACTAGGAGGGAGTATATTCACGGGGTGCCTCCGCCGAAGATCACTAAGTTCGAGATGGGCAACTATGAGGTAATGGTTAAGGCCGAGGTTAAGGGGGAGCTAGTTATGCTGGAAGCCGGTCAAATAAGGCATAACGCCCTGGAGGCAGCTAGAATAGCCGTAAACAAGTATCTCTCAACGACCCTAGGCGATAAGAACTTCTACTTCAGGGTTAGAGTGTACCCCCACCACGTGCTCAGGGAGAACAAGATGATGGCATTCGCCGGGGCTGATAGGCTTCAGGATGGCATGAGGCAAGCCTTCGGTAAGCCTATTGGAACTGCAGCGAGGGTATACCCGGGTACTATAGTGCTGGAGGTATGGGCGTTCAAGGGCGCTGAGGAGCACGTTAAAGAGGCCCTTAGAAGGGGTGCTAGGAAACTCCCCCTACCCTCTAGGATCGTGATTAAAGACCTAACCTCTAAGAGCGGGTAACCTAGCAGCACTCTTCCACAGCCCACTCCAACTACCCGCCCTTTAGAAGGGTGACCCTACGCTTGACCTCATGCCCTGAACTCGCCGAAGTACCCTACAACATAGATTTAGAGCTGGCTGTAAGAGCCGTTAAGAAAAGAAAGGCTAGAAGAGTGGTATTGCAGCTTCCCGACGGGCTTAAGCCTTACGGGTGGAGGATAGTCAAGTGCCTTGAATCCGCTCTACCAGAGGGTGTAGAGGTCTATCTACACCTTGATAGCACTTTTGGCGCCTGCGACTTACATTATGGGCAATTAGAGGTTACTCTGAAGCCCGATATAATAGTTCACGTGGGCCATTCACCCTACCCTGCAGAGCTTGCTCACCCAGCTCTAGAGCCCAGAGCCGCCTCTATAGTCTATGTACCTGCGCTTAGCAAGGCTGGCGTGTCGAGGAAGGCTGTGGCTAAGGCTGCAGGATTATTAATGGGTCACGGAGTCTCCAGAGTAGGCATCGTAACTACAGCCCAGCACGTCCACGCAGTTAAGAGTGTAGCCTCCGCCCTAAGAGTCCTGGGCTTAGAGCCTCTAGTCCCAAGGGGGCTTACGCCCTACCTCACAGACTCGCAGGTCCTAGGCTGCGACTACAGGCTACCCAGGTCTATATCGTCTAGGGTCGAAGGCTTTCTATACCTTGGAGGAGGGGTCTTTCACCCGTTGGGCCTCTACCTCTCTACGTTTAAGCCCGTAGTGAGGCTAGACCCCTATAAAGATGACTCTGACGACTTGACGGGCGAGGGAGAGAAGCTATATAAAGTTAGGCTATCTAAGGTAGCCGAAGCTATGGATGCTAGGCGTTGGGGGATTATTGTGGGCTTAAAGACCGGGCAATACAGGCCCTGGCTCATTGAAAGGCTAGTTAAAGCGATAAAGGGGGCTGGTAGAGAGTATATGCTGCTTGCTAACGAGTATACTAGCTTGGCGGCTATAATATCAGTTGATACGGGCTGGTTCGACGCCTTTGTGGTTACTAGTTGTCCTAGACTACCTACAGACGACCTCTGGGAGTATGAGAAGCCCGTTTTAACTCCCGGTGAAGCGTTTATGGCTCTCTCCGGGAAGCTGGAACCCTATAGGTTCCCGTGGTAGGATTTGTTATGGCTTCGGGGGCCGCTACTATAGGTAGGTTAGCTAGGCTCCTCGAGGAGGCTGCTCCCAAGATACCGAGTCCCCGTAGAGAGCTTGAACAATACACCACCCCAGCCGACCTCGCACTAAGGGTTGCAAGCCACGCAGCGCTGAGAGGACTTCTTGAGGGCGCTGTAGTCGCAGATCTTGCTGCAGGGTCGTGTCGGCTCGGCTTGGCAGCTCTCATGCTCGGGGCTGGTAGGGTAGTTGCCGTGGAAGCCGATGTTAGGCTAGCTGAGGTTTGCCTTGCTGCAGCTAGAGTTCTCGGTTTGTCACAGTCCATATCTTTTATAGCATCTAGGATTAGGGGGAGAGTAGGACCTCTAGCCCCCGGCTTAGTTGACATAGCTCTAACCAACCCTCCTTTTGGAGTGGTGCGTAGGGGGGCTGATTGGGAGGTCCTCTCGCACGCTATGGAGGCTAGAGTGCCGAGGATCTACGCTATACTTAAATCAGGCAATATGGAGTTCCATAAGAGGGAGGCTTCTAGGCGTGGCTACAGGGCTACTCTCCTCTTCAAAGAGAAATTTCCCATCTCGGCCTCAATGCCTATACATAGGAGTAGGGTGAGGTGGATATATGTTGACGTTGTACTCTTCGAGAGAGGAGGTTGAAGTTGTACCCGGACAGCCCCTGGGTGTTGTCGAGGAGTATTTCCCTGGATGGGGAGTCTATGTTGATAGCGAGGGAATTCTTAGGGCTGCGGTTGCTGGGAGAGCAGTGGTTGATAAGACGTCTAAGACTGTTTACATTGTGACTAGGAAGAGGGTTAAGTTCCCAGAGTATGGGAGCGAGGTTATAGGGTATGTGACAGGGTTAAGGCACGACCTTGTTATAGTTGAGGTTCACGGCGCCGTATCACTGTCTCCGAGGCCAAGGTGGATGTATGAAACTCCAGGTCCTCTCTCAGCGGCGATACCAATAGCTAACATAGCCGACGAGTACATAAAGGATATAAGTGACTACTATAGGATAGGGGACCTGGTAATAGCTAAGATAGTGTCTAGAACGCATCCTTTCACATTGACAACTAAGAACCCCCAGTACGGGGTACTTTATGCCTATTGCGGTAACTGTGGGGCACTTATGAACTATAAGAGCGATAGGACTATGGTATGCCCCCGTTGCGGGAGGGTTGAGAAGAGGAAGGTCTCTATACTAGCAAGATATAGAAGCCTTCCACTAGCTATGCGGAGGCACCTGATAAAATATAGGTATCCCTGGTAGGGTAGGACCTAAGCCTTCGCCGGTGCCGTGTTATGGCTAAGAAGATCGTCTCTATAGACCTTAGGAGGCTTGTAGTCAAGGACCCAGATAAACTCGTTGAACGCCTTTCTAAAGCCCTGAAGACCAGTATGGTTAGATTAGAGGTGAGGGGACCGAAACTTATAGTTGAGCTTCAGGGAGACAGCGCTAGCGTAAGGACTAGCCTTGCAAGGCTTAAGAGCATCGTCTCCGAGCTAACGGTTAAGTCGAGAAGAGGCCTTAACCTATACCCCCCAAACCTGATATATAGGGAGGTTGAGCTAGCAGTACCGTTAGACGTCGTAGCCGAGGTATTAAAGTCCTCGGGCTACAAGGCGCAACACACCTCTGAAGGGCTCGAGACTAATGCCCCCCTCGAAGAGGTACTAAGAATCTCTGAGGCCGTTGCAAACGCTTTAGAGAGCATAAAAGCCTTACCCCTCACAACTAGCACCCGCAAAGCTGTAACGGCGGCTAGCGTCGTCACGGGGTTGCCCCCCGAGGAGGTAGTAGAGAGAGGCCTGCAGGCTGGGGTTATAGTGGAGGAGCATGACAAGGTTATTGTTAAGGGTTCGTGGAGGGAAGCCTATTCAAAGCTCGTAAAAGCTCTGGAGGGAGAGACGGGTGGAGTGCGGCTTTGAAAGGATTATAGCCTTGGCGTCACCCATCCTTATTGGCTCTATAGCAGGGCTTCGATTGTAGCGGAGGCGTGGTGCTATGGGTAGCGTTTCGGTGAGGCGTAGAGGACCTAGGTCCTACGTTGTGGAGGTTGAAGGTGAAGATCATACACTAGGCAACCTTATAGTATCTAAACTGCTTGAACTGGGCCTAGCAGAACTAGCTTACTACGAGATGCCACACCCTCTAGAAGACAGGCTCATCATATATGTTAATACGAGAGAAGGGGTTGACATTAAGGAGGCCCTGGTCAAGGCTGCAGAGGAAGCCTTAAGGGAGAACGAAGAGTTTAGAAAGCTCTTACTACAAGAGTTGAAGAAGAAGGGTATAGAGGTGGATGTATAGGTAGATCCTATCTTCATGCCATAATTTCTCGTCATAAACACCTTTCTAAGCGCTTAAAATACACTTCCGCCGCCACCATCTCGTGTTGATAGGAGAGGGTTGGTTTAGTTGAGTAAGCGGGAAGCTAGGGTTTTAGCCTCTAAGTGTATCAGCTCAATATGTTGTGGATATGTGGTTAGGGGAAATGGTGTAGACGGTTTTTCGATTGGGTGCGGGTGTCAGGGTCTCTGCGAGAGGCTCAGAGAAAAAGGTTTCACGGGCGAGCTGAGATACTACTTTGGAGAGTGTAACTGCAATCTACCTAGAGCCCCAAGACACCTTGTTAAAAGTGCTGAAGCTTATATCCGGCTAGCAGAGACTGTCTGTAAAAACCTTATTGAAGTTTTCGAGTTACTCCCAGGCCTTACCTCTCCCTGCAAAGCTACCACTTTATAAGCCCTTCTACTCCTTCTAACAAGATACCCCTCCTCTTCAAGCTTAGCCAGTATCTTGCCCGCAGTCTTTGTAGAAACTCCAAGTAGCCTGCTAGCTTCCCTAACAGTTATGTACGACTTCCCCGTGCCGGCTATCACAGCCGCAACGAGAGCAACACTCATCTTCACCTTCATACTCCCGCTACGCCCCATAACCATCATCCCCAGGGTTATGGGGGTAGACGTTAATAGGGCGGAGGGTAAGCCAAAAGTGACGTGTGGGAGGCAGATCTATGGCTAGAGGACGAATATACTCCAGGTATCGTATGATAGTCACCGCATTAGGGCTTAAGGAACTCGACGTGTATAGGGTTAAAGGAAAGGATGGAAGGATAGTTGACGTGCTAAGAATCATGGACCCGGGTACGGGTAAGGTTGTACTAGTAGACCTAGAGGCCCCGAGGGAGTCACTAAGCTTAGAAGAGTTCCTTGCTAGGCTAGTTAAGAAGCTTGAAGATGCTGGGATGCCCGTGAGCGAGAGGATCCTCGAAAGAGTCAAGTCTAAACTACTCTCTGCATCCACGAAGAGCTAAACTTCCAGTTTTCCAAAGAATGTTCTCGTGGGAAGGGAGGCTGTGACCCGGAGACCCGCGAAGGAAAGGGGTGTGCGGCACGAAAGAGAGCTAGCGGAAGTCCTATGGGAGAAGGGATGGGCTGTAGTTAGAGGCCCTGCTAGCGGGGCGGGAGTTAGGAAGAGGTTTCAGCCCGACCTCATAGCCGCTAAATCAGGCATAATAGCTGCTTTCGAGGTTAAGCGGGTCTCTGACGCTTCAAAACCGCTATACATAGAGAGAAGCCAGGTTGAGGGGCTCCTAGAGTGGGCTCGAAGAGCTGGAGGGAGGGCCTTCATAGCTGTTAGGATACCGGGTGAAGGGTGGCGGTTCCATAGCACGGAGGACCTGGAACCGACGCCTGGAGGACGATTTAAGATAGCTAATCCCAGCTCAGGCCTTAGGCTCTCACAGCTACTCGAGATACTGAGTAGGACCTCGATACCGCTAGACAGATTCATGCCTAGAAGGGAAAGCTAGGCTGGGAGGAACCTAACCTCCAGCCCATACTTCTCAGCAAGCTTCCTAACCTTCTTTATCCTCCTCGCCGTAACCCTAGAGCTATGCCTAGGTATCCTCACTATTAGAGTCCCATCTCTCACATCAACCTCGGCTTCTGGAAGAAGCTTCTTAACAAGCCTTTCAACCACCTCTACACCCCCCCTCGCTGCAACCTTCCTTACCGGGACGATCATAGTTTGCTCGCCGAACGTGTAGATCTCGTACTCTAACTCGCCCGTGAGGAAGTCTCTAACCTCCACGACAGGTCTAGAGAGCTCTGCCTCCTTAAGGCCTGTAGGCAGCTTCACAGTCATCTCCAGCTCGTAGACTTTATCTACGGCCCCATGCTTTATGAATATAACAGTATCTATAATACTGGGTATCATGCCCAGCTCAACCCTGCTTATGAACCTCTGTATAGCGTCTATCGGAGTAGTTGCGTGTATGACTCCTATCATACCTATTCCTGCAAGCCTTAAGTCTATATAAAGCCTGAAATCCTCGTCGGTCCTGAGTTCGTCGAAAACGGTATAGTCGGGCCTAGAGAGTAGGAGTATGTCGTGTAGCTCTCCAAGGTCCGCATAACTCTTAGAGTACTGGGTCACGTGGGGAGGGAGTACCATGTCCCTAGGTGATTCTATCGTCTTAACCACTTTCCCCATAGAAGCGTAGAACTCCGCCAAAGCCTGGGCAAAGGTGGTCTTACCCATTCCTGGAGCACCTGCTATCAATATACCCTCAGCTTTCTCAACTAGCCTCCTAAACAGCTTCTCCGGGAGCTTGTAATCCTCAAGCTTGAGCTTGATTACAGGCCTCACGGCCGTTATTTCCCAACCGTCGCTAAGAGGAGGCCTAGTAATGACTATCCTATAATTCCTAAGCTGTATTATAGTGGAGCCGGCCCTATCAACCTCTATAAATCCGTCCTCCATTATAGAAGCCTCTATTATCTCCCTCGCTATATCCTCGATTTCACTCCTACTCAAAGGCCTGTCAGATAGCTTAACGAAAGCCCAACTGCCAGGCTTTCCAACCTTAGCTATAGGCGGCGTCCTTTCTTTTAAGTGCACACTCATAGTCTTCTCATCGAAGAACTCCTCTATTCTAAGCCTTCCCGAGGTCCTACGCCCCGTGAATAAAACTTTAACACCCATAGCTCTCGAAGCCTTAGCCTGTATTGGATCGCTCGTTATGAGAGTTGCATTCGTCTTCCAAGCATACTTCCTCAGAATAGATTTTACCTCGTCATAGCCTTCAGGCCTAAGCCTGGGATCCTCCTCTACAACTATAAGCTCTATGCCCTCCAAAGGAGTTTCCATAAGGCTAGCGAGCTCCTGTAAACCTGCGATGCCAGCACTCCTACCCTTCTTGGCCTCCATATACAGATACTCTATAACAACATTGTGAATTGCAATCCTACCCTTAACCTCGCCCGACTCAATGAGCCTTCTAGCAGAGCCATCAAGTATACTATCCAGGTCTAACACGTAAGTCTCTTCATCCGTCGTGCTCATGCCAGCACCTCCCACACAGGCATACTATACATTTACTTGCCACAGTCTAGCCCCTTATGGGGCTTGCAGTCTGCCTCCTATCACGGCTAAATCTCCCGGACTGGTATAAGCTTTCTTCCCTCCGCATTAAAGACAGCCCTTAGGCTATTAGGGCTTCGAAACGGCTTGTAACGACGGAGTTGCGGGTGAGAGGCTTGACGGAAATTCTAGTCATCGCCTCTAAAATCTATACGGGAGATAGAGTGCTTAAAGGCGGCTATATCTACGTTAAAGACGGCATGATCGAGAGCTTAGGAGAAGGGCCTGTGCCCGAGGACCTAACCTTCGCAGCTTTAATACTCGGCGGTGAGGGTAGGGTAGTAGCTCCCGGCCTAGCCCTTGCAGCCGACGTAGCAGCCTACCCTATAAGGCACCTAAAGCCGGCGCCAGCAAGGAAAAGGGAGTTATATAGGAGCCTCGGCCTTGAGGCATCGTTCACCTCCGCGTTACCTGCCGTCTACGAGCTACACGTTCACGGTGTGACAACGATTTTCGTGGAATACGAGAACCCGGAGCTAGCTACCAAACTCTCGGAGACTGTAGGGGGAAGCTATGGAGTAGCTATGAACTCGTGCTGGGACTTTAGGACTCTAGAGACTTTAAGGGGGCTCTCCGGCGCCATAACTGCAGGGGCTTGTGGCGGCCCTCCCATGCTCGAGTCACCTCCAGTCTATACTCCAGCGGTCTTTGAGATGCCCTGGAAAGTTTCGGAAGAAGTTAGGAAGGCCGCTGGCATGGAGGCTGGGGGGATTAGGGAGGGCGTTAGAGCCGAGCTTGCAGTATTCAACTTCTCTAGGCCTCCCGGCATGCTGCTAGATAGGCACGACATAGACCTTAACACCCTATACAAGCTAGGCCTTAGAGTAGAGAGCTTGATCGTCGGAGACGAGGTACTTGTTGACGGCGGCGAGCACTTATACATAGTTGACAAACACTTCTCCGAGGCTAGGAAACTTGCAGAGAGGATAGCCGGGGTATAAGCGCGGTAACACGACCCCCACTCCAGCTCCGGGCTCTGAGGCCTAACGCTATACTCGGTGTACGGCATGGGGAGGCTTATAGTTGTCCGGCTAGACGGGGCTTCCTCTGGCATCTACCCTAGGCATCACCCTATAATAGAGTCTAGGATCATAGATGCCGTGAAGAGGCTCGCTGGCTCAGCATTACTCACAGCTAAGAGTCTAGGAGCAGAAGGTAGCGGGCTTAAGGTTACACTGGAAGCAGAAGGATTGAAGTTAGTGCTGTCATGCGAGGGATTGAGATGCATAGGGCTTGGGTTAGCTGGGGTAAATGAGGAGGGAAGCTTCCGAGGCAGTATAATGAGCGATCCTGAGGGGCTCAGGGGTCCTAGAATAGACCTGTAGCTTCTCCACAAGCTTAACAGCCACGTCAAACTGCATTCCTACGACACCTAGGTAGACTATGCCTCGCCGAGTCTCCGCAGGCTTAACCGAGGATACTACTGCCTCTATGACCCTAGCTCTAACCTTCGTGAGCGGGAGCCTCGCCTTCTCCAGCCCTCCTAGAAGCCTCTCCAGGCTGGGCATGTACTTGTAGACGTACACTACGGGGCTCCCAACGCTCTCCACTATTCCGTAGGGGTTCACAACGTTAAATCCCGCTATAGTCACGCTATCCACGATCAATGGAGACCTAGGGGCTTGCAGGACCTCCACTAACCCCGCTATCACATCTGTAGCGTCGAGACCGTCAACCCTCACGGGTGCTAACGCAGCAGTTACTGGCCCCCCTCCCTCTAGGCTCCAGAGTATGCAGGATACTAGCGTGAACCCAGACCCCCATCCAAGCTTCCTTACAATGCCATCGTCACAGGCGACAACCCTTCCGTTCACAACTCTAATCCTCCAGCAGCCTTGCCACCATAGGGTCTTCCTGTAGAGCTTCTAGTATAGCCTTAGGGTCCGCGTCTAAAATCACTTCTCTCGTCTTCCCATATCGCCCTCTACTCACTACCCGACTCTTAACAAGCCCTAGCATGTCGAGTTCCCCCAGGATCCCGGATACCCTCCTAAGCGTTACATGCTCTAGTCCCAGCTCCGCCGTAAGCCTCTTATACTCTTCATACACCTCTCCAGTATAGACGCTTTTGCCTTCACGTGCTCCCTGCCTCCTAATTATAGCTAGTATAACCAGCTTAGCGTGGAGCGGTAGACCCCTGACAACCTCACCCACACGATCCCTCTCAATCTCTATCCTAGCAGCGTAGACGTGCTCCTCCGTGACCAATGGGTCACCCCTTCTCTCAGCAATCTCCCCCGCAACCCTAAGGAGGTCTAAAGCCCTCCTAGCATCACCATGCTCCCTCGCAGCTAGAGCAGCACAGAGGTCTATGACACCCTCGCCCAGAACCCCTGGATTAAAGGCTTCCCTAGCCCGGTCCTCCAGTATATCCTTAAGCTGAGGGGCCGTGTAGGGATGGAATACGAGCTCCACCTCTCCAAGGCTACTCCTAACTCTAGGCTCCAGGCTCTCAACAAAGCTCAGGCTATTAGTGATCCCGACGAGGCTAACCCACGCATTCCCCCCAAGTTCCTGGTTGACCCTAGTAAGCCTGTAGAGTAGGTCCTGTCCTCCAGGCCTCTTAGCCAGAAAGTCTATCTCGTCTAGGACGACAATGTAGACCCCCCCGAGCCTTTTAAGCCTCTTAACAGACCTCTCATAAACCTCCCCTACACTAAGCCCCGTGAAGGGAACTCTAACCCCGACGCCCTCCGCTATCGAAGCAGCAACCTTATACGGCGTATCCCTCTGCCTCACGTTGACGTAGATAGCCCTAACAGCTACCCCAAGCTCCCTAGCCTTGCCCTCAAGTCTCATCAAGACGTGACGGGCTACGGCAGTCTTACCAGTACCTGTAAGCCCGTATAGGAATGCGTTACCAGGTTTCTCACCCCTGAGAGCGGGAGCTAGGACCTCGGCTAGTCTCCTAAGCTCCCTCTCCCTATGAGGGAGGGTCTCAGGTACATAGTCGGGTAGTAGTACCCACCTCCTCCTAAATATCCTCCGTGTCAGGGCACTAGAGAAAACCTCCTCCAGAGGATCGGCAACACCCCTAACACCAGCCATAAACCGCACACCAAACTAAGATTTCCCCTGGATCCTATCCAGGAAGCGCAACCCAGTAATACCGAGCATACGAATCATAGGAATAACTCTTCTCATTAGCTTAACCCTTCTACTATATAAAATATATCGCGTCTACAACGCATGATTAAATTAACGCTAAAGTTCAACTACCAGTCTAAGTAAATTAGGTAGCACGCCTATCCCCTTTTATATCCTCCTTTAACCTAAACTTGATCGTAAATAAAACTAATCTCTATGGCCTAGCCTTCTAAAGGGCATTTTAGGGGTGAATAAGTTGAGTGAATATGCTACTAACAAATCTAATGATTGGAGAGAAGTAGTTGAGTTTATGGTTGACTTATTTGAAGCTTTTATAAAATCGCTAGAGGCTTGGAGAGAAGTATTAGTAAAACATAATACTACAATACTAGAAAAAGTTAGAGACGTAAGAAGGTTACGTGAAGTTATAAAAGACGCTCCTAACGATGTAAAACTTGTACTCTTCGAAGCTAGACTATCACTTGAGGAAATCATAAGCCTATTCGCTCGAGATCCCGAAGCACTACTTGACGAGGATGAATTTAACCACGTAATAGCCACTCTCAAAGAGGCTAGAGATAAGCTTTCCCGCGCCCTAGAAGCTAGCACGGACTCCGGTGGCGGCTAATGCTAGCTAGCATCGTTCTTAGAATTAGAGTTTATGGATCTGGAGGGGTTTTTAGCATGGAGATTGAAAGAATACCTTCAATTGTAGCGGCGTTTCTAAACGTGATAGCGTCTCGTCCACCGACAGTCGCTAAGCTAGCCCCCATTTCCGGTATAACTAGAGCTGAGGAGAGGCCTGAAAGCCTACTAGTTAGAGCCCATGCTAGGATCGATAAGGCTAGGATGCTCCTTGGAAGAGGCATAATAGATGAGGCTGGGGAAGAAGCGTGGAGGGCTGTGGTCGACGCTATAAATGCCGGGGCAGCGGCTCTCTGGGGGGTCGTCGCTAAGAGCCACAAGGCTACCAGCTACCTGGAAGGTAAGATCGCAGAATACCTGGAGAGGACGCAGGGGAGGGATGTAGCAGACGCTTTAAGAAGCGCTTATGGCAGTGCTGAGAGTCTACACAACAACTACTATGACCCCCGATTTGACGCTAAGACCGTCGAAGCCAATATTAAACAGGCCGAGAGGATTTTACAGATTATCAAGGACGTAGTGAGGAGGTCGCACAGCAGTAGAAGCTTAGATTTATACCTAGAACCCGCTATAGCACCCCACCTACTCATAACATTATATATCCTTGCCGGTATGAGGGAAATCAGCGCCCCCTCCAATAAGTGAAGCCACTTCCTAACCCCCACGTTCTATTGTACCCTTTCATCCACACATGCTCACTCCAACTCTTCCCCTTCACGACAATAATTAAACCCTAACATCTCCCTACGGGACAAAAACCGAGCCACAGTCCAACACAAACCCCAAGTAACAATACACTAGCCCATCAGCCAGCACACCCTTTACCGACTTAACTTGAAAAAATTAAACTACCCGTCGAGAATCCTCAAAACACCCTCCAGCTTAAGATTCCAAAAAGAAACTATATGGTGGGCCCGCGGGGATTTGAACCCCGGACCTCCGCCGTGTAAGGGCGGCGTCCTAGACCAGGCTAGACGACGGGCCCTCCAGGGAGGTTTTGGTTGGGAGCGGAGGGTTAAAGGGTTAGCTACGGTTGGAGGCCCTCTAGCCCTTAGCCTCCCCTTTTTATAAGCTTCTCTACGTGTTTCCTAGTATTCTCGCTGTGCAGTATGATATTGTTGTTGCTACTTGTAGGTGTTTGAGTGCCTCTCCTATTATGGCTAGTATTAGTGATGCTTCTTTAGGCGTGTCGCTGGAAAATGCCTTTTCGAAGACGGAGCTTCTAGCCTTTCCCAGCGCTTCTAGGAGGTCTCTACTCCTCTTTAGGCTTGGCTGTGCTACGTTTAATGCTGCTTCCATAGCTATCCTAGCTAGACTCTCGAGTTCCCCGGCGATCTCATCGTTCTTAACTCCCCTTTCAGCAGCCCTCTCCGCAGCCTCTGCAAAGGTTGAAGCCGCTAGGCCTAGGAAGTTCGCTGCTACTAGGGTGTTGACGAGTATCATGCTCTCCCTACTAGGCTGTAGTGAGAGGGAGGCTAGGAGTCCCCTCTCCACCAGTGCCAGGCTCCTACTAAGAGACCTCTTCAGAGTGGCAACGTCCTCCAGCCCGGCCTCGCCCCTAAGCACCCTCATAAGACCCTTCACGATCTCCTCTAAATCCCCTGCTATGGCTCTAATAGAGGACTTCGGGTCTAGCCTTGAAGGGTCTACTAGCACAGATATCCTAACCCCATCCTCGTCCTTAGAAACCTCAACACCCACCAGGTTCAACGCCGCCTCCCTAAGGGCCTCATACACACCCTCACTCGGCGACTCTACCAAGACCTCCTCAGGCCCTATAACGTAGGCGCACCAAAGGAACCTCCTAGCCTCCTCAGCACTAACCCCCTGAAGCCTCAGCGCTGCGCTCCCCACATGTTCTCCTTCAACAGGCATAACTCTAACACTCCTACCTTCAACAACAACGTAAACGGGGTCGCCAGGCTTGAGGTTAAGTGCCTTAACCCAGCTCTTAGGTAGGGTGACCACTAGGCTGCTACTACCCAGCCTTTGAACTCTCCTAACCTCCCCTCCGAGAGTCCTAGCCAACACCAGCCCCTCTACATATACAAACATACACCTTCTTAAATATTAAGCTAGGAGAAACAGGGATATCAGGCTCTCATGACTACCAGCGAGGCGCCATAAACTACACTGGAAACAATAGTACCGGTAATACTTCTACTCTGGCGAGCCTCCACCTTCACCTGCTCCTATGTTCCTAGCTGCCTTGAGGCATGCTGGTATTGCTTTCCTCTCCACTAGCTCCGGGCATCTGGGCTGTGTGAAGTTCTCTCTACCTTCTAGGTAGTCTTCCAGGGGGGCTGGCTTCTGCCTTAGGGTGTTCTCCCTGAATACGCATGAGGGCCCGGCCCACCTGAATAGCCTTGGGTGCACCTTCACTAGCTGGCTCCATAGGCTCCATGCTATGTACCTTATCTCCCACTGTGCCCTGGTGCACGTCCTTAGGGGTAGGAATACCTGTATCAGCTCCCTGGCGTTCATCGTGACTACTATCCTTGTCCTGAGGGCGTTTGGTAGGAGGTAGCGGGCGTCCTCCCTCCTTGCGCCTCCAGCCAGTAGCATGTAGTACCTCTGCGTGGCCCTGAGGTACTCGTAGGCGTAGTCTAGGAGCCTGTGCTCCGGCGCTGGGGGTAGGACGTAGCCCAGCCACGCAAGCCTAACAAGCTCCCCGTCGCCGAGCCCCAACGCCTCCCCCAGGGCCCTGGCGTAGGCCTCGTAGCCGCCCCTCCGGCCACCCTCAGCCTCCACAGGCCTAGAGGGGCACTCCAGCCCGGTCAGCTTGCAGGCTTCGAGGGCCATCCTCCTAAGGTAGCCCTCACTATACCTATGGCTCAACTGAGTGTAGCTCGCCACCCTATGTCTGACGAGCTGGTGGCTCGCCACCCTGCTAAGCCCGTCTACTAGGAAGGTGTACACGGAGTGCTCCCAGGGAGAGAAGTGCATCCTACGGAAAGTCTCCATTATCCAAAGCTCAACCTCCCCCTCCGGCATAGAGAGCAGCTCCTCAACGCTCTTCCTAGAAAGGCTAACCTTGCTGGAAACAGCAACTAACCTATCCCCATCAGCCGTGTAGCTTAAAAGTCTAACACTAACCCCAGGCTCCCAACGCCACCCCACACAACGCCCCAACTAGACTTCAACGGTCGATAGATTAAGGGGTCTCCCCAGGCTTCAATATCAATAACAGTTTTCTAGGGTGGGTACGGCTGTCGACAACTCTTCCAGCCTTCTCCAGCCCTCCTCTAAGATCTGGTTCGCCAGCGCTACAAGACTTTCTAGGGCTTCTGGAGAGTATAGATCCTCACCTTCTATCCTTAGGGGGGCGTGGAGTTGCAGGCTACTCATCACTTCAACAGTGAACCCCTCTACCCCCCGCGATATTATGCCGCTGTGCTTAAACCCAGCCCGCCTAGAGGCGTCTAGGACCTGGAGGGCGCAGTCTATAGTTGCAGCCCTCAAATGCACTATAGGGCCTGTAGCCTTAAGCCACAGGTCTTTGAAGGGCCGTGAAAGCACGCGTTTAAGCTCGTAAACCGTTATGTGGGTGTGAGTCTTATAGACTATCCTAGCCCCATCCCTGAGCCAGTGAAACCTCCCTTCTACGACAGTTATCCTACCGGTGCAACTACTTGTAGTATAGAGTTTAGGAGGCTCATTCATGGACCTCAGGAACCTCTCAGCCCCCGGGTCTAGATAGCCTATAAGCCTCTCCTCCAACAGGACAGCCCTAGTGTCAGGCTTTAGCCACTTCTGCATCAACGACCACCTGCATCATCCTAGGTCCTACGCTCCTCACAGCCCTGGGCTTAGCTTGCATTAGCTTCCACCCTTCTCTTTCAACTCTAGATTCCACGTGTTTTACGGCCTCCTTTAGGTGGCTTTTATCCTTGGAGTGCTTGATGTGGAGGTATACGTGTATCCAGCCTTTACCTTCTCTTAACGCTTTGAGTGCGTGTGGAAGGTAGTCGAGTGCTAGTGCTGGGAGAGGCATCAGGACCCTATCACTACTCTCCTTAAGCCTCTCCTCTACGACTTTAGCAGCGTCCCCTAGGATGGGCTCTACCACGCCTTCAACCCTATTTAGCTTCACGTTCTCTACCATCAACTTGTACGCCTCAGGATTTATGTCTATACTGAAGATTTTAGATGGTTTGGAGTGCCTGGCAATTACTATCGAGAATATGCCGACGCCGGCAAACATATTGAGGATCCTCTCGCCAGGCCTTACAAGCCTAGCCACTCTCATGTGCTCATAGCTGAGCCTAGGGGTCACGAAGACCTTCGATATATCCACTTTAAATTTGCAGCCATGCTCTCTGTAGATTGTGACCGTCCTGCGCTCCCCAGCCAGGTGCACGAGGCCCCCTCTAACCCGGTACACGCCTCCCACAGCCCCCGTCTGGAGCCACACGCTCTTCACGTAAGGTAGCCTCTCCACGAGCCTCTCAGCAACTAGCCTAAGCTCTTCAACACTCACCATGCCGTGTATGGGCATCTTGATCACCGCTATATCGCCGATGATGTCAACTCTCTTCCACACTAGCTCGGACTTCTTCTCGCCTAGCACATCCCTAGCAAGCTCTCTTATCAATCTCCCCATGCCAGCCCCATTTCAAAGACTAATCCCTCCGAGCCTATACGTTCTCAGGGGATTAGAGATGGAATTGCCAGTAGATGCTTATAGGCTAGTGGACAAGGCTAGAGAGCTTGATTCTGAGGAAAGAATGGTGCTAAACTATTTCCTCGAGAATATCTCGGTGGGTGCTCTAAGGGCTGTGAAGGAGCTTAAAGCTAAAGGTGTTAAGAATCCTGAAGATATTATAGCTAGGCTCGTCGAGATAGGACTGCTGGAGGATAAGGGGGAATGCTATAATCTTGCAGCTCCTCTTAGGGAGCTAGTTAAGAGGAAAGGGGGACTCAAGCTTTAAGCTTGACTACTACATCCCTCGCCAGGGGGAAGCCTTTCACCTTCCATGACAGCCTGAAAGCTAAGCTCTCGGCTCCGGGTGGAGCGTAGAATTCTATATTATACTCCCCTTTACTACCAGCCTCTATGCCTCCAATATCCCTTGAAGCCACTACAACCTCCCCGGCTAGGACCTGGAGCCTGGCGGTAGAGCAGACGTCACGGCTTCTATTGGCTATCACCACGCTAGCCGCTACTCTTCCCTTTTCATCTCTTTCTAGGGATATCCCTCTAACCTCGAGCAAAGGCCCTTCAATACTATTCTCTACAACCACTACATCGCCAGCCACAGCCGTCTTGGGGTATATAGGTGTTGAGGGTTCCTCGTATACGAGGGCCACCGGCACCTCATACCCCTTATAGGGGACTTCCGCATCCATCACCCTAGTCCCCGGGCCTGTAGCGTATTGGGGAGGACTCCCTCCAGCTACGAATCGCAACCTACTCTGAGGGGAGGGTATATATACTGTGGCGAGAGCCCTCCTTACCCCCCCAAGATATTCACCCAGCCTAGAGTATACTATGACCTTGCCCCCGGGGTCTATGCTACGGGCTCCGCTGAAGAGTGTAGCCGAGGTCCTAGCCTCTTTGAAGTTGAATAGGGCTACGAGCGCTATGTCGTTTAGGAGTACCGGCTGGAGCCCATCATAGCTTACACTAACCTGGTGCACATCCCTCCCTGAGAACTTGAGTCTCGCTAGGGGAGTAACATCAAATACTATCTTGTGGTACACCTGCCCGTCGTCTATCTCTGTTGATACCTGGGGTCTGAGCTCCCTGGCTATACCAGTATTATCGAGGCTTATCCTCCACCTAACTGGCAGTCTAAGGGAAGCTGGGGCTATAACGCCTACAGTCAGATATCCTGATGAAGCCTCGGAGCCCTCAGGCTTCGGGAGAGGCATCTTAACGTTGACCCTCCTTCTGGCGCCGCCTCCCAAACCTAGCTCAACGCCTGGAGTTGTAAGGGAGTACGAGACTACTCCCTCGCCCCTATAGCTCCAGACCTCGCCTATAGAATCTACTGTAGCCAACGCCCTCTACCCCTTACCAGCCTAGTGTTCTTGTACGTTGAAGGGTTTATGCTAGACTGTAGTCGAGGCACTCAATACCACCAGGTACGCAGGAACATGTGCTCCGGCAGCATGTAGATGGGCGACGAGTAAGCCTTGCACACACCGGATAGGATGCAACCTCCATCGCAGCCTCCTATAGCTGCACACCCCTCCCTACATTCCGCCCGACATACCGGGTTCTCACGGGTACAACACTTCCTCCCAAACATCCACAGGAAGTCGTCGAGTATGAAAGGATCTATGCCGCCAGCCTCAGCCACAATCTTATACGCCTCGCGGACTGCAAGCCTCAATATTACATCCTCCCTCCAGTCTAGCTCAGCCCGCGACCTAATCCTCTCCATTAACCCTCTATCCACAGATACTATTCCCAGCCTCAACGCAATCCTAACCAAATGATTATCCACAGGAACCTCCTTGTTCTCCGAGTCTAGGAACCTAACGACCCCCCTCCTCTCTAGGAACTTCGCGAGTAAGAACGCCTTCTTCTCTACCGGGTCTTGATACGCCGTGAACACTTTAAGCCTGTCTATAAGCCCTTCCCCAACACCCCTCCTCAAATACCCCTTAGACTCCACTATCACTCTATACGCCGATCCACCGTAGATGCTAAGCAGCTTAGACCCTATGTCTCTAAGAAGCTTAGCTCTGACTTCGACGTCAGGGGGCTTAACCTCCCCAACGGAGAGCCACTCTTCCACCTCCCTCTCGCTAACCCTTGCAAGCCTTTCAGCCGTGAAGAACTTTGGGTCCTCTTCCAGCTTGAGGGCGCCAAGCCTGTAGAGCAGGTCTGCTCCATGAAATCTCCGGCCCTTTACTAGGGCTTCGTAAGGCTTGCCAGGCCTGCTTAGTCTATGATCCATTGCAACCATAACTAGAAAGTACATTGTCACAGTCTCCCTGTCAGCATCCTCTGGAGGATAGAATCTAGGGTCTGTGAAGGGGTCCACAGGAAGCTTGGAGACGGCTTTAGACATAGTCCTACCGGCCATGCGAGCCCTCTCAACGTCTACCCTTACATACAAGCGCCTTCACCTCCAGCGGAGGTCCTAAACGAAGATTAGCTTCCTAACCCTATCCTCCTCCATAAGGTAAACTTGCCTTCTGCCTATCATGAAGAGCGCTATCTTGTCTGGGGCTATGGTAGCGTAGTCGTAGAGGCTTCCTGGAGGGGGGTATATGGTGAGGTAGCTTCCTATAGGCTCTAGGGGGCTGAATACC
The DNA here is from genome assembly GCA_015523465.1 of Aeropyrum sp. Lineage (GTDB taxonomy): Archaea > Thermoproteota > Thermoprotei_A > Sulfolobales > Acidilobaceae > Aeropyrum. The sequence goes on from WAKF01000049.1 coordinate 43,681, forward strand.
ACGCCGAAGGCTCCCATCCCCATTTCAGCCTCCCTCTGATACACAACCCCTCGAGGAGTCTTGACCCCGCGAGCTTGGAATGCGAGGTCTATATAGACTACCTTCCTTGACCCCCGCTGGTCTAGCTGGTGCTCCCTTAACCCTCCGTAGACCCCTTCGACGGAGACCTCCCTCTGGGAGAACTCGAGCTTGAGGTTCTCAAATTCGACTTTAAGCCCGTGCTCGCTTGATAATACTATGGCGTAGCCGCAATCGTGCCACTTGAACGAAACAACCCTCGCCGCCAACTAACTCCCCCTCTAAGCTTAACCCATGCCGCGTGTATAACGGTGAAGTGGGTGGCATAGGTGACTGAGAAGCTTTCGGGCGAATGGACCGTCATAGTGAGATACGGAGAGGTAGCTGTCAAGGGGGAAGCTACCAGGTCTAGGATGGAGGGGCTACTAGTAAAGGCTCTGAAGGAGGCTTTGACGGCTGAGGGGGTCATTTATGGCGGGGTTGAGAGGCTGAGGGGAAGGATAATAATAAGGGGCTTCGACAGCGAGGAAACTGCTAAGAGAGCTTCATGGGCCTCTGCGAGGGTTTTCGGTGTTAAGAGTGCGAGCCCAGCCTTTGAGGTGGAGTTTAGGGGCCTGGAGGACCTAGTGGTGGTGGCATCCTCATTCTTCGCGCCAAGGGTTAAAGGAAGGTCTTTCATGGTGAGGGCTAGGAGGAGCGGGGTAGAGCCCTTCACTAGCAAGGACGTGGAGAGAGAGCTTGGCAGGGCTCTGCTAGAGTCCGGTGCCCCGAGGGTTGACTTGAAAAGTCCTGATTATGTTGCATTTGTTGAGGTTAGAGGTAGGAGGGCTTACCTCTACGACACCATAGTAGAGGGTCCTGGAGGGCTCCCTGTGGGTAGCGAAGAGCCTGCTCTAGTCTTATTCAGCGGGGGTTTCGACTCCACAGTAGCCGCCTGGAGGATGATGAGGAGGGGTGTTCCAGTCCACCTTGTCTTCTACGACCTAGGCTTCCCCGAGGTCCTGGAGGTCGCGGTCGAGGCTGCAAAGTACCTAGCCGATAATTGGGCTTACGGTCACCGGCCCAAGCTCTACATAGTAAACTTCCGGGGGGCGGCGTTAGTGGTTAACGGGTTAGTGGCCCCCAGCTATAGGACCCTTGTGCTTAGGAGGCTCATGCTGCTTCACGCCGAGGACCTAGCTCTGAAGGAGGGTTATGAGGCCCTAGTCACGGGCGAGTCTGTAGGGCAAGTAGCCAGCCAGACTGTCAGGAACCTCAGGCTCATTGGAGGTGGTTTAAGGCTACCGGTAATCCGCCCCCTAGCGGGCCATGACAAGGACGAGATAGTGGCTGAGGCTAGGAGGATCGGGGTCTATGAGATAGTAGCCAGGCAAAGGGAGGTATGCGGCGTAGACACCCCCCCAACTCCAAGGGCTAGCGAGAAGGCTTTTAACAGTGAGCTTGAAAAGGTAAAGGACGTCTTCATCCCAGACCCCATAATAGTGGACCTAAGGTCCTCTGGCCTCGAGGAAATAAAGGGTAAGCTTAGGCTAAAGATGTAGCGGGGATGAGCTGTGACGACGCGCCTGAGCCCCAGCAGGGCTGTGAAGATGCCCTCGATCGGCGACCCTATCTCCTTAAGAGCGACCTTAAAGCCTGTCTAGCCCCGTATATCATTGCCTCGCCCCCCATCAGCTTAGCTGCTAGTAGAGAGGCTAAAACTAGATAGAGTGCTTCTACGACCATGTAGGCTCCCAGGGTTTCCCAGCTTCCTGTGGCATACCCCTTAACGATCATGAAGGGGTAGTATATGGGGCTTGCGTGGAATAGTATCTTGAGTTCGAGGGGTACCTGGGCCCCGGGTGCAAATAACTCGTAGATTACAGGCGCCATCACTATTATGGAGAGGAACCCTACGGAGGATGTAGCACCCCTTATGTCCCCCACGAAGGCGACACCTACTATAAGCCCTAGTAACGCCATGTTAGCGGCTGCTATGAAGGCTGAGAGGGCCAGTATACCTATGTCGAAAGGCCTCTGAGCCACGTAGTCTACCAACTCCCTTACCAGAAGCCCCGCCAGGCTCTCCCCGCCAGGGCCTGATGGGGCTGGTGTGTAGGTGAGGACTACGTAGGCGTAAGCTAGGAAGCCTGCCTCGAAGCTGATGGTGGCTAGGAGGCCTATAATGGTTACTGCTACTAGCTTGGCAACAGCTATCTCAGCCCTTGAAACAGGCATCGAGAGTAGAATCTCTACGGTCCTAGCTTCCCTCTCCACAGCTATGCTTATAGCCCCCACCTGAGCGACTACTGAGCCCAGGATGAAGGCTATGAACCCCGCTATGAGGGGAAGGCCCACCATGTAGGCTAGATCCAGGAACCCGATCTCACGCCCCTTATAAATGTAAACGTTATCGGCTTCCAGGGGGTTGATGACCAGCTCGGGCTTCACACCCCTCTCAGAAGCCACTATAGCCCTCACAGCCTCCTCGAAGGCGCTGAGAGCCCCGCCAGCAGCTCCTAGCTGAGCTAGCGATATTGTGTCGAGCCTGGCGTACACGGTAACCCTCCCCGGCTCGCCGCGCGAGAGCATGTCTCCGAAGCCCTTGGGGACTACTATGACGACCCTAGACTCCCCGAGAGCTTCCTCAACGCTATTATACACCCTCCAGCCTAGGACCTCCGCAGCTCTCAAAGCGTAGGGGTCGTCAGGGTCTTCTAGTACGAGGGCTGCTAGCGCCTCACCCTCAACTAGGGGCTCCGTGGAGGTCTGAGTGGCTATTAGGGCGATGCCTCCCATGACGAATACCATTAGCATGGGTAGTATGATTATGTTGAAGAGGATGTACTTGTCCCTGAGAAGCTCCTTAACCTCCTTAACTAGAATCCCCCTCCTCAAGCAGCCTCAACCCCTACAAGCTTAACGTAAACCTCCTCTAGATTGCTAGCCCCGTGTTTATCCTTGAGCTCGCTGGGGGTGCCCTCCTCCACTATCCTACCCCCCGATATTAGTGCCACACTATCGCAGATGTACTCGACTTCTAGCATGTTATGGCTGGAAACTATAGCCGAGGCCCTGGAGGACCTGACGTAATCCCTTACGGTCCTCCTAACCGCAACTGCATGGGCCACGTCTAGCCCGGCTGTAGGCTCATCTAGTATAGCCAGCTCGGGCTCAACCATGAGGGCTGCGGCTAGGGCTAGCCTCCTCTTCATCCCCTTACTATACCCGCCAGCCCTCCTCCGCAGGTCCTCCCCAAGCCCAGAAAGCTCGACGCCCCTCCTAACCATCTCAAGGGCTTCTTCCCTGCTACGAGCATAAACGCTGGCAACGAACTCAAGGTACTCAAGACCAGTCAAGTTGCGGTAAACTCCCGCATCCTCGGGGAGGTAGGAGAGCCTCCTCCTATCCTCAAGGCCCATGCCAGAGGGATCCAGGCCGAAGACCCTAACAGCACCGCCATCCGGCCTTATAAGCCCAGCCACTATCCTCAGGGTGGTAGTCTTCCCAGCGCCATTAGGCCCCACAAGGCAGAAGATCTCCCCCTCCAACACACTAAACGAGACACCACGGAGAGCCTCAACCCTCCCAAACCTCTTCCTAACCCCAGAAACCTCCACGACAACCCGCAAACCACCAAAACCCCCATCCTAAACACTAATATCCAGTAAATACTAGACATTACAAACGCTAAAACCATTATCCATACAAGCCCAAACCACCGAGCCACACACTACTTTTAACCCCCAAATAGTAAACCGAGACTCCAGGGCCCAGCGGGCCGGTAGCTCAGCCTGGAAGAGCGCCGCCCTCGCACGGCGGAGGTCCCGGGTTCAAATCCCGGCCGGTCCACCACAGTCTGGGATCACTTAGTACACATGCTATGCAACATCATGCTTTCTGTGGCCGGGCTTCCCTGGGCCTGGGCAGCTTAAAGCTTTGCACTGCTCTGTGGGGGAGAGTTTCATCCCGTCTCTATAGCGTCGGGGCCTATACCTGTAGGTTGGTGGTCTGGCGTGTCTGAGGGTGGCTGTGAGGAGGTTAGGAGGGATATGGCTGTGCTAGCCTCCCTTGCCAGGAGGGTGGCTGCCTTCGCCTCGGCGGCTGCTGGGGCTTACTCTTTCTTCGCTTTCGGCATGAGTATAGTCGGGTTTATCGCGGTCTCCGGCCCTATGGCTAGGCTTCTGGGGTTCGAGCCTGGGGGCGTTGTAGCGGTTCTTGCCGTGATCCTTGGTACAATAGCTTCTCTAGTGCTAATAGCTTTCGTACCGGGGCCTGTGTGGAGGTGGCTTGCTTCCCAGGGGTTTGGGGGTGAGTGGAGTGCTAGGGATACTGTAGCGACTCTAACCGCTTTTATTGGGGGTTTCGCCCTAGCCTATATCCCTTCACCAGCCCTGGGAGAGTGGTACCCCCCTGTTGCCTGGTACCTGGGGCTAACCCTCGCATTCATAACGCTCTACGTCTACGATAGGACTTGGGGTAGGACCTACGCAGCCCCCACGTTCGGGGTAGCGGCGGTTCTAACGGCGCTCACAGCTCCCATACCCTTATATATATCCTGGTCGATAGGCCCCCAGGAAGGCTCAACCGCTGCCGCAGGTCTAATGCTACTATCGTACCTCGCCGCGGGCAGCTACGCCCTGAGGAAGGCGGCTAGCGCTCTGGAGGGATAGGGGTTTGAAAGGAGAACATGGAGTGAGTGTTGACGATGTCCTAGCAAGGCCTAAGAGGCTCGCCATAACCGCTCTACTATATCTCAGAGGCCCAGCTACTATGGCTGAGCTGAGGAGAGCCCTAGGCTTATCATGGGGAGACCTAGACAGCAACCTCAGAGCCCTAAGGGAGGCGGGGTACGTGGAGGTTAGGAGGATACCCACGCTCAGAGGCCCTAGAACCGTAGTGTCGCTGACGCAGCTAGGCAGGAAGCGCTTCGAAGATACTGTAGAAGCCCTGGAGAGGCTGGTAGCCGAGGTAAAGAGGGCTAGAGGGGCTGGAGAGGGGCCTAGAGACCCTCGAGGCAACGTGGAGGCTAGGGTTCTCGTGAAGCCGAGCCTTGGTAGCCCTACGAGCTTTCTAGCGATTAAATCTCTTAAGAGCTAGAATGGCGACGAGTATTACCGCCAAACCACCTACCACCATAACCGCCGCTAGGCAACATTATTCTCCCAACTCTTCCTTCCGACTTTCACAGCCTTCGCATACTTCTTCGTTAGCTCGTATAGGTGGTATGGGTCTCTGGCCTTTGCCGTCGCGTCGTTGTGTGGCTCTATAGCGCTTCTCTCATGGTACTCGTTCCACGAGTAGACCGCTACTATCCTAACCTTATCCCTATTCTCCATGACCCACCTCCACTGCCTCTCATACCACCCCCTACTCAAGTCGGGGTCGTAGGGGGGCACCCCTCCAGGCTTGAAGTGCTCGTCGTCGAACCTGGGTGCCAGGGCTACGTAGCCGTCCCTCCTAACCCTAAGCTCCCCCGAGAGGCCAACATCATAGTCGGGCCACAAGTCCCAATCCTGGTAACCAGTGCTGTCGATATCGTTACCCACAATCCTGATATCATAACCTGGGAAGTCGGGCCTAGGGTCGTAGCTTAGGCCTAGGGGGTTGAAGGCTAGGACCAGCGGCTTACCGTCTAGGTAGAGATAGGCGTCTGAGTACCTCTCTATGTAGCTCTCCCTAAGGTAGCGTAGGACCTCAGCCCACCAAACACTATCGTAGAGGCTCGGGTCACCGCCAAGGTAGGGCTCCACCAGTATAGCAGCCTTCAAGCCGTACCCGCTTAGGAGGCTGAAGACCCTCCTAGCAGCCACGTCTTCAAAGCTTCCAGGACCCCACCAGGATATAAAGAGGCAGTCGACACCAGCATCCCTCAACAAGCCTAGCTGTCAGCGTATAACCCTCTCTTCACGACCATCATAATAACCTATTACAGGGACGTCGAGAACGCTCCAATACTAGTCTCCAGGATCGCCCCAATGCCTACCCTCCTCCGAGTACCATACATAAAAATAAACACAGACTAGAGGCCCTTCACTCGTAGGATTCGAAACCACATTTTGCAGAGTTAAAAGCATAATTAACGTGTTCAACAGAGCTATATTATCCTTCACCCCATCCACCCCTAAAACCTACAGTACCAACCATTATCATACTACACATTATCCATACCCCTCAAATCAATGTTCCGGGGTTCCATACGATTGCACCTTAACATCAGCTTCCCTCAGTAAGCTAGATTGAAGCTGAAAGACGCAGCCAGCCGCCACGATAACTATAGGACTCAGCCCATCGTAATAAGACTAAAAACTGACTATATTCTATACATGATAAGGATTTGTATAGAAATGAAGTCTCTTAAGTATGAAATATGGTGCGGGGGGTGGGATTTGAACCCACGCAGGCCTACGCCATCGGGTCCTCAGCCCGACCCCTTTGGCCAGGCTCGGGCACCCCCGCGCC
>WAKF01000050.1 GCA_015523465.1 Aeropyrum sp.
GTGGTGGGGTGGCTGCTGTTGGGGCTCACTACGACTACTGGTACCGGGGCTTCATCGATAACATACTCGGGGTTGCGCAGGCTGTGGAGGCGTTCCGGAGGCTAGGGGAGGCTGGTGTCGCCGCTAGGCTCCTACTCTTCGGTGCCGAGGAGAGTGGGGCGCTGGGGTTCGCTGGTTGGTACTGGGCTTGGGGTAGTAGGTGGTACGCCAGGCTTGAGGCAGCCCGGGGGAGGCTGGGGGAGGTGGCTGCTTACGCTAACTTCGACACCGCTGGCACAGGGTGCCTGAGGGCCTCTGGGGCGCCGCAGCTACTCGAAACGGTCGGGGGCCTGGGGCTCCCGGTTAGGAGGTGGGAGTGCCCCGAGTGCGACAGTTTCAGCCTCGCCTCGATGGGGGTGCCCACGCTAAGCCTCCACAGCCTATGGTGCCCGGAGTATGAGCGGGTATACCACACCCCAGACGACACCCCAGACAGGGCGTCGAGGCGCCACGCGGAGCTTGCTGTTGAGGCTGCCGTGAGGGCGCTAACAGCCAGGCCGGAGCCCGGGGCTTTCAGGGCGATGCTACACGAGGTCCTGGGGCGGGGGCCCCTGAGGGCAAGGAAGGTCCTACACCTCCTAGAGCACGCAGGCTCTAGGGCCGGGTGGGAGGCCCTCTATAGGCTCGCGGCCCGGAGGTTCCTCAAGCCCATGCACTACGGGAGCTACAGGTGGGACACGGCGGACCTGGAGGCAGTGTGGTTCCCGGAGGTGGAGGCCTACCGGAGGCTTCTTGGGGACCTACGCAGGGGCCGAGCGCCCTCCGAGGTAATCGTGGCTGGAGAGGAGAGGCTGCTATACCAGCTCTCCCCCGGCCCCGGCTCGTGGGGGAGCACGGGGCTAAGCCAGCTAGGGAGGCAGCTAGACCACAACATGGACCGCCTCGAGCTGGAGGCCGAGGAGCTCGTGCGAGAGATCATCAGATAAGAGCCCCTCCAAGCCACCACTATACAACCTCCCACCAAGACGAGACGAGATGTAGGCTTAGAGCCTCGCGGAGAGGCTATCTACAGGGGAGACCGCATCCTACATATTGTATAAGGGGTTGGGAAGCGAATATCCATGAGGGGTGCGGGTGTGGCTCTCACTAGGGAGGAGAAGGAGAGGATTCTAAAAGCCTTAGAGGAGGATAAGGAGTTTCGATACGCTATGATGGGGCTTTTAGGGTTCACAGAGCTGCTGGAGAGGTTCTCCCGCCTCGAAGAGCGGCAGCAACGCCTAGAAGAAAGGCAGCAGCGCCTAGAAGAGAGGCAGCAAAGGCTTGAAGAGAGGCAACAGAGGCTAGAAGAGAGGCAGCAGCAGCTTGAAGAGAGAATGTTAAGGCTGGAGGAGCGGTTGTTGGAGGTTGAGAAGAGGCTTGCAAGCCTCGAAGAAGCCGTAAAAGGCCTCCAGAGGACCCTCGCCACCGTCGCACACAGGTTCGGAGTGCTAAGCGAGTCAGCATTCAGAGGGGCCATTAAGGGTATAGTAGAGGAGGTGTTCGGGGCTAAAGCTTACAGGTGGACTACCTACGATAAGGATGGAGTCGTCTACGGGCATCCCTCCGAGGTAGAGGTGGACGTAGTGATAAGAGATGGGAAGCACGTGCTCGTGGAGGTTAAGAGCAGGGTTGACGCCGGCGATGTAATAGAGCTTGCTAGGATAGCCAAGTTATACGAGAAGACTGAGGGGATAAAGCCCGAACTAGCTATAGTGGCGGGCTTCGTCTCTCCCAAGGCAAGAAAACTAGCTGAGAAGCTGGGGATAAAGATATACACGTACCTAGAAGATGGACAGACTGTCTAACCATATACCGCCCTCTGGAGGGCAAGCAGCGCTAGCATCTATTAGGGCGTCTCTAGGAGTCGTGGGGGCGGGGGAACTCTATCTTCACAGTCTTCCTGTAGATCCTACCCTTCAGCTCCTCGAACTCTCTCCTACCCATGATCTTCAGGTCTATGGGGGCGTCATCGGGGAGCCCCTTCTCAAAGGCCCTCACCATGACCCTCTCTACGAGGTCTAGCAGCTCGGGGCCCCTGGGGGGGTCCCTGGCTATGACTACAACGTCAATGTCGCTCAAAACCGTGAGCCGGCCCTCAGCAGCCCCGCCCACCACGTAGACCTCCATGCAGCCGTCGCCCAGGACCTCCCGGCAAGCCCCAGCAACGATGAAGGCTAGCTCCCTCCACCTCCGGAGCATAGCGAGCCTCTCAACCGCGTACTTCGCCCAGCCCCTCCTCAACCCGGCGGAGCACCTCCAAGCCCTCCCGGGCCGCCGAGAGGCACCTCTCAGCCTGTAGCCTCCCATAAGCTACGCTACCATACCTAGCCATAATATAGCTCTCCTCAAGCAACACCAAATCCCCCCTACGCCTCGAAGCGTAGTCTTCGATGAGCCCGGCCTCCCGCCCCCTACCAGCATCCATAAGTAGGTTACGGAGCCTTGCTAGCAGGCTCCGAGACCCATGGATCCTGGGGGTCTCCGCGAAGTACCTATAAAGCAGGGCCTTTACTGCGAGCTGGAGTGCCTCCTCAGCGTTGAAGCAAGCCCCGTCATAGTCTCCCTCACTATAATCCCTCTCAGCCCTAACCATAAACCTCAAAGCCCTACGCCACAAAAGTTGATAATACTCCCCGCTCAACCAACCCCCACAGCCACCAAGCCTCAGGGAGAGCATTAAACGAGTCTAAGGCCGGGCCCTGCAGGTCCTAACCCTGAAGTTCCTAGCAGGGGCCTTGGAGGATAAGGAGCTTAGGGTAGCTACCTAGCCGCTGTTAACCCCCCGGTTAACGAGCCGGCCACGCCATCACGGGGGGAGCGTAGACTCCAGAAGGTTCCCCTGAAGGGGGTGGATGCTGGCTGGCAAGGTGCTTAGCCCTATTCTACTATAGTGGCTCCCGGGGGGACTAGAGAGTGCATAGTGGCAAGCTGTTGAGCTGCCTCACAGCGTTGCAAATTCTAGGGTCTAGAGCCTGTCTTGACCTTAGTAAACCTGCCGTCAGCCCGGGGGCGTAGGTTCTGGGAGGACATTGTCGGTCCTGGCAGGGTAGGACCTACCCTGCAATCCAAGGAGCGGGGCTGGAAGCCCAGAAACTGCTTGCCCAAGCCCCCTTGTTGGGCCTAGGAGGACCTACGTTCCCAGGTCGCGTGGCCAGGCTGGTTCTACGTCGCCCTTGAGTGGTGGTCCGGGTCTCTCTTCAAGACCCTCTCCCATATATTCATTGTCCTGTCTCGGAGCTGAAATGCTTTAAGGACTATTACTACCGCTATTAGGGCTGAAAAGGTTATAGCTGCGAGGATACGGGCTGTCAGCTCTCCTAGAATTACCCCGCTACCTATCAGAGCTAAGTATATTGCCACCGCGAAGCTCTCAAGCCTCCTAGCATCATCAAGCAGCATTCTAACCTTCTCAACCATATCCCCCCATCCAACCCGGCCATCAACTCAAACCTAGATACGCTCTAGACCGTTATAAACTTTACGGTCTAGAATACCTCAATACAATCACAAATTCTCGGGTTCACAGGGATGTCCCAGCCCGACGCCATCTCAACAAGCACCCACACCACACCTCTAGGCCCGAGAGCGTAGGTCCTACCCCCGCAGCCCTCGTAAGCCGCGCCCCCAGATAAATGAAGGCTAGGACTAACTAGCCCCTTAGCCCGAGCTGTGGAAAGATATATTATATTATGCTTGTTGTTATGAGCCTTACTAGTACTCTCTTCTAACGCCCTTCCAGGGTTTCCAGGGGCCCGGCCTTTCGTGCTTTTTGGGCCTCCTCCCCGTCATTTTGAGGCCCGTGTAAGCTGAGGCTGCCAGCGTTGCTAGGGCTAGCGCTAGGAGGGCTGCGCCCAGGGCTAGGTGGCCTAGGGCTAGGGCTTGGATAGCTAGGTAGCCTGTGAGGGCCGTTGAGAATAGGCCTAGCATGGCTGCTGCAGGTGCTAGCAGCCTAGAGCGCCCCCGGGCTGTGGCAGCGTAGGCTGTGAGGCCTACTAGGACCGCTGTGGAGGCTATGAGAGCCTCCGAGCCCCTAGCCAACACAACCCTCCCGCCATCACCACCGGCCCCAGCCTCAAGGGATAAGCCGGCTAGGAGCGAGAGGCCCCAGAGCTGGAGGGCGAATCCGAGTAGGGAGGCTAGAGTCCTGAAGGGAGGGTTAAAACGCAAAGGGTACCATTCCACGCTACACTAACACAGGTATCATTTCCTCTATTTAAACAGGGATAGGTACGAGCGGCGCCTAGAGGGAGGACCTCCACCAGCCTCTAGAGGGGGTGGGCTTAAGGCTTCCCCTTTTAACCCTGCGTCTCCAGGGGCTCCTTACTCTTAAACGTAACCCTTATCCCGGTGATCTCGCTCTCGGGATAGAGCCCCCTCTCATCCTTCTCAAGCTGCTTGACCATATCCCACGCAGCTAGCAGGGCCCCCATAACGGCTGCTAGGGCCTCGAGCTCGGGGCCGGTCCTCGCTACGCTCTTAACCCTGGCAACAACCTCAAGCCCCCCGTCGGCCACGTTAACGTCAACCTCAACGTGCTCTATGGAGATTGGGTGGGCTAGGGGCACTAGCTCCCAAGCCCTCTTAGCAGCCATCACCCCAGCAACCCTAGCTACAGTAAGCACGTCGCCCTTAGGAACCCGGCCCTCACGGATAGCCTCCAAAGTCTCCCTACGAAGCCTAACAAAACCCCGAGCCTCAACAGTCCTCACAGTCACGGGCTTACTGGAGACGTCAACCATCCTAACCCCGCCAGCCAACGCGCAAACACCAGAAAGGAGAGACAAGCCCCCAAGGGTATCAAGGTTAACCCTAAAGACCCCTCTCAAACATTCTCTATAAAAATAGCAGCGCCCGCAGGCCTAGAGAGTCGCACGTGGCCTCACATATTAATCATTAATTTATTACTTCATATACTTATATAACACATTCACCCTATAAACCCCTGACAACTAGAAGTAAAAGGACAAACGATTAGCGGGGGTAGAATAGAACTTGCTAAGGTTTTTACGTGGAGGGCGTGGCAGGGAAAAACCGCCTTCTAGAGAATTGTATATGATTTATGTTGACGAGTCTGGGACTCCAGGCCATAAGGGTAGCCGCTACTACATACTGCTAGGGCTAGGAATCCCGCTAGACCATAGTTACGCTTTAAACGAGCTAGGAGAGAACCTCTTAGAGAAGCTGTGGAAGCTTGGATACGATAAGCGTAGGCACGAGATAAAAGGTAGTGAGGTCTTTAGACTATTAAAGGGGCATAAAGATAAGTATGTAGCTTTCCTTGAGAGTGTCGTCAGCAAGCTTGTAGACCTGGAAGCATTCTCCATTGCGGTCGCTATAGATAAGCATGCATTTAACCACGAGGTTCTATCTAAACTTGAAGAATACCTTGACACGACTCTCTCTCAGCCTCCTAGCCAGTACCTTAACGTCTTCGTGGTTGACTCCGTACGTTCCACCATAATTATGTCACTCAGGAATTACGCAGACGATCTCATAGTAAGAGCGCAATCTCTCAACGAACTATTATTCCGCGTCCATAAAGAGCTTGAGTCAAGGGACGCCCAGGGCATAGCTATATTCGACGCTGAAGCCGACTCCCTGGCGAGATCAGCCTACAAGATCTATGCTACCGCACTTGCACGAGACGGCCTCGCCTTCGGGATGGATGTAGTTAGGACTGATAGGATTAAGGATGTGAAGCTCGGCAAGTCCAATCTAGACTTTGGGATACAACTAGCCGACCTCCTAGTTAACTCTATATATAACTGCTTCGAGCACGGAGTGAGAGAGGTCTATGAAATATTAAAGCCCTTACTCGGAGACAAAGGATTTGTACTACTACCCAAAACAGCTAAACCTTGCATGTAGGAAAGAGGGCGTGGCCGATGGGGCTCCCGCCCCAGCTCCCGGGCTGGGTGGGGAGCCCGCTCGGCCCTCCACTACAAATATTTCTCAGTTTGGTTTTTAAGCTCTTTTGAAGCGCTACTACCGTATTACCAAATACTAAATAGTATTACCCTGCTTATTAACCCCCTTAACTCCCTGTTAACAAGAGACTGTGATAGTACTATATTACTATATTATGATATAAACTTGTCTAAAAACTCTCTGGCTATACAATTAAGCAAACACTTTTTGAATTAGTCTGTGCCGACCATGAATAACTCCCTGATTCCTTAGAGCCAGTATGTAATAAAGGGGTGATAGAGAGATCGAGAGTATGGGACGACTAGCTATATTACTAGGGGTAGAACCATTATAGGTATGCCAGAAGGTTCACATCTGAAAGTCTTGCTCTTCAAGAATGGGTGGAGATGTTTAATGAGTCTTCATGTATATCCTCTAGCGTCTTCGAGATAGTAGCGTGGAGGGCGACTCTCAAACAAGACATTAATAAATAGAGGATAAAAAGAGAGACACTCTAGCACCAACGCTCCCACTCCGAAAGCTATAATTCCGAGCCCCCAGAGGAGAGGGTAGGGTTAACGGGCTGAAGACCTACTAAAGACCTAGCCTGGAGCCTAACGAGGAGGATATAGTCCTAAACCACCCCGCCTCAAAGGGGGAACCCTCGCTCTTCAGCGCGAGATGGAGATCCGCCATGAGGGGGACAACAAGGAAAATCAAGTAATTAAGTTAACATGTTTACTATAAAATTATTTATTTTGCTGTTTTTAAATGCTTGGGGGCCCATACTTTGGGCGGTGTTAGCGCGCTGTTCTACCTTATAAGGCGGCACTACGAGCTACATGGCGACCTGCAAGGCCGTAAGAAGCTGCAGAAGCTCATGTTCCTAGTCGAGCACTTAGACCCTGAGAGGGGGCGTCTAACTCCTTCCACCGGGCTTACAGGATACAAATTCGTAATATGGCTTTACGGCCCCTTCTCCCAAAGCATCTACAAGGACCTAGACAGGCTAGTTGATGAAGGCTTTGTGGAAGAGGAAGTAGTTAGCGGTGAACGTTCACCCCGCTTCAGGAACTTAAACCTTCTACTTTATGACGACGACGGCTATCCCAAGCTAATGTACATTTACAGGCCTACTAGACCTAAATTCCTCATATTTAAGCTACGCAGGAAAGCCAACATGATATCAGAGCCCTCGCCCCCCGTGAAGGAAAAGATAGACCTGATCCTTGATAGATTCGGCCACCAACCCGCCTGGGAGCTAGAGAGAAACGTGCTCGAAATGCTAGGTTTAAGCCCTGAAGAGAAGCTTGAGTGGATGGGTAAGAGCGTAGACGAGTACCTTAGGTACAAGCTCTTAAGCGGGAAGAGGCACCAGTAAGAATGATACTACTATGGGAAAAAGTAACTCTTAGCGGCGACTACGTCCTAATTCCTGGAAGCCATAGACGAAGCTATGTAGAGACGCTCGCACGTCAACTCGCAAACTCTCTCGACGTGGCAGATCTGTTAAACGTAGCACAATACGACTTTAAAGGGGGCCTCAAGCCTCCTAAGGAGGCATATAAATCCCTTAAAAGGGTCTCAAAGGCCCTGCAAATAGATAGACGCTCCCTCGAGAGGGAGACATCGTCAACTTACCTCTTCGCCACCCTCATATACTACCTGCTTAGGAGCGACAATAGCTACAGGCACCTAGCGTTCATAGTGGAGCCACGAATAGAATCTAGTGTTCCCGGAGGTGTTCCTCTCCAGCTTTCCTTTGACTACGCTATAATAGACCCCTTAAACCCTTATAGGGTCTTCTCGCTCATAGAGGTAAAGAGGATGATGACACTTAGCAA
>WAKF01000051.1 GCA_015523465.1 Aeropyrum sp.
AGAATCCATAAAATGGAATTGAAAGCGAAGAAGTAAAGCGTCTTAGGACTCGGGGGAAGTTGCCAAAGAGAATGAATCCATAAAATGGAATTGAAAGGCTATGGAAAGCATGGATTCGAGATAATACTGCCAGACCCCCGAATCCATAAAATGGAATTGAAAGACTGAGCCCGAGGTCCTGGCCCTGACGGGGCTGGGCCTAGCGGGGAATCCATAAAATGGAATTGAAAGCACGCCCCAGTCTATGTGCCAATCTTGTGGGTCGATGAATCCATAAAATGGAATTGAAAGCAGGGACACAGTATCACACGGCAATGGACGGCCCCCGAATGAATCCATAAAATGGAATTGAAAGAGGCGCCACGTGGACTGACATCCTCATCCTATCCCTGCGCCTGAATCCATAAAATGGAATTGAAAGGGAACCTGGTGGGAGTTTGGAGCCGCTGGAGCAGCCAGCCCGAATCCATAAAATGGAATTGAAAGTACAAATGCGAGTACACCCCCGCCAGGAAGGCATTCGAGTGCACAGAATCCATAAAATGGAATTGAAAGGGAAGAGGCCAAGGCAAAAAATAAAAACCTGGATAGGCGGTAATCATTTGTTAGGAATCCATAAAATGGAATTGAAAGTCAGAACGTCGATATCTGACGCCTCCCGGAACGTCTTAGAATCCATAAAATAGAATTGAAAGGTAGTTCTTGAATGTGATGCTGAGCCTCAGCTCAGTCTTCTTGAAAAATCCATAAAATTGAAATGGAAGAGGATGGAATTGAAATGGGGTTGTGGAGGAAAAGTAAAGTGGCTGTAGCTGGACGGGTTTGTGAGGGGTTGGAGGTTGGGTAGGGTTCCTGTTAGTGAGGGTGAATATCGGGTTTTGAAGGCTATGGCGGAGAAGGGTTTCGCTGAGGGGAGTCTTGAAGAGGCGTCGAGGATTTTAGGCGTTGAGCGGAGTAGCCTGGCTAGCATCGTGTTTCTACTTAGGGATAAGGGTTTCGTTGAGGTTAGGGAGGTTGTTGAGGAGGGTTTGGAGCTTACTGAGAGAGGTTTGAGTGCGCTTAGGGAGGGGTTGCCTGAGGCCCGGCTGGTAGAGTACCTTGCTCGGCGGGGCGGTGAGGCTAGTGTTGACGAAGTGAGGGGGGCGTTGGGCGGTGAGGCTGGAGTCGCGTTGGGGCAAGCCGTTCGCAGAGGCTTTGTCGAGGTCTCTGGGGGCCGTGTCAAGCTCCTCGTGGATCCTGGAGAGGCTTCTAGGAGGGTTGAGGGGCTCCTAAGCTTGCTTAAGGGTGTTGCTTCTGGCGAGTTGAAGGAGAGTGTTGGAGGGGTTTGGGTTGAGGAGGCCCTGAGGAGGGGGCTTGTGAAGAGGGTTAGAAGGAAGCGGTTGTACTTGAGGGTTCTCGGGGATCCTAGGAGGATCCTTGAAAACGTGGAGCCAGAGGTTTCCCGGCTTACGGCTGAGATGATTAGGAGTGGTGAGTGGAGGAGGGTTAAGTTTAGGCCGTACAACGTTACAGCCATGCCTCCGAGGGTCCTCCCCGCCAGGAAGCATTTCCTCCAGGAGTTCATTGAGATGCTTAGGGATATAATGAGGGAGTTGGGATTCAGGGAGGCGCGGGGCCCTCTGGTCGAGATAGAGTTGTTTAACTTCGACGCGCTATTCCAGGCCCAGGATCACCCGGCTAGGGAGATTCATGATAGCCTCTGGGTTAAGGAGCCTAGGTATGCTAGCCTGAGCCCCTATTCAGACGTGGTGGTTAGGGTTAGGAGGGTTCACGAGAGGGGGTGGGGGTATAAGTGGGACGAGAGGGTAGCGGCTAGGTATATACTGAGGAGTCAGACTACCGCAGTCTCTGCTAGAGTGTTGGCGTCGAAGCCTAGGCCGCCGGTGAGGGTATTCACTCTGGGTAAAGTGTTTAGGAGTGATGCCGTAGGTCCTACGAGGCTGCCCGAGTTCCACCAGCTAGACGGGATTGAGGGCGACTATAATTATAGCTTCAGGGACCTTCTGGGTAGGCTGGAAGAGATTGCTGGGATGCTAGGGCTCAAGCTTAGGTTCAAACCAGCCTATTTCCCCTTCACAGAGCCCAGCGTTGAGGGCTACGTTAGACTACCCAACGGCAGGTGGCTTGAACTCTTCGGCGCTGGCATGTTCCGCCCAGAGGTCCTGGAGAGCCTCGGAGTAGACTATCCCGTGGGGGCTTGGGGCTTCGGTATAGAGAGGCTGGCGATGGCCTTCTACGGGGTGAGCGACATAAGGAAGCTGTATACTAGGGATGCAGATGAGATAAGGGCTATGCGGCTACACTTGAGGTGAAGCCTTGTCTTCTCGAGCCCCTTCATGCTATGTAGGCGGCGTTGCAGCCGTCGGCATGGGGCTAGCAGCCCTAGCCTTCACTACAGGCATAGCTATCGCCCCCTGGAGCCCTGGGATCCACGTAGCCCTGGCAGGACTTGCAGGGGGTTTCACGTTCCCCGGGCTAGTCTACCTCAGCCTCTCCACGTCCCTAGCTAGCGGCGAGCCTAGGAGGGGGCTAGAGGGGCTGCTGGCGTGCACTGCTATCATAGCCTCCCTACTAGCCCCCTTAGCAGCCCTCTTAGAGGCTAGGCTGGCTCCGGCCCTAACACTAACTTCAACTCTCTCGATGCTAGCCTATACCAGCATCCAGGCTCGCAGGCCCAGGCTAGCTAAGAGAGACTTCAAGCGCCTAGTCCCGGTGCCAGCTCTGGGGGGAACGGCTGCGTCTATAGTAGCTCTAATCGAGGGGGGCGGAGTCGAGGTCCTAGCGTCTCTACTTGCAGGGGGTTTCACGTTGCCCATAGCAATCGTGTTTAGCCCCGTTACAGTAGGGAGCGTTTACAGGCTAGAGCCTAGAGTTAGAGTCTTAGCACAGTCAGCCTCTATCCCGGCTGCTCTATCACCTCTAGCAGCCCCACCATTAGGCGTTAGCGCCGCCCTAGAGCTGGCGCTAGCCTGCTCTGTAGCATACTTAGCTGTGATGATAGCGGGGGCCCTAGGAAGGCTGTTCTCTCTAGGCGCTCCCGGGTTTGTGGCAGCGACCCATATATCAGCGGGTGTGGGTGTAGTAGGTGGTCTAGCAGCTATAACGGTATCAGGGAGGTTAGATTACGTCACCCTAGCACACGTAGCCCTTCTAGGCTTTGCCGCGCCCCACGCATTCATGCACGTGCTAGTTAGGGGGGGCGAAGTGCCTTTCACGGTTAGAAGAAGGTTCTGGCCATATCCTACTCCAGCCTTTCTGGCGCTAGCTTCGGCACTTCGCCCCCTAGAGCCAAGCTACTCGTGGATCCTAGTCCTTTCAGCCCTTCTAGTCGAGGCGGCTGCAATAGCCAGCCTAAATCCTGTTCCGCCAGCTTTCAAGGCCTTGAAAGGGTCTAGCTTTAAGGGGCATTGATTATTAGGGGGTGGAGGGGAGCGTAAATCAACTGAAAGGCTAGGTGGCGGAGGGGCTTGGAGGGGGTTCTAGTTGCCCGTCTTGAGGTTTAGGGTTGAGAGGCTAAGGAAGCTTACTGGTCTTGAGCTGGAGGATCTGGAGGAAGCGTTATTCAGGCTTAAGTGTGAGACTGAGGTCTCGGATGACGGAGAGTACATTGAAGTCGAGGTAAACCCTGACAGGCCTGACATGTACATTGGAGAGGGTGTTGCAAGGGCGGTTAAAGGGCTTTTGGGGAGGGAAGCTGGCTGGAAGCCTCCTAGAGTCGTTGATAGCGGGTTAGCTCTCAGAGTTGAGGAGGTCCCTCAGAGGCCTTATATAGCTGCTGCTGTAGTATACAATGTAAATGTGGATGACGTGTTTCTAGAGGAGCTTATACAGTTCCAGGAAAAACTGCATGATACACTCGGAAGGAGGAGGATTAAGGCGGCTATAGGCTTCCACGACCTGGAGAAGCTCCCTTCCAAGCAGCTTTACTATAGAGTAGCACCCTTGGATACAGTGTTTACGCCCTTAGACTACCCGAGCCCCATGAAGTTCTCTGAGTTCATGCTGGTTGACGAGAGGGGTGAGAAGTATGGTAGCATATCTGTAGACAGGGAGCGAGGCTCCCATCCCTTTTTGTATTCGGGCGATACTATAATAGCAGCCCCGCCTGTAGTCAACTCAGATGTGACGAGAGTTGAGCCGGGTACTAGAAGTTTATTTATAGATGTTACGGGTACCAATCCTAAAGTTGTAGCTCAGACCCTCGATATAATAGTGACGGCCTTGGGGGAAAGGGAAGGCGCATACATAGGGAAAGTGAGGCTAGAAGGTAACACTCCCTGGAGCGAGACTCCCCTCTTAACAGAGAAAAGGATTACTGTGAACCTCGAGGACGCCACTAAATGGCTGGGAGTAAGGTTAACGTCTGATGAGGCGGCTAAGCTGCTAGAGTCTATGAGGTTTAAGGTTGAGCGCGCTCGAGATGATGAGCTGGAGGTCCTAGTACCGCCTTTTAGGGTTGACGTTATGGGGCCTGTCGATCTATACGAGGACATGGCTATAGCTATAGGCTATGATAAGATAGTCTCTGGGTGGCCGGGTAAAAGGCATGGAGGAGAGATCCTCTGGGAGCATAGGGTGGCTAGGGCTGTTAGAGAGCTAGCTGTAGGGCTAAGCTTTACGGAGGTCATGCAGCTCATGTTGACGAGTCCCCATTACGTGGAGTCTGCAGGCTTTAAGCCTGTAGCTGTGGAGGTTTTGAACCCTGTTCAAGTTGAGTATAGCGTTCTAAGGCCTAGCATACTAGTGACTCTGCTGCAGGCTGCAGCGTTCAACCAGCATAGGAGGAAGCCCATCAAGCTATTCGAAGTAGGTCACGTGGTCTACCTTGAGGAGGGGGAGCCTCGCGACGAGCTTAGGGCGGGGTTCATAGTACTAGATGAGGAGGCCAGCTTCGAAGACGTTCAAGCCCCCGTTTACAGTATACTAGAGATCCTGGGGGTAAGGTTCAAGGCAGAGCCTGGAAGGCACCCGATGCTAATGGAGGGTAGGACCTCAACGCTCAAGATAGAGGGCGAGGTTCTTGGGTGGATAGGCGAGGTTAGACCAGAGGTTCTAGAGGCCTACGGTCTAGAGTATCCTGTGGCGGCTTCAGAGATAAGCTTGGAGGTGTTAGGTAGGTGGAAATCCAGGACTTAGAGCCATCGAGGAAAATCTATATTGAGAGGGTGGGTTTTCGCGGTGTCAGAAGGAGGGTTATGATAGATACGCCCTTAGGCCTCCAACATTTAGACCTAAAGATTGAGTTATACGTTGACGTGTACGAGAGGAGACGGGGAGTACACCTTTCTAGGAGTATAGAGGCTCTAGAGGAGGTGCTATCTGGGTATAAGCCCTGGAGCCTCGAAGCACTTCTAAGGAGGGTTGCCAAGCAGCTACTGGCTAAGCATCCCTATGCTAGCAGGTCCTTCGCATCAGCCTCTACTACCTACTACGTATCTCTCTCAAGCCTTGGGTTTGATAGCGTTGAGCCTGTTGATGCTAGAGTCTCAGTGGAGATGGGTAGGTCCTATGAGCTGTGGACTGTTGAGGTCGGGGTTACAGGGTTAACAGTGTGCCCTAGCGCTCAGAGGACTATAGCGGGTATTCTGGGCTTAGGTGAAGGTGATTCGTGGAAGGCGCCTAGCCATATGCAGAGAGTTAGAGTTAGGGGTAGAGTGACGACTAATAGGGTTATGGTTAGGATAGAGGAGGTAGCTAAAGCGCTATTCTCGAGTCTCTCAGCCCCTTCAATAAGTCTTCTTAAGAGGGTTGACGAGGCAAGGTTAGTGTTGGAAGCTCAGAAACGGCCTATGTTTGCTGAGGACGTGGCTAGAGAGGCTGCTTACAGGATCTCGATGATAAGTGGATTACCTGGCGACAGCATTGTAGAAGTTGAGGTTGAAAGCCTGGAGAGCATACATCCACACGACCTCCAAGTCTATCTTAAGACTACGGCTAATGAAGCTAAGGTGATGGGGGGCTACAAAGGTTGAGCCTAGAAGGGTGTAAAGCGGTTATAGAGAGGGTTTTAAAGTCGCCTTGGGCATGGGACTGTAGGGATTTCAAGTGTAAAAGCAAGGGTGACTTCTACCTTGTGGAGGGAGACTGTGGCGAGAGAGTAGTAGGCGTCTACTCTAGGGATGGAAGGCCCGCAGAGGAGGATCCGGCCCTCCTAGAGTCTCTACTCTCGAAGGGCGTCGAGGGGTTAGAGGTTAAGTGCCTGTCACCCCCTCCAAGGGTCCTCTCAGTGGAGAGGCTGGGGTCCGGGCCCCGGGGCGACACTTACGAGGCTCTAGCGCCGCCCTATGGGAAGCTGCTTGTTAAGGTGTTTAGGAGGCTGGGAGGGCATAGGAGGGAAAGCCTTGTCCTCGAGTACTTTTCTAGGAAGCCTCTAGTTCTGGTGCCTAGGCTTGTCTGTAGCGTGTATTTGGAGGATAGTGATTATATTGTTGTTACTGAGAGTGTTGGGGGGGAGCCGCTAGCCCACGTGTTCGTCGAGTCAGCTAGGCTAAGCGTTAACTCTACAAAGGCTATAGTGCCCCCTGAGGCTCTCTACATTGGTAGGGCCCTAGCCTTTCTACACAGGGCTGCTATGGAGTGCCATGAAGCCTGGTGCACGCCGAGGCCTGCAAGTAGGGTTGATGTGGAGAGATGGATTGAGAGGCTAAGGGTTAGGGCTAGGATTTTAAAGAATTATGCATCAACGATTGCCGGGGACGAGTCTATAGTGGTTGGTGAGGCTTCAGACGCTTTGGAGGAGCTGGCTGTAAAGTCTAGTAAAGAGTGGATACGTCTTCTAGAAGGGAGGCCTATGGCTCTGATTCATGGTGACATGCATCTATACCAAGTATACAGGCAGTCTGGGGGGAGGCTGGTATTCACGGATTTCGAAGGTGAGCCCTCTAAGGAGCCTGGCAATCCTATGGAGCTTGAACCCCCCGAGAGGGATTTAGCAGCACTTGCTAGGAGTATAGACTATGCCAGGGCATTAGCTTACATGGCTGCTCGGGGGGTCGACGCCTGGGAGGCTGCAGCCCAAGCTCCTCGAATCCTGTCGCACTGGCTCGATTCTGTAGTCAAGACGGTATTAACCAGCTATAGGGAGGAGAAGGGGCCTGGGGACCTCGGAGTTCCCCTACTCTTCTGGCTTGTCGAAAGGGCTTCTTACGAGGCGGTCTACGAGCTAAGGTACTCTACAGGCCTTCACCCTATACCTCTAGAAGCTCTAATAAGGTTGTATGAGGGGAGAGACGACACGGCTAAAATAGCTGTCGGCGGGTAACACCGCTATCTTGGATGTTAAAGGCAAAATTACCTTGTTAGGCCCCTCGGTGATCTAGCTTGGGCCGTTTAGCGCCACGCAAACCTCTAGTAAGGTTGGAGCTATCCGGGGCAAGGAGGGCCGAGGCTTATACTATAGGAGGGCCTAGGTCCTACACGGTAGAAGAGTACAATATAGATCTTGAAGGGATCCTATACCAAGAACCTCCCTCCGCAGAGGTGACATTGGCTCCTAAAGGCTCGCTTCTAAACTTCTCCCTACTACCTTGGGAACCGGTGTGTAGATGGCATAACGGCCCTCTGGAGGGCGGTGACGACCCTAGAAGGCGCCTCTATTGTCCCGCACCAGCTTCAGGGGGGTATTGTCGGCAGCATAAAAGGAGTCTTAGGGCTCTCTACGAAGCTTGCATGGGAGGGGGCTTTTCGAGCCTAGAGTACTGTAAAGCTGTTGATAGGGAGGTTAGAAACGAGTATATCATCTACCTAGCCTGGTGGCCCTCTAAGGCTTCGATTAACGTAAAGGTAGGTGTTACTAGAAAGCACCGGCTGCTGGAGAGGCTTGCTGAGCAGCCTCACTTAGCTGCCACTGAGCTTACAGTTTTCGACCGTCTCTACGAGGCTAGGAAGGCTGAAATGATTATAGCTAGGGAGGGTATAGCTAGGCAGCACACCAGGAAGACAGGACTTGGCACCTGGGGTTTGAGCAAAGCTCTAGTAGAGCTTGAAGCTGCCGCCGAGAGGGCTTCCAGGCTTCTAGGCGTAGAGTGGCATGGCAAGCTGATGAGAATCAAGCCCCCAGAGGCTCCTCTAGGGATTTCACCGGTGGAGTCATCGAGGCTAGCTGGCTCTAAGATGGTACTAGCCGGCTACTGGGGTGGAATGTTGATCCTAAGGACCCTACAAGGTTCTAGCCTGGCTCTCGCTAGATCGTCGGATATACTTCATAGGAAGTCCCTAAACGGCGTGTACAAAGACTAGAGACGAGTCAGTCAGGGGTTCGTTCTTCACAGCCCCGGAGGGGCTCAGTAGCGGCAGACTTGCATCACCCCTTTTCCCTCTCCTCATAAGCCCTGGCTATAACCCAGGTTCTAATGAGTGTAACTGAGGCTGATAGCAGCACTATGCCTATAACGGCTGCCATGATACTAGCAGCAACTCGAGGCTCATCCTGTGTTATGAGAGTCATAGAGTTTGCAAAGAAGTATAAGCTAGCTGCTGCTAGGACTAGAGCTAGTGCAAGGCTAGCCCCCGCTTCAAGCCTCATTCTACCTCTCTCGCTCAAGGCTCCCACCATGCTTAGCGTGAGGCCTCCCCTAGGTAGTAGTCTATGAATGATCCTAAAATGCTGGGGAACACGATAAAGAGTATAATCCCTGCGTAGAGGGGTGTCAAATCTAGCTGGAAGTCTAGTTGAACCCCCTCTCCAACGTCGATCCCTGAGACGCTAATGGCTAGTTCTCCCCCGCTAGCTGCTATGGCTAGGTTTAGTGAAAGTAAGATGCCAGCGGTCCTGAAGACCGGTGAGAGAGGAGTGCCTGCAAGTATTCGCGCCATTATGAATACCCCTGTTATTGCCGTGATAAGCAATATCCTACTTCCTGGGGCTGGAGTCGGAGGGGGGGTAAGACCTAGTTGCATGTAAAGCTGTTCTATGATAGAGGGAAGTAGCACTCCGAACGCTACGTAGAAGAATGCAGCATCTATGAAGCCTAGTATAATAGAGAATATTACTCTTAAACCCCACTTTCCTACTAAGCCTTCAGTACTAGCCACCAGTCACCCCCCTCAGGGTCAACGATACTTTGTATAGCCCTGCAATGGACCCTTCAAACCTAATATACTCTAAAGACTCGGCTGCTTTGAAGGGAATCTGGAGCGATAGAGTATCTCCTTCATATAACTTTTTAGCGCTCGCTTCATAGATGCGGTCTCCAGCTTTAACTACGAGTTTAACCTCGGTCAGGGGTATCTCTATGTTGTAATATAGTGTTATCCTCAACTCTTCGTCTATAGACTCAACTTCAACGTTAAACCCATCTTCTAAGCCGCTAAGGAATGTGTAGAGCGGAGCTGCTACGAATATGGATAGAATTAGGCCTACAAGGAGGGTAAGTTTGTTAAGCGATATCAAGGCTATAATCTCACCTCTTCTCAGGGCACCCCTTTAAAGCGTCTACACCCCTACCAAGCACTATAGAGCCTGCAGCGAGGGCTACAGCCAGGAATGCAACCTTGACTAACATCTCTATAAGTAGCCTGCTGTTCTCGGTTAAGATGTCTACTAGCCCTCCTTCAACCTGAAGGTTTAAGGTGAACTGCTGCGCCTCTTTGAAGGCCTGAGCAAAAACGACTAAGAGCATCGCTAATCCTGCGATAACTAAGAGAACACCCATAACTGATGCAAGACTCGTCTTAAACGCCATCTCTTACACCAGCCAGCTAAACGGGAGGGAGTCTAGAGTTAAATATAATTGTTGATTGAGGGGTCTTAGACTCGCTAGGATATCATAGCCTTCTCTAACCAGGCTTTGACCTATATATTGGGAGGTCCCGGGGTTCATAGTCCTCAAGGGCCCCATCAAGGTACTCCCTGTAACCCTGAAGGTCTAGGAATCCGTGACCGCTGAGGTTGAATGCGATTACAACCCGCTTACCCTCCTCCTTAGCTTTAAGGGCTAGATCAATAGCAGCTTTTACTGCGTGGGCGCTTTCAGGGGCCGGTACTATCCCCTCTAGCTTCGTGAAGAGTGAGGCGGCTGCGAAGACCTCTGTCTGGTGGTAAGCTATGGGCTCCACTATCTTGTGGTTTATTAAGATGCTAAGAGTAGGCGCTATCCCGTGATATCGCAGTCCTGCAGCATGGATAGGAGGCACCTTGTACTCGTGGCCTACAGTGTGCATTTTAATGAGTGGCGTGAGCCCCGCAGTATCACCGTAATCATAGGTATAGACGCCTCTAGTCATAGAGGGGCTGGCTTTAGGCTCTACAGCTATGAATCTGGTGTTCGAAGAGCCCTTTAACCTATCCCTTATAAATGGGTACGTGAACCCTGCAAAGTTGCTACCTCCCCCGACAGCTCCTATCATAATGTCCGGGTAAACTCCAGCTTCTTCAAGCTGCTTTCTAGCTTCAAGACCCACTACTGTCTGGTGTAGTAGTACGTGGTTTAGAACGCTGCCTAGACTATACCTAGCCTTCTCGTCGCCCAAGACATCCTCTATAGCCTCGCTAATTGCTATCCCCAAGCTCCCCGGGTGCTCAGGGTCCTCTTTAAGGAATCTACGGCCTACCGAGGTCCTATCGCTCGGGCTTGGATAGACCTCAGCCCCAAATAGCTCCATGAGAGTTCTCCTATAAGGCTTCTGCTTGTAACTACTCCTAGTCATATAGACTCTAACCTTAATACTAAAGTAAGCGCCAGCAGCAGCAAGGGCCGAGCCCCACTGGCCGGCGCCCGTCTCAGTTACCAGCCTCTCTATCCCCTCGGACTTGTTATAGTAGGCCTGTGCCAGAGCTGTATTGATCTTATGGCTACCGGTAGGCGTGACGCCCTCATATTTATAATATATTTCGGCGGGCGTGTTAAGGTACCTCTCTAAGTTAACCGCTCTGAAGAGGGGCGTAGGCCTCCTACCAAACTCTATTAATGCTTTCCTAACTTCAGGGGGGATCTGGATATAGGGTTCCATAGAGATTTCCTGTTGCACTAAAGCCTTGGCGAAGAGTCTTGTCAAGACGTTAGGATCGACGGGCTTCCCAGTCTTAGGGTCTAGGGGCGGGGGAACAGGCTCTGGCAGGTCGGGAAGGATGTTGTACCAGGAAGTGGGTACGTCGTTAGGGGATAAGTCGAATCGGGTTAACCCCATTGGCGCGACATCTCGCCTCGCCAAGTGGCAAAAGGGGCTCTCCAGAAGATTTAAAAGTTTGCCTGGGGTACTCCTCGGTGTTACCTGTGGGCTAATATGGCCGTGTATTCTCCACCGTCTCCTATAGAATCCACCCTAACGAAGCCATAGCGGATAAACTGCAACCTAGAATCTATCGGGTACTTCGAGAGTTCCTTCTCAGCGTAACCCTCAACCTTCTTCAGCTCGAGCCCTTCAGGCTCTAGAACGGTTACCGGTATACCCTCACTTTCCTTAACCCATTGGACTATAGGCATGCTGAGCCGCCTAGCCTCTTCGAGGGACCTTCCGGTAAATACAAGTTCTTCTTCCTTAACTTCAAAGTTGGCGAGCCCCATCAGCCTTATTCGGCCTTTGGCGTCAAAAGTGTTTAATAGTACCCTATCGCCGTCACAGACCTTAATAGCTCTCTTCTCAGGCCTCTCGGGATGATATGGTATCTCGGCGTGAATACAGCCTCCTACACCTTTAACTATAAATCTTGATGGTTCCCAAACAAACATGATCCTATCAGCTCTCCTATCGAGGAGCCTTCTATTAACTGATGCTAGGTTAGCCCAGCTTATAGTAGCGTCGTTAGGTTTTATGCCCACAGAGAGTATAACCTCCCTTATCGCTTCGGGTAAGACACCGCGCCTCCTAAGGCTAGCTATTAAGCCGAATCGGGGATCATCGTATCCTAAGAACTTGCCAGGATTCTTTTCTATAAGCTCCTTGATCCTGCTCTTACTTAATATGAAACCCTCAAGCTTCAGCCTCCCGAAATGGATAAAGACTGGAGGCTCCCACCCCATGCATCTGTAGACGTATAGCTGCTTTTCAGTGTTTAGCTGGTGCTCTTTGCCCCTAAGCACGTGAGTTACCTTCATGTGATGATCGTCAACGCTAACTGCAAAGTTGTATGTGGGCCACACTATATATTTGCTGCCAGTGAGAGGGTGAGGGTACCTTTCGGTGTCTATTATCCGGAGGGCCACCCAATCTCTCAAGCTTGGGTTGGGATGCTTCGGGTCCGTCTTAATCCTTACTGCAGCCTCTCCCTCTCCAAACTCCCCAGAGAGCATCCTTTCGAACAGCTCTAAGTTAGTTTCTGGTGGCTCGTCACGCGTTTTACAATAACTCCCCTTTGCCAGTAATTCCTTGCCTTCTTCACCGCAAGTGTCAACATAGGCACACCCCTTCTCCAACATGATACGAGCTATGTTATAGAACAGCTCCATCCTTAAGCTCTGGATATACTCTTCGTGCCATTTAACGCCCAGCCACTTAAGGTCCTCTTTTATGAGAGTATAAGCCTCCTTCATAGGCCTCTTAGTCCGGGGGTCGGTATCCTCAAACCTGAGTATATGAACTCCCCGGTACATTTTAGCGTATTCATCATTAACGATCGCAGGCCTTGCATTGCCTATATGAATTAGGAAGTCTGGGTTAGGAGCGAATCTTAGCCTGACTTTACCTTTAACTGCATTAGGCAGGGGAGGCAGCTTAAGCTCTTCCTCTTTCTTAGCTCCCCTCTTAGGAGTCTCACCTGCTAGGTGCGGGTATTCAGTTTCAAGTATGGCTTTCTGCCTCTCTAGGGAGAGGTTATTAACCTCAGCTATAACCTTTCTAGCAATATTAACAATAGTTCTAGCTTTAGGCCTTAACTCTGGATGGTCTCCCAGTAGCATGGACATAACACTACCTAGACTAGCTTTTCCTCCATGCCTCACAGCATCTCTTAGTGCATAGCCCTTAACAAGTTTCTCTAGGTCTACATCACCCACAGCAGAGCACCCTGGTTACTCGACCACTCTTTAAACCTGAAATATTAGGGGAGGGCTCGCACGGTCCGTGAAACGCTCATTGCCTTAGACAAGGCTCGCGGTCACCCAGCGGAGCTCATAGCCCCCGCTATAAGGGGTTGAGGCTTAAGGCAATAAGTTTATAGAGTTAAAAAGGAGTAGAATATTATCGTCTAGTGTGGACCAGTTAATGGACGTTTTACTGGATTACCTCTTCTACCTTGATGCCTTTCTTTGCTAGCTTGAGCTTCTCTATTATAGGTAGTATTCCTGGATTCTTTATCTTATCCATCTCCTCGTCCGGGACATGCTGGGGTAGGCTATATCTTGTATGTGTTAGCTCTGCTATCATATTACGAGCCTTAAGGCTGCTAAGTATTTTCCTGAGTCGGTCCTCACCTACTATGCCAAAGAATATCTTTTTAAGTTCACGCCACGATACAGGCTGTTTAGCCTCGTCTAGAGCGAGTAATACGAGTTTTATGACGTCATCGTCAGAAAGCGCTGTATAAACGCTTATATCGCCATCCTCTATAATCGTCTTCATCTTTTCAAACTCGACTAAAACCTTCTCCCTGACACGCCTAACCAGATCCTCCCTTAGGGTAGTCTTTGTAGTTAGGGTCTTCTGGGCCATGTTACATCCCCATTTAAGTATAGCGTGAAAATTTCTATTTAAAATACGTCCTTACCCAAGGGGTGGGTTAACCGTGAGATTCGATGCATTAATAGATTTGAAGGAGAACTTCATTAATCAGAATAGACTCTCAACTTGGCTCTATAATCCACTTGTAGTGTAGTGGAGGGAAACTTTAAATATTTAGGCGGGAGCTTTGACACCTTCGCCTATGGCTTGAGGCGCTTTACTAGCATCGCCATCAAGGTATGCCAGTATTGATACTATCTCTTCGACAAGCACACTCCTATACGCCTTCAGCACAGCCTTCTCCACTTCATCGAGTTTACCATCTGCGGAAAGGCGAAAGTCTATTTCTATTATATCTCTAACTAGGTCCTCCAGAGCCTCTACTAAGAACTTCCTAACCTTAACCTCTATATTGGGGCTCTCAGCCATAATGCTTCACCATCATAGTATTTACGTTGGGCTGTGTAGTAGGGGGGCGTGGGAGATATAACCCAATTATGCCTTCAAGTAATACGGTCTAGTAATACGTTTTCTATGAGAACCACTATTATATTATAATAG
>WAKF01000052.1 GCA_015523465.1 Aeropyrum sp.
TATGTTGACTTGAGAGTTGATGATCATGAAGAGCCCGTTGAGGAGCTTAAAAGGCTCTTCAGGATATGGGAGATAACGATACTAGAGAGGGAGGACCCTAACGATGTAGTAGAACTCTCAGACCCCAGCGTGGCGGAGGCTATCCAGAAGGCGCTAGCAGCGCTGGGCTTCTACAAGGGCCCCATAACGGGGAGGGCTGACGAGGCGACTGCCAAGGCCCTCGAAGAGTGGATGGCTATCAACAACTTCGAGAACAAGATTAGGAGGGACGGAAAGGTCTGGGGCACTGTCTACAGGTTCCTCATAGATGAGGCACGGAGGAGGGGCGCCAGGGTTTGAATAGAGCCCTCTGGCTACCATACAACATCTTCGACACTCGCCGAGGCGCTATAGCGCTAGAAGCCCACCTATGGGCTAAGCTAGAAGGGCTTCTCGAGGCTCGAAAGGTACTATTAGCTAGGCGTGTCGAGGGCCTCTTAGAGGAGGCTCAGGGGCCTTGCGTCCTGAAGCAGCTAGTAGACCCTGAAAGACAGTTGGAGGACCTGCGCAGGATAGCTGGTGCCAGGATCCCTGCGAGGCCTCCGGGAGCCCTAACCCTCATACTACCCTGGGCTTTGAGGGGCTCCAGGTCCTACCCGGACCCCGTAGAACTTACCAGGGCCTCAGCCCTCGCCAGGGAATTACTTAGCCTAGACCCCAGGCCTTCTAGGAGGGTGCTTTGGCTCCCGCTCCCTATAGCCTCGGAGCCCAAGATCTCCGACGCGGCGATAGCTAGGATAGCATCGACGACGCCAAGAATAGCATCATACCTAGATAACGCCTTCAAACTATGCATAAAAGTGTGAGAGAAAACCCTAGGGGCCGCAGGATAGCATCGAGGCTCAAAGCCCGCCTGACACTTTACCCTTAACCTCCTCCACAAGCTTCTTAACCCTCACCAAGGCCCCCTCAACATCCTCCCCACTACACCAAGCCTCGTAGAAGCAAATGCGCATCTCTACAGCGCTAGCCCAGGAATCCCTAACCCACGCTCCCAGCTCCCTCTCCATAACCCTCTTAAACTCCCAAAGCTCTACGTGGCTGGCTAGCCTCCGTCCTTCCCTCCAGGCAGCGTAGGCTTTAACAGCTAAAGCTGCGGCTCCCCAAAGCTTCTCTGCAGCCTGTCTAACATTACCCTTTCGGGCCTCTTCGAGAGACTGGGCTAGAAGGTCCTCTGCAGCCTCGATATAAGCCCTAGCCCTCTCCGGAGGGTCGACTCCCTGGAGGGCTTGGTCTAGCAGGTACTCCTCTAGGCTCAGACCAGCCAGTTTAGCCTCACGTTCAAGCCTCTCAGCAACGCTACGAGGAAGGCGTAGCTTCACTATGACCGAGCTAGACCCCGGCAATCTCAATCATCCCCAAATCTAGGTGGATCCCTAGCATAATCAATGTCCTCCGCTAAATCAGTACATAATTGAAAAGCGTCTGTAACTTTAAGCTTCATGGTGACAATGTTAAGACTGCTTCCCTATCGTATGAGGGATATCAGGGCTAGACTCGCTATATACTCGCTATATATACGCAAGTAGCGGGGGCGGCTGTGGGTCTTGAGGGCGAGGACGTGGTATATGCACAGCTTAAATACCTATCTAAAGCCTTGAAAAGGCTGGCTCTAGCATCTTTAGCCTTACAGGCCTCTCCAATTCTAGTATTAGCTGGCTATGAAACGCTGGGGCTTGGTATATCAATTGTTTCGTGGCTTGTCTGGGCCTTCCAGCTCTACGGCGTCCTCCTCTCGGGAGAGGAGCTTGTGAAGGTTGAGCAGTCCATATCGCCGCTGATATACGGCTCTGCGGCTTTGATTGCGTCGGGGCCGTTAATATTCATAGCTATTGTAGCGGCGCCCCTACTAGGTTTTATTGGCCTCGTCATAGCATTAGTTACAATCATTGCGGGACTAGTTCTATTTGCTATGGGTGTTAACAGGGTTGCAGGTCTCGCTGGCGAGGATGCTATGATAGAGTCCATACTAATAGCGGCGTCGATAATAATTCCAGTATTGTTCCCGCTGGGCTGCTATCTGGCTGGCAGTAAGATAGGGAAAGGGTTGAGCCCCTCACAGCCATAGAAGACTCAAATATCCTAACGTCTACTTACCCCTTGCAGCGTGCTCCAGCATCATCTAGAGCTTCTAGGGCTTTGAGGGCCGCCGAGCGAGGGTCTCCCGCCCTGGTTATAGCTCCGCCGATAATGACTATGGAGGCTCCAGAATCGATGAGAACCCCAGCCTCTCGAGGCTTTATGCCTCCGGCTACAGCTACAGTTGCTCCCTCCTCGCTAAGCTTCTTAACGAGGCCTCGGAGCTCGTAGGCGGTGAGGCCTAGGGCTTTCTGGGCGTCAACGCCTATGTGGAGGAGTATCACGTGGCTTCCAAGGCCTAAGGCTCTTCTAGCAGATTCTATAGGGTTCCTTGAGAGGATTAGGTCTACGTAGACCGCTATGCCATAAGCTTCTGAGGCTTCGAGAGCCTCTTTTATGGT
>WAKF01000053.1 GCA_015523465.1 Aeropyrum sp.
GGGAAGACCCTGGAGCCCGGGGGGGTGCTGAGGGAGGTGATACCTGCGCCCCAGGGCCTAGGCCCCGGAGCCCACACGATAGTCGTAACCTACCAGGAAGGCGGCGTGGCCAAGGAGGTGGCCTTCAGCTTCACCACGTGACCCGCAATGCCGAGCAAGGTCCTCTCGGCCCTGGGCCTCCTTTTTCTCACCCTGGCGGGGGCCGGGCTACTCTACGTCAACCTCGAGTCCGGGGTCGAGGCTCTCAGGCCCGAGCCGGAGCCAGTCCTGGTCTACGTTACCGCGTATGACCCCCAGGCCGGCACGGCCATATTCTACGTGGCTGAGGGCTGCGTGGAATCCCCCAACCTGCTAGTATACGATGAGGCCTCGAACACTTTCATCCAGGCGTCTAGGGCCTGCGCCGGCAGCCTTGTGGTCCTGCCTGAGGCCGAGGCCCTACCCTACCTCAGGTGAGGAGCCTTGAGTAGGAGGGGCGTCTCCACGATTGTCGGCGCTCTAGCGGCCCTACCCGCCTTCATAATCCTGGCACTCATACTCCTAGGGCTCGCGGCTCAAACAGCACTGGAGGCTGCGAGGGCTCGGGAGAGGGTTGAGGTTATACCGGTTGTTGATGGTGGCGTGGGCGCTGAGTTGCTTTCTAATGAGAGGAGTGTAGTCAAGTACATAGTCGTGAGGGACTTGGATGCAGGGACGGTAGACGTGATACCAGGCCCCTTCATAGTCGAGCCCGGCCAACCCTTCAACGTGACTCTCCTCCCCCAGGCCCCAAGCCAAGCTAGGCTCGACGTGGCGGTCGTGACAGAGAGGGGCAACGTCTTCAGGTGGAGCCCCGAGTACACGGGCGGGGACTTCATACTCGACATCCCAGGCGAGCCCTCTCCCCCGGGCGGGGCTGGGGGTCTGAGCCAGCTTGGCAAGCTTGAGCTGTGGCTAATCCAGAACGGGTTCTACGAGCCAGCCATCTGTAGCCTCTCGACATACTGGCTCCGGGATGTGAACCCGCTGACAGCCCAGTTCACGTTTACCGTTGATGCTTCAGCCGCTGCTACAGCCCTATTTGGCTCCGCAACGGCCTCCGCCTCTGTGGATGGCGTGAGCGATAGCAGTGGGGGGCCCTCCGCCTTCGCCCAGGTGATATATAGTGGAGGGGGCTCTGTGAGCCTTCCCCAGGGCCTAGCGGTTGATAGTATTACCATCGAGGCTACAGCCTATGCAGACGCCACCAGCACAACCCACACGGCCCAGGCCGCCCTAAAGGTTACTGTGGCTGTGAGGCCCGGCCCAGGGTATAGCCTGGTGGGCGTTGACTATGGGGGAGGAATTGTTAGGTACGACACGCAGTCCCTCACCCTAACGTGGGGGGAGGGAGCCCTGGATTCAGGCCTCCTCCAGGCCTCGGCTAGTGTATCAAGGGCTCAGGGCGACGTGGCTACCCTCACGGTAGAAGACCCCACAGTCTACGCCCTCCTCCTATACAAGTGCCCCTAAGCCAGCGTAGGACCTACCCCCGGCCTGCTAAGGGCATGACGCAGCCCTAAGGCACACTTCCAGAGCTTAGACCTCTATAAGCATATGGTAGGGTAGGACCTACCCCCTCCTAGGCCTTATAGAAGCCCTTAGGGGTAGGGCCTCCCGTCCCCCGGCCTTTGCATTCTAAGTGGAGGGGTGAGCCCCGGGTTGGGTGTGGTCGCGGACATTGTTAACGCGCTGGGCCTCCAGGTGCCGGACGTTGCAATCCAGGCTGGAGACCTTCTAATCGGGTTTATCCAGTACGGGGCCCTCGTCGCTGGCGTGGCTATGGCTGGCCTGGGAGGGGTCAAAATGCTGCAAGGGGCTGAGGATGGGGCTAAGTGGCTGGTCCGGGGCGTGCTCGCAGTCTTCCTGGGCTACGGGGGCCCCCTGGCTGCTGCCTGGATAGTCAAGACCCTGGCGGGCGGGTAGCATGGCTAGGAGGCTAGTCGAGGCTAACATGGTGCTAGACCTTAGCATGCTAGACGAGCCCGTGTATGCTATGGGCTCCCTAGTTTTTTCCCTCAGGCGCCTCTTCTGGGCCGGGGCCGCCATAGCGGCCTCGGCCCTGGGCCTGGCACTGGGCCTCTCAACCGAGCCCCGGCTCCTCCCCCTGGGCCCCCTAGAGTTGGGCCCCGGCTTCTTGCTGCCGCTACCCATAGCGGCCCTAGCGCTGGCAATGGCGTTACAAAACCCCAGGCCCGTATCGCTCGAGGCCGAGCTGCTAGACGCCCTGAGGGCTAGAAGCTTGAGTAGGCCCAAGCCTAGGGCCGAGGGGTTGGCAGAGGACTACATGATAGAGGTCGATAGGGACCTAGGCGTGGCAGAGGTGGAAGTCTCAGGGTATGCCATAGACCCCGCAACGGGGAGGCCGGTGAGGGACGTGTTGGTCGTGGTCGAGGGGCTCGGGGAGCACTCGGCAGAGGTAGACGAGAGGGGTAGATACAGGGCTAGGCTGGAGCTACAGCCGGGCACGTACACCATAAAAATCCTGGGGGAGGGGCTGGAGCTCCGGAGGCTCAGGGTGAAGGTTGTGTGATGACGTAGGTTCTCACCTTTAGGCCGTCGACATCTATCACTACGGCTTTAACATTGCTTCTTATTTTTGGCTCGTTGGCGACGTTTAGGGCGTCGAGCACCTCCTTAACAGCCTGTTGTAGGGGTAAGGGTAGCCTATAGGCCCTCTCCCCCTCTGCAGCCTCAGCTATCATTATAGTCTCGCTTTTACCCCCCTTCTCTACGAGGCCCGCCTCGGCTAGAGCTACCCTAACCCTCTCCCTCGCAGCTAGGTCCTCTTTAACCTGGCTAGGGAGGGCGGGCTCGGCTAGATTCTTGCTCGCCCTCAGCTTGCCGAGCCACACCTCAGCGTACTTCCCGGAGAGGACTTGGGGCTCCTCGGCCTTCCTAGCAGGCTCTAGTAGTAGCCTGCCCCTCTCATCCACGTAGAGGGTTAGTAGGCTAGGCCTCCCTATCGCCTCATATATCCTAGCGGGTATGTTAACACTCGCCCCCTGCCTCTCTCCCTTGGGAGAAGCGCTTACAGTGTCTACCCTAGCGAAACCCCTACACTCCAAACCCTTATCACCCCCACATAACACCTATGGAGGTAGGGGCGGGGCGGGTCAGCCTGGATTAGGTAGCCCATCCGGCCTCCCGGGCCGGAGGGCCTGAGGCCTCCCAAGCCGCTCATCATCCCCGCCCCCGGTTCCAGCCCGATTCCAGCCAGAATCCGGGTGGACCGGAGGCTTTAAACGCTACGCCCCGTCCCCCAGGAGCCCCAGTGTTATATGGGGCCTGGGGGTTGAGGGCTGTAAGGCTGGTTGAGGGTTTAGGAGGCCTATTCTTCCTGGGCCTTAGCCTGTGGGCCTGGCTGGAGGTCCTGGGCCTGCCTCTGGGCTACTTCGGCGACCTGTTTGTCAACCTCTTCTGGCTGGCAGCCGCCCTGGAGGTCCTGGGTGGCTTCCTCCTATTGGACTTGCTGCTAGGCTCTGTAGTGCTAGGCAGGCTCTACAGGGCCTGGCACTCGAGGGCGGCTAGCCTACCCTACGAAGTCTCTCTAGGCAGGCTCAGGCTTAGGATAGGGAGCCCCGAGGCGCTCGCCCTGGCAACGCCCTTCTGGCTGGCGGCCATGCTACTCCTAGCCTCAACCATAATAGCCTACGACTCCCCGACCCCCGTATTCATGCTGCAGTTCACAATGATGGCTGAGCAGTCATGGCGGCTACATGGCTCACAATGAAGGGCTTCATGGAGGACCCGCTGAGCGTCACCTTGAGGAGGGCGGGGAGGTCCTGGAGGAGCGTAGCCCTCTTAATCCCCTGGTATTCGAGGCTCGCGTCGCTATCAATCAGGGGTCGTAGGCCTTTACTGGTGCTGGCTTCCGCTATTCAGGATTCTAGGCCTTTAAGGCTCCTCGAGAGGCTAGCCCTCGAGGCCGGGCTACCGTTTACTAGGAGGGAGCTGGCGATCATGCTTGTCTCGGCTCCCTTGGCTACCGTGCTGACGGCCCTGACAGCCGCCCTAGCAGCCATAGGCGTCTCGACGGCTGCCGGGCTAGGATCCCTCTTAGAGCTTTCTAGCGCTCCCCCCGCTAGCAGCCCTCCTAGCCTATGTTATCCGCAGGCGCGAGGCCCGGGCCAGGGCTGTGGAGGGTGAGATGCTTGGTAGAGTCTAGTTTCCCTTCCTACGCTCTGGTGTTACCGTTGCGGGTTCTTCCTTAATATAGTGGTTTCGGTGTGCTCCGGCCTTGTTGTTGCCAGCATTGATGTTTAGTGAACGGTGTTGCTGGTTTGTGCTGAAGGTAGGCTCTATATTGCTAGATTGGGGATGAGGTTGAGTTTGGTGGTGGGGAGTTCCTAGGAGTCTGGTTGGGTGTTTTTAAGTCCTCTTTTTCCTGAGCTTTGTCTTCTCCCACTCCCTTTCTATCATGCGTAGTAGAAGCTCTAGATCGTCTCTCTCCATCTCGCCTAGCCTCTTAATCTCGTGGCATAGCCGTTCATAGTTTTCCTCTTCCTCTTCTAGCGCCTTGGCTAGCGAGGTCGCTATTATGCCTACTGTGGCTGAGAGTGATGCTATGCCCACGATCATCATTAAGACTCCTATCATCTTGCCGAGGGGGGTCACTGGGACTACGTCGCCGTAGCCTACTGTGGTGGCTGTTACCACGGCCCACCAGAGGGCTGTGGAGAAGTCTTTGATCTGGCTCTCGGGTATGGGGCTCTCGACGAAGTATATGGCTAGGGCTCCGAAGTATAGTGTTATGGCTGCGAAGCCCAGGATATAGAGGAACTTTAGTCTACCGGCAGTAGACTCTACTATGGAGAGGAACCTGCTACCCCTAGAGACTATGAGTATGAGCCGGATAACCCTTACAAGCCTGAGAAGCCTGAGCACTCCGAGCCCGGCGAGATAAGACTCTAGCAGGGCTAGGAGTCCAACGGGGATCAGCGCTGGGAGCTCGTAGAAGGTGGACCTGACATACCCCCTCCAATCCCCGCTCCTCCAAGCCCTGTAAGCGTAGTCCGCTATCAACAGCGACACTATCGCTAGGTCTACCAGGTAGAGCCTTAGCCTAGCCTCGGGGGTCAAGGGGTAGGTGATGTCGACTATAGCGAGGACTACTGAGAGAAGGGATGCGTAGGCTATGGAAGCCTCCACCAGGGGGTGCTCCATGATCTCGACTATATTCCCGTTAGCCACCCTCCTAAACAGGCTAAGCCTCAAAACTCCCAACCCTAATAACCCCCTTCCCCCTAACCCCCGAAAATCGGGGCGGCTGTGGGGGAGGGCCTCAGGTACACTGTAGTAGGTTCTCCCAGGCTGGATGAGGCTGTGGAGGTCCTACGGAGGGCTGTGTTCTCCAAGAAGCCCCTGGTGCTCGCGGGCCTCTGCGAGGCCCGGTATGAGGGGAGGGCTGCTAGCGAGGCTGAAGCCGGGGATAAGCTTGTCATAGTCAAGGCTGACGGGAGCGTCATAGTTCACGGGCTCAAGGGCTTCAAGCCCCTCAACTGGCAGCCAGACACCAGCTACATAGGAGTTGAGAGTGTGGAGGGAGAGGTTAGGATGACCTTCGTTAGGAGGAGGCCGAGGGAGGTCCTGGAGGTTAGGTGTAGGGAAGTCGGCTTCATAGCCGTCTTTGAGAGCCCCGTTGAGGGGGGGTACTGGATGTTCCTGAGCGAGGACGAGATCAGGAATGCCATAGCTAGCTTCCCGAGGGAGGTCCTAGGGGAGGACCTGGTGTTCCCGGAGAAGGAGAGGAGGCTAAGGGAGGCTGGCTACGCCGACCTCTACGGCTACGACTCGGAGGGGAGGCCTGTCATAGTTGAGGTTAAGAGGGTTAAGGCGGGGGAGGAGGCTGTAAGGCAGCTACTCAGGTATGTTGAGAAGGCTAGGAACATGGGTAAGAGGGGTGTTAGGGGGATACTAGCGGCCCCTGATATAAGCGATGCTGCGAGGTCTCTTCTGGAGAGGAGCGGGCTAGAGTTTAGGAGGATAGATCTGAAGAGGGTATATGGGCTGCTCAAGTCAGGGAGGGAGCGGAGGACCTTAGAGGAATTTCTAGAGTCCTAGCCTACTAGAGCATCTTCTGCTGCTAGCTCCGGGTTAAAGCTTATGAACTCGACCATGCTACCCTTAATCAGGACCTTACCAACCTTAGCTACCATCCTCCTACCGTTATCAGCGACCTCCACAGCATCCTCGAGTATAAGGTTCATGGTGCTATCAGTAGCCACTAGAGTTCCCACATACTCACTCCCGTCCTTAAGCTTAACGTAGATCTTCGTCTTAACGGCCTCCCTAAGATACTTCAATGGATTCACCAACTGCTTGTTAGTCATGCCCGCTTCTCCCCCAAAGGGGGGTAACATCACATCTAAAATAAGTTACGCCCCCTAAAGGCAAGTCAACTACAGTACCCTAGCATATCGCAGACATCCACTATAAACTCCCTCCTAACCCTGCCTTTAGAGTCGAACTTAACACCCTCAAGCTCCAAAAGCTTCCTCTTAAAATCCACGCCTAGCACGTAACCCCGAAGCTCCCCGCCGCTACCCACAACCCTATGACAAGGCACTACCACGAGATCCCTGTTAGACGCCAGGATCCTAGCGACGGCCCTAGGGCTTAAACCTAAAACCCTAGCTATGCTAGAATACGTTGTAACTCTCCCCGGTGGAATAAGCTGGATGAGGGCATAGACTACATCCCTCAAAATACTCTCCTTTACCCCTCTACGAGAGCCCACAATATCTCCACCCAGGCCTGAATATTGGCTTGGGAAGAGATCATGTTGTGGCCCGGCCCCGGCTTGGAGGCCCTGCAGGGCCTCTCGGACCCCACGGAGCCCCCAACGCGGCCGGCTTAACTTCCGGGTTCGATATGAGTCCGGGTGTTACCCGGCCGCTATGGCCGGGCCGGGCCGTAGTTGGGTATTCCCTCTTCAAGGGCTTTAAGCTTTAGCCTCTTAGACTGCGCCGAACCTTCTAGTCCACTCTTCGTAGGCCCTAACCATTTCGTGGTCCACGCTTGGCCTCCTACTCTTTATGACTTCCATGAAGTCTCTCATCGATACGGGCCTAGGGTCTCCCTGGGGATCGCCTTTCTGGAATAGCTCCCTTACGGTCCTCATGTAGGCTTCCCTTACAATGTCAGTTATATCGCTGCCAGTGTAGCCCTCTAGGACCTCTGCCAGCCTATCCAGGTCAACGTCTGGGGCTAGTTTTATCTTGGCCGTGTATAGCTCCAGTATCTTCCTCCTAGTCCTCTTATCTGGTAGGGGCACGTAGATCCTCTTCTGGAACCTCCTTATGAAGGGCTCGTCTAGCTTCCAAGGCTTGTTAGTGGCTGCTATCACGTAAACGTGTATCTTCTCCCCCTTATCCTGTATGCCGTCCATCTCCTTTAGGAACTGGTTTCTAACCCTAACCTCTCCGCCTACCTCAGTGCTGTGGACCCCTAGGAGGGCGTCAACCTCGTCTATGA
Organism: Aeropyrum sp.; assembly: GCA_015523465.1. Lineage (GTDB taxonomy): Archaea > Thermoproteota > Thermoprotei_A > Sulfolobales > Acidilobaceae > Aeropyrum. Next base: position 7,495 of record WAKF01000053.1, read on the forward strand.
ATATGACTACGGGGTCTCCCTCCTTAGCCCTCTTTCTGGCGTAGGAGAAGAGCCTCCTAACGTTCTTCTCTCCCTCGCCCAGCCACTTACTCATAATGTTAGCTGCGTCGACATAGAGGAACTCCCCCCCAACCTCGTTAGCCACCGCCGCAGCTAGCATAGTCTTCCCGGTGCCCGGGGGGCCGTAGAGTAGTATCCCCCGGGGCCAGCCCAGGGGGAATAGCTCAGGCCTCTTTACAGGGTAGACTATTGCCTCCCTTAGTGCCCTCTTCACACTCTCAAGCCCAGCTATGTCATTAAAGGTTACCTTAGGCTTCTCCTTCATAACAAACTCGGGCACGTCATTGCTCTCATCCTCATCCTTCACGGAGACGTCGAGAGAGCCGTCTGAAGCGAGGGGTATAGCTCGCGCCTTCTTCTTGAGGCTCTCGATCTTCCTAAGGTACTGGGATATAAGCCTCCTATAAATGTGGTTTAGAGGGTGGTCTGGATAGTTCCTGACTATCGTTGCCAGGTGCTCCACAGCCTTCTCCAGGTTGTATATGGCTGTCTCGTAGTCCCCCCTCTTCTCAGCCTCTAGAGCAGCGAAGGCATGCTTTTTAGCCTTGCTTTCAAGGTAGACTGCAGCGTTCACATTTCCACCCCGTAGGACCTCTCGTTAAGCTCTCGCAGCCTCCGCCCCCGCAATCTTAATCAGCCCCTTATCGCTCAGCCTCCTCAGGGCCCTCACAACCTCCTCCCTGCTAAGGCCCAGGTCCTTGGCTGCCTTGGAGAGCTTGATCACGCCGCCACTAGACTTTATGTACTCCAGCACCATCCTATCAACCTCCTCCTCGCTCCTAGCACTCCCTTTGCTAGCCTTGCCCTCTGCAGGGGCGGATTCAGCCCTAGCCCTAGTATTACCGCCCCTATCCTCAAATGCCACGTTGACGTCGAAGGACGGCATAACCTCTTCAGCCTCCCTTGCAACCTCAGCCATGACCCTGGCAATCTCCCTCTGAATCTCGGGGTCTATCTCAGCGGGGCTCCTAGCTATGGGTAGGTTGCTGGCCATGAAGCTAGTACCCCTAACCACTCTCTCTGCAGCCTCCACTATAGACGCCAGCCTCGCTGCGACCTCGGGGCTAGTAGCCGCTAGGTAGTCGTCCATAGCTCTCATAGCGAACTCTAGCGGCGAGAGAGCCCTTGCCAGGGACTCGATGTTCCTGGCATCTTGCACTCTGACTATGGCTAGCTCTAGCAGCCTGCTGTAGGTGGAGAGGGCCGTGTACATCTTCTTCTTCAGTACCAGCTCGGCAGCGTGGATCTGGGCTGAATCCATGTCCCTCCTCTTAGCAGCCTCCACAAGCCTGGAGGCGTGTAGCCTAGCCTCCTCGAGAACTTGATGCTTAACCCTGTCAACCTCCACCTTAGCGAGCTGGAGCTTCGCTATCAAGTCGTCGAAGTCAAAGCCGACCTCAACCCCTGTCTGGGGGGTGATCTCAACCTCGCCCCTACTAGTACTCCAGAACCTCCTAAATATGCCTGTTATCGCCAAGCCTCATACCACCCCCTCAGCCTTAGCCGTATAATCATTTATGGGTGTTCCCTTGGTTGAGGTGGGAGAGGCTGTGTGACCCGGGTGTCAGGGGGAGGCATCCCAGGGTAACACTATGGGGCCGTTTAGCGTTTAACAGCTAGTACGCCCAGAACCCTCCCCCTATACCCTAACACTTCAAATCCCGCCTCCCTTAAGAGGGATGAGACTCTCCCTGGAAGGTTTATCCTCCTACTCTTCCCGGGCTCCCCCGTATAGTGATATAGGAGTCCTCCCTTCCTTAGCACCCTATAGAGCTTCTTATAGAACTCTAGACTGTAGAGGGTGCTTGTGGATTCCATGAACCTAGGGGGATCGTGGATTACTGCGTCGAACACTCCGTCCCCGAAGAAGTCTAGCGCGTCGAAGGCGTCCGCCTTAAGGACTCTAACCCTAGGTGATAAGAGGCCCCAGCTCCAAGGGTTGATCGCTGCCATTGACAGGACGTTCTCATCAACCTCTATAGTGTATACGAGCCTAGCACCCCTCCTCAAGCTCGCCTCTGCAGTGTAGCCTAAGCCAGTCCCCACATCGAGAACACGAAACCCCCTCTTAACTGCGAGTGACGCCTTCCTAACAGCGTCCCGCCAAGGGCCCCCCTCCACAACCCTATGCATGTGGATCCCGTTGATTTCGAGTGTAGGTGGCATCCCAGCTTCCACAGAAGCCAGCTTATAGTAGGCCCCCGAGTAGAACTCAGCCTTACCCTCGAACCCCCTCTCAGAGAATACTAGGAGAGACCTATCCTCCACGTTCTTCAGGCTGAGATCAATCCTAGCCCGTAAACCCATCTTAGGAACCTCCAGCCAGGCCTCACCACTGCCACAGTCAATCCTAGCTACAACCCAACCCAGCCTAAACGAACTGTCGTTTCCGCTACAGCGAGATAGGGCCTCCCTCAGCTCCCACCACTGAAGAGCCACCATCTTGCCCGGCTTAAACTCGTAGACTTCTACAACACCCAGAGGACCTCCCCCAGTAAAGCTCACATATGACTGGGCGTCTTGACCCTAAACGAGCCTTTGAGGCACCATCACTAAATGTGCCATGAATACTGTAAATATTACCTCTCGCACCCTAAGGATTCTGCGGAGTAGAGGTTCCTGTTCGTGGGGGGTATCGAGTGGAGTGGGGTTTAGAGTTTAAGGATAAAGCCTTTAAGTCTCATACCACGACTGTCGGGCTCATAGTAGATGATAAGGTAATCCTGGCTGCTGATAAAAGGGCTACCGCAGGCTTCATGATAGCTAGTAGGAGGGTTAAGAAGATAGTGAAGGTGGCTGACTACGCTGCCATGACGATATCAGGGCTAGTAGCCGACGCCCAAGCCCTAGCCGAAGTTGTGAGGGAGGAGGTAAAGCTCTACGAGATGTCAACGGGCTCTAGACTTAGCGTTAAGGGTATAGCAACTCTCTTAGCTAACATACTCTTCAGTAGCAAATGGTTCCCCTTCTTAGTCCAACTAATGGTGGGAGGCTATGATACCAAGCCCAGGCTTTACATTCTAGACCCGTTTGGGAGCCTGACAGAGGAGTTGTATGCAGCCACTGGATCCGGCTCTCCCATAGCCCTGGGGGTCCTGGAGGAGAGGTATAGGAGTGATATGGGCGTAGAGGAGGCTGTTAAGGTGGCGGCCCTAGCCATAAGGTCTGCCGTGTTGAGGGACGCCGCCTCGGGGGACGGGGCTGACATCGTGGTTATAGGCAAGAACGTCTATGAGGAAAGGTTTATACCTTTTAACCAGCTAGTCGGTTAAAATCTAGGAGGCTTAGAAGAGCGCTCCTCAGAGGGTGCTCGCCACCTTGGAGAATCCTGAGGCTGGTAAGACGTGGTGATACGTCTTGGTTACTAGCAGGCAAGTTAGACACCATAGCTCCGACCAGAGGCTTCTTATTTTAAAGGAGATCTACGAGGTGCTTGGCGGGGCTGACATAGCTACTATAGAATATGAAGGGCCCGAGATAGCTGTTTATGTCAAGAACCCTAAGTTCATACTGGAGCATGAGGACAAGGTTAAGGAGCTTGCTAGGAAGCTCAGGAAGAGGATCGTTGTTAGGACTCACCCAAAGATAAGGAAGAGCAGGGAGTATACCGCAAAGTTCATACTGGAGCATGCGCCTCCAGACTCTGGGATAGTTGACATACAGTTCGACGACGTGCTGGGGGAGGTTAGAGTCATAGCTGAGAAGCCCGGGAAGATCCTGGGTAAGAGTAAGGCCTTCAGGAACGTAGTCCTAGCTGAGACCGGCTGGAGGCTAGAAGTTTATAGGAAGCCGCTGCTAAGGAGCGGTATCCTCGATACCGTGCTACGCCACCTTCAGAGGCACTCGGAGGAGATTAGGAAGGCTAGGAGGGAGATAGGAGAGAGGATATTTAGAGAGATGCTGGTTGGTACGAGGCATGTAAGGGTAGTGGGGTTAGGAAGTTTTGGGGAGGTCGGTAGGAGCTGTATCCTCGTCGATACAGGCGAGAGCCGCGTGCTGCTAGACGTAGGCCTCTCCCCCTCCGGATATGGGCCCAACGCCTACCCATACCTCTGGGCCCCAGAGTTTAGGGTTGAGGAGCTAGATGCTGTCGTGATTAGCCACGCACACATGGACCACGTAGGCCTACTACCACTCCTATTCAAGTTCGGCTTCAGGGGGCCTGTCTACGTGACACCCCCAACTAGGGATATCATGATTATAGTGTTGAAGGACCTCATAAACCTGGCTAGGAGGGAGGGCGTGGAGCCTCCATTCGACTTCTCCGACGTAGAGATGGCACTTACCCGCGTAATACCGGTTAGCTACAACGTTGTAACAGACGTAGCTCCCGACATAAAGCTGACGTTCACTAATGCAGGCCATATACTTGGTAGTGCAATGGTGCACTTGCACATAGGGCAAGGCATGTTCAACCTACTCTATACCGCCGACTTCAAGTTCTATAGGATCAAGAATGATAGGAGCACTAGGCTCCTCCCGCCAGCCGACTACCAGTTCCATAGGGTTGAGGCCCTGATAATGGAAGCTACCTACGGGGCCAAGGACACCCCGCCAAGGGAGAAGGCTGAAGAGGAACTGATACACCTAGTGAACGATGTGGCTAAGAAGGGGGGTAAACTACTGATACCCGTGATGGCTGTAGGTAGAGGCCAGGAAATACTCTTAGTCCTAAACGAGGCCATTAAGAACGGTAAGATACCGGAGATACCCATATACGTTGACGGCATGGTGTACGAGGTGACAGCGGTCTACACTAACTACCCCGAGCTCCTAGTCAAGCCGATTAGGGATAGGATGCTTCACCAGGGAGAGAACCCATTCGAGGGCCCGTCTACAGTATACGTTACTGACTACTCTAAGAGGGATGAGGCGCTCAATATTGGCGGGCCGGCGGTGATAATAGCTACTAGTGGCATGATGAACGGGGGGCCTATAGTGGAGTACTTCAAGTACATGGCTGGTGACGAGAGGAACGCTTTGGTCTTCGTAAGCTATCAAGCCCCAGGGACTCTAGGCCGGAGGATACAGAGTGGGGAGAGGGAGGTTGAGTTGAGGTTTGACGGGGAGATTAGAAGGGTTAAGGTTAAGCTTCGTGTCGAGACTATAGAAGGGTTCACAGGCCACTCTACACGATCAGAGCTGCTGAGCTTCCTTAAGAGGCTTAGGCCCAAGCCTAGGACCGTCATACTCAATCACGGCGAGCCCTCAGCCCTCGCAAGCCTAGCCTCTACGATCAAGACTTCATGGCAAAGGCTGGGGTTCGAGACGCCGCCGCTAGTGGAGGTTCCCGAGAACCTAGAGTCCCTGAGGCTCTACCCCTCTAACATCAAGACTAAGACCGCCCTCCTCTACGCCTAACCCTGATCGCCCTTGCAGCCTCCCAAACCTTATCCCCCACGTGGTGGAGCTTCTTTACAGCTACACCCCTGCTTCGTGATTCAACCGCTTCCCTCAGCTCTCGAGAGGCCATCCTGGCTACGCCTACCATCATCGGGGCCTCGGTACCACCCTCTCCCCTATAGACGGCTACTACCACGTCGCCCTCGGAGAACTCCCCTTGAACCTCGACGATGCCGGGCACCATCAAGTTGGCGCCCCGGGCTAGTGCTACTGCAGCCCCCTTATCGACAAACACGGCTCCAGGGAGCCACTGGTAGCCTGCAGACGCAGGCTCGAGGCAGAGTACTACTGGTACTAGCTTTGGGCTGGTCCCTGACTCCCAGAAGCATGGCTCTCCGTCGAGCACGTATAAGGTCCTACCGGCTTCTACTACAGCCCGCTCAACTATATCCGGTTCTAGGGGGAATGAGGGGTAGAGCCTCCTAATCTCGTCTAAGAGCCTCTCAGCCTCCCTCCTACTCAGAGTCTTGAACTTGATCTTCAACCTCTTCACCCAGAGCTTCCGCCTTAAACCCTTGATTTTAGCCTAGGCCGTATTAACCCTTAAAATCCCCCATGCAGTATGAGAGTATCGGGTCCTTGGGGGGTTGTAAAGGTGAGTAGCCCTATAACGCTACCCACGCTGAAGATGCTGGCAGAGTACCTAGACACGTTCGTCCTAGTGAAGCTGAGGGATGGGACCGGGATTAAGGGGAAGCTGAAGACCTACGACCAGCACCTAAACATAGTGTTGAGTGACGCCGAGGAGTATAGGGGAGGAGAGCTTACTAGGAGGCTGGGATTAACCCTAGTAAGGGGTGACAGCGTAGTACTTATAAGCCCGGCGGCCTAGAGGGGGCTGAGGGAGTATAAGCCATGTCGAAAGGAACTCCTAGCATGGGTAAGCATGGGAGGAGTAAGAGCCACATAGTGTGTAGGAGGTGTGGAAGGCACTCTTACAACGTGGCTAAAGGCTACTGTGCTGCATGCGGCTTCGGTAGGAGTCGGAGGCTTAGAAGATATAGCTGGCAGAATAAGAAGGTCAATAGGGTGAGGATAGTCTAGTAGCCTTAACGACCTTAACAGTTAGGCGGTAGGTCCTAGGTCTTAACCCGTCAACGCTCGTAAGACCTACCCCGTTCACACCAGCTTACCCCATGCTCGGGTCCGGAGGCCCTAACGTGATGCCCCTGATCCTCTAATCCTCTATAGTAAATGGGGTAGAGTGGCTGCGCGGTGAATACGTCCCGGGGAGCCTCATACTCCCCCGTTCTCTTCGGGGGTGTCGGGCCCCCGCTACTTAGTATAGATTATACTCGCCCTATAAGCCCACTACTCCGGGGTGGCTATGGGTTGGGGTCCGTGTTGAGTGGTAATGTTGAGAGGCTCCGGGGGGCGGCTGAGAGGGAGGGCCTGAAGACTCTGGTACTCGCTGGTGAGGCTAACCTCGTCTATGCCCTTGGTGTTAAGGGGCTTTACGCCGCCTTAGTGCTGAGCAGGGAGTGTGGAGACTACTTGGTCACGGCTCTCCTAGACTACTGGAAGGCCTCGCTCAAGACTAGGGGCTTCGAGGTCAAGGCCTTCTACAGGGGCGGCGAGTCGGGGATTAGGGCTGAGGTGCCTCGGGGGGATTTGATAGAGGCTGAGAGCCTCCCGGCGGCGGTGGCTAGACTCGTGGAAGGCTGTGGAGGCCCTGTGGGGGTGGACTCGCAATGGCTACCTTCCGGGGTTGCGAAACAGTTCTCCGAAGTCCTGGGGGATAGGTTCCGTGACGCCTCCAGGCTCGTAGCCTCTGTTAGGAGGGTGAAGAGTTCGGAGGAAATAGAGTTGATCGAGAGCGCCATTAGGATCGCTGAGAAGGCCTTCTCAAGGGCCTTGGAGGACCTGGGGGAGGGCGTTTCAGAGCTAGCCCTGGCAGGGAGGCTCACGGGGTACATGATGGAGGCCGGAGCCTGGGGACCCTCGTTCCCTGTGATAGTAGCCTTCTACTCGAACACAGCCCTACCACACCACACGCCAGAGCACGCCCAGAGACTCTCCAACCCCGGCCCGGTACTAGTGGATTGGGGGGCTGTCTACGAGGGGTACATGAGCGACACCACCCGCTCAGCCTGGCGGGGCCCCGGGGGCTCGAGGTACAAGCGGTTGGTGGAAGACGTTGTGGAGGCCCTGGAGAACGCCATAGACACTGCAGGCCCTGGGGTTAACGCCGCTGACGTAGACAGGGCGGCGAGGTCCACCCTCGAGAGGAAGGGCCTGGCGAAATACTTCATACACGGCACAGGGCATGGAGTGGGGGTCGAGATACACGAGGAACCATACCTGAGGCCTGCAAGCAAGGACGTACTAGAGCCTGGTATGGTGGTGACTATAGAACCTGGAGTCTACATGCCAGGCCTCTACGGAGTCAGGGTAGAGGAGATGGTATTAATAACCAAGAAGGGGAGGAAGGTTCTAACGAGCCTACCAAGAACACTAGAACTATAGTACCCAGGAAGGCAAAGCTCCACGCTCATAGCATCCACACGCCAGGCTCAGCCTAGCCCCGCTTACATCAAACTTCAGAGGCCAGCAGCAACAGCATCCATTACCAGGTATACCAACGCCACTACTAGCTGAATAACCAGTACGCTCAAGGCCGCCAACACTCTCAACACGAAACTTGTGAAGCCTTTAGCACCACTAACCCATAAGGCTAGAACTAGCAATTCCAGCAGCGCGGCCCCTAAACCCGCTGGAAGACTCCCAGTAGCGGCCAAGACGGGAAGGCCTAGAAGGAGCGCGGCGAATAATGGAATAAGCGCGGCGGCCTCGAGACTCCCAGCCAGGGCCAAAGCGCTAACTGCAAGCAGAATATAGAACCCAGCCAGGAAGGCACACACCCCCATAACCCTCCGAGGCAACTCCAAAAGCCAACACCAAAAGGAGAAGTTTAAGACGAAACATTTAAAGCCGCCTTAGAGGTAGCCCAGCCCCTTCCAATAAGGATAGACAGGTGGTGCGGGGGGTGGGATTTGAACCCACGCAGGCCTACGCCATCGGGTCCTAAGCCCGACCCCTCTAGCGGCTCGGGCGTAGACGGAGGACCTCGGGGTAATAACCAGAGCCAGGGGGTTTTGAAGCAGAGGCTGGGAATCCAGGTTTCGCAAAGGCTACTCTCTGAGTTCCTCGAGTGGTGCAAGGGGCACAGCAGCGAGGAGACCTGTGCCCAATACTCGAGGAAGCTCCTCGAGATAGACAGGGGAGAGCGGGATGTTAGCAGTAGCAGGTGGCATGTGACCGCTTACAAACGCTTTATGAAGTTCCTATGCGAGTCTAAGGGTGTTAAGAGGGCGTGTGAGGAGTATAGAAGCGTTAAGTCTAGGAGAAGCAGCCCAGACCTCTACGTCCCCTCTGAGAGCGAGATCCTAGAGGCCCTAAGAAGCCCTGTAGGCTGGTTTTACCAGGCCCTCCTAGAGTCGGGGCTGAGGGCCGTCGAGGCTGCTAGGGTGCTCAGCGAGTCCTCGAGTCTCCGCTGGGTCGAGAGGGATGGGTTCGCGA
>WAKF01000054.1 GCA_015523465.1 Aeropyrum sp.
TCTCAGGCCCGCAGGGGGCGTCCTGGGGGCGGAGTTAAGCACGGTAACCCTCACGACAGCCGGGCCTCCAAGGTCCATGAATGTCTCTCCGTGCTCTGGGTGGCTGAAGGATAGCCTCCCCTCGGGGAGGTAGGCGTAGAGGTCGCCTCTCCTCATGTAGAACTCGCCCGCAGCTACCAGGATCACGAGCCCCCTTAATGCCCTCCTCCTCGAGGGGGCCTCCGCCATCTCGTGTATGGTCTCGAGGACCCTGTGGCGGAGGGTGGGGAGCCTTAGCTCGTCCGCCGAGACGTCTGAGGCTATAGCAGCGACCCCGAAGCCAGATACCCTGTGGGTATCGTTTATGGTAGCCTCGAACCTTACAGGCCTCGAAGCCTCCTCCAAGGCCAGGGCGGCAGCGGCCCTACGGACCAGGAAGACTAGGTGTGACACGTCGAAGTCTACGGGGACTCTCCTAACCCTCCCCAAACCCTCGTACACTACCAGGATGGAGGGGGGCTCGCTTGCCACCTTCAGCTTCGCACGGCAGCCGCGGAGGTTGATGTAGAGAGAGGCTCCTGCGAGGTTGAATGCTATGGGGTCCGCGAGTTCATCCAACAACCTCTCCAGGCTGTCTAGGAACCTCGGGGGAGCCCTTATGCGGCCCGCCAACGCCTCCAGCACCTCCCAGGGCCTCTCCAAAGCCCTACGGCACTCCAAGCCCAGGCTCAGGGCCTGCCTCTGTATGAAGCCTCCAACCCTCGCCCTCGCCCCAGGCGCGTCGAGAATCCTCAAAGCCGCTGGTAGCGTGTGGAGGCGGCACCCGCCACTACACTTCTCCAGGACCTCCACTACCAGGTCGCCCCGAACCCTAACCCTAACGCCCTCACCGACCCCAGTACCCTCGCTAGCCTCCCATGGCTGGAGGTCGAAGCCAATTACCTCCCTGACGAGGCCCGAATCTAGGACCCCCTCATCCACAGCGACTAGCGTAGCCGAGGCTAGGGGTGGGGGGAGTGTGAGGGCGTAGAGCCTCCCCGTCTCCCCGTCGATCCCGAAGACCACCGCGGCAACGTTATAGTGTAGTTCGAGGCCCTCCGGCCTTGGATGCGGCAGGGTGGGTGGATTCCGCCAGACATCAGCGCTCCTTAAAATATCGAAGGCCTTTGATAAAGCTTCATCATCGACTTCAAGCCTCCCCAGCACGGGAAGCGAGCTATAACGGTAACTATGAAATTGCCTACCTCGGCAGCCCTAGCCTGAAACTCATCGTCGCTACCAGTCCTTCCCCTTCCCCGGAGGCCTAGAGCCTCCATCACGTAGTCACTAACCCTCTCCACGTGGCCTCTTAGGAAGGCTTCCCGGGGGAGCTCCCTCAAAAAACCCATTATCTCGTTAATCCCTACACACTTCCTCTCTCCAAGGTAGAGCGCCGCCTCTTTAACCCTCCCAAGGGCTCCCCGCGCTTCTTCCACAGCCTCAGTCCCCCATGAGAGCGTCGAAAAGCCTATCTCCCAGGCGATCCCTTGTCACCCTCCTAATCCTCGTTTCGAGCTTCTCTACAACATCCTCTTTCTTCTTAGTCTTTATGGCTTCTGTGAGAGCCCTAGCCTTAGTTTGGGACCTGACATCACTCGCATCTCGCACCCACTAATAGAATTTGATTAAACTATTATTTAAACCTTACTGCTAATAACGCATGCTCCCTCTACAGCCTAGGGGCGCTGGAAATACCTATAGCCAGGATCCTGGATCCCGACGGCCTCGCTCAGCGTGTCCGAGCTGAGAACCTCCACCTCGCCCGCTGGCGAGGCTATCGCTGCCACCTCTATAGGCATTGGAGCCAACGCCACCGCTACAGGGTCCGCCAGCTTAATGGAAGCAGTAACGCTCCCCACCCGAGCCTTAACCGCAAGGTCTCCCCCCGACACGATTATAAGGGACCTCCCGAGGACCTCCCCCTCGCAGGCTATGGGTGGTAGGGTCCCTTCCGGGACTACGTTAGGCAGCTCTTCGTAGCCTCTAAACGAGATGCATGCAGCCACGAATCTCCGTGACTCCATTGCCAACCTGAATCTTCCAGCGCTAGCCTCAACCTTACTGCCAGCCTCCACGCAGTCCCCCAGGACCTCTGCTAGGCCCGAGGCTAGGAGGGCTCGAGCCTCAACCCTCACTACCCTACCACATGCTTCAATGTAAGTTGACTCCTCAACCCATCTCCCCTCCAATGCAGCTCCGAGTAGTAGCGCCGCGAAGCCTTCCCCCAAAGTCTTGGAAGCCCGCATGAAGCCTTCACCTTCCCTAGCCTCCCACCCCCAAGCCTTCAAGGGCTCGAGTGGGTCACAACCCTCATCTCCAGCAGGAAACCTCATGAGGATCTCTAGCACCTCATCTATAGCTTTGTTAAGGCGTCTCATAACTAGGGCATAAGCCGCCCTCCCCAGAGCCTCCACCCTCCCAGCACGAGCCCTACAAACATAGGCCTTCCCCGTAACGCTAGAAGCGTCTAAGGGGATTGCATGCGCTGCTAGGGGCGTAGGTCCTAGGGGCCTGATCATCACAACGTTTCTATCCAAAGCTATATTCTTCAATGATGCAACCATAGCCCAGCCCCCAGGCCCAACGGAGGATATGATGACTGATCGCCCGTGCTCAAGGACCAAGTACCTGGAGGCGACGCCCTCCCTAGTAGCCCTTGGAACCCTAAACTCCACTCCCTTGAGCTTCGTGACACCCAAAACCTCCTCGAACGCCGCCATCACAGTCCTAGCTATGGTGTCCTCACTAAGGAGAGCTAGACCATGCCTTCTAGCAGCCCTGGCTAGCATCCTCGAGGCCTTGATAAATGCTGGAGAGGACAATTCGCTAACCCCCGCCTAGGTGCTGAGATACCATATCCATAACGTGGCCTGGAGGTCTAGGGGCTGCGTTTAGCACGGTAACCCTCACGACACCCGGGCTACCCAGCCTCAGCATGGCCTCGCCGTGCTCCCTATGACTAAAGGATAGGTCTCCGTCGACGGTATACACGTAGAGGTCTCCCACCCTGCCGTAGTAGAAGCCTAGAGAAGCTAGCTCCGCAACCCCCCTTAACAGCTCTAAGCGTGTACTAGCTCTATCAAGCCTGCATGCAGCCTCTATTACTCTCCTTGACGCCACTGGGAGCCTCAGGCTAGCTGTATTCCTCTCTAATGCGCCTGCAAACCCCCTACCATAAACAACGTGGCTGCCATTAACGACTGCTTCAAACTTCACGGGCTTAGATAGGTCCTCTAAGACTATGCTGGCAAGCAGCTTCCTCGCAATACCAGCAAGGCTTACATACAACATAAACCTCCTATAACCCCCTAAACCCTCATAGACAGTCAACTCCAGATAATCCCTAACTACAGTAGTACCAGCAAGAAACTCTACCCGCTCCCTAAGCCTGAGCTTAGCCTTACAACCCCCTATCCTCATGTAGATAGATGAGCCCTCGAGTAAACCCCTAAGGGCGTTTTCAGCGTCCACCCCGAAAGATCCTACGACGCCTAGTAGCTCCTCTGGAATACTGAAATCCAGATATTTTTCAAGCTGTTCCACCAAGACTACAGGCCTCCTAAGCACTTTCTCGCAGCTCAAACCCGAGTTATAGAGGATTCTTTGGAGCCTAGCAACAAGCCTCGGTCCGCCGCCCCTCAAAACCCTCAAGACTGCTGGTAGTACATTCAGCCCACATGACCCATCACAACGCTCTATGACCTCGGCTACAAGGTCTCCTTGAACCCTAACCCTAACCCCCGGCTCAAGACCTCCTTGAGACTCCCAAGGCTGAAGGTCAAAACCCAACAGAGCCCTTAGAACCCTGGAATCTAAGCCACCCTCAAGAATTAGTGAAGCAGTGGATGCTGCTAGGGGCTCGGGGAGTGTGTGGGCATAGAGCTTTCCAGAATCCTCATCAACTCCCACCACAATCCCTGCTACTGGGTACCTCAGTGCACGTCTCATTAGAGAGACCCTTAGCATTCCTCTGAGATCTAGAAGTGAAAGTTGAGAACAGCCTCCACCTTCAGCGGAGAGCGATCCAGCTAAGCCTAAAGCCTCTACCGCCCCCCTCAACGTCTCTTCATGAAATGGAAGGATTCCAGGCCTCCTAGAGGCTGAAGAGTCAGCTACAGTCAATACCAGAGCCTCGCCTACATCACCCACTAGAACCTTAACCCTGGCATCACCATTACCACCCCTTATGAAAGCCGGAATCCTTAGTAGAGACCTGTCAAAGGTGTAGGCTAGGTAGGCTATAGCCCTCTCCCTATGCCCTTCCAAAAAGGCTCTTCGAGGAGCACCTACTAGTAGCCTTACTACCTCGTGCAAGCCTGTTAAAGGCTTTTCAGCTAGACTCCATGCCCCCGACTTAAGCTCCTCTAGGAGGTTCTCGGCAGTCATGACTCATCCTAGTCTCCAATAAGCTCTCTTAGCTCTTCCTCTTCTGCTACCAGGGCCCTATCATAGGTTATTGTGGTCTCTAGCTTCTCAACACTCTTTTTAACCTCTTTCTTAACCTCTACTGCCTCTGTTAGGGAACCGGTTTTGCTCCTAGGCCTCTCGCCCTCCACGCTGTTCACCCGTCAGTATATTAACTCTGTTTCTGTATTTAAATGTTTCTATTAATTGTTCGGATAGTTCTCTATAATTTGTAGAACCTAGAACTTGTAGCCAGGGTCTAGTATCTCTACGCCGCCCTCCAGCAAGCCCCTCTCGAGTACCCTAGGCTCTCCAGCGGGCGGTGCCACTGCCGCCACCTGTAGCTGGTCTGGCAAGATGTCTACTGCCAGGGGGCCCTCTAGCCTAACATTAACCTTGACATCCCCGATAGAAGCTTGTATGGATAAGTTGCCTAGCGAGATGGCCGTCAAGCCCCCATCCCCCCTGTCACGACACGAGTACGGGAGCGTGCCGCCCCCGATTATACCCTCGTGCACGAGGTCTGATATGAAGCTTGACATGCATAGCATCACGGAGCCTGTAGACTCTAAGGCGAGCCTTAGACTACCCACCCTAGCTTCAGCCCTACGCCCAACCCTAGCACACCCAAGAATGTCTATTGCTTTTGAGGCTAGTGTAGCCTCAGCCTGCAGCTCCATGACCTCGCCGCAAGCTTCAGTGTATGCTTCCTCTCTAACGCGCCTGTTCAACTGTTCTATTTCCCGCCCTAATACAGCTACTATAACCCTCTCCCCCATCACCCTAGAAGCCCTTAAAAAGCCCCTCTCCTCTCTCACGCTCCACCCAGCTTCCCTGAGAGCCTTAGCGGGGTCGCAGCCCTCACGGCCCTCAGGTAGGCTTGCAAGGAGGTCGAGAGCCCTCAATATAGCCCTGTCAACCTCCTCCTCAGCCCTCTTACTAGCATTAATATACACCTCTAAACCGTTCTTAGGATACATGCATACAAACGCTTCGGCGTGAGACCTAGGAGCATCTATAGGTATCTTACGGGCTACTAGGGGCAATGCCCCCAAGGGCCCCGCCTCAGGCCATATACTTCCCCGGATTAGGAGGTACGTGGCGATGCCACTCATGAGGGCTGCCATAGCTGTGCCGTCTGAGCCCACGGACGCTACGACCATTCCCTGGCTAGTATCGAATACTATATACCTAGACCCCACACCCTCCCGCGTCGACCTAGGAGCCCTCAAGCCGTCGCTGGGGATCTCGCCGAGATCGAATACCACGTTGAGTAGCCTGTATATGGTTTCTGCGAGAGTGTCTACTGGAAGAGAAGTTAGTCTATGCCTTCTAGCCGACCTTGCTAGCAGGTAGGATGCCCTCCTTAACATAGGCGAATTCAATTCCCTCACTCCCCCAAGGCCCGCGAAAACCCCTCGATAAGCCTCTCAGGGGGTCTAGGAGCAGTGTTAAGGCTGGTGATTCTAACTACAGCGGAGGCATCTAGCTTTAGGAGGGCCTCGCCGTGTTCTGGGTGGGTGAAGAGGAGGCTACCGTCAACAGTGTAAACGTAGAGGTCGCCGGTCCTGCCATAGTATAGTGTAGTTGATGCAAGCTTAGCAGCAACATGTAGGATCTCTAGGGGCGTCCGAGCGTCTCTAACCCTGCAATCCGCCTCCGCAACCCTCCTTTCGGCAGTAGGTAGAAGAAGATCGCTAGTTGATATAATCCTTGAAGCGCCAGCGACGCCGCGACCAACCACAACGTGGCTCTCATTCACTAGTGCCTTGAACCTAGACGGTTGGGAAAGCCTCTTTAACGATAGCCATGCCAGTAGCTTCATCATGCTCTCAGAGACTTTCTCTTCATCGTAAAAATCGTAAGGTGCTTTCTGGGGCTTCATTGAACCCCTATATATAGTGAGATCCCAGTACTCCAGGTCAGGGCCAAAAGACTCTGCATCGGGGATTACCATCTTCATTTTAACCTTGCAATCTTCAAGCTTTAGATAGAGTGGTACATCTGGAGGAAGAGGAATATGAGTTAGTGCATATCTTGACAGTATCATGTAAAGGTCTTTCAGGGGCTTTTCCGGGACTTCTACGGATTTTTTAAGCCGCTCGAAGACGATGTTAGGGTTATTAACTACCTCAGAGCACCTGACTCCTTTAAAATTGTATACTAGCTTCTGCATCCAAGCTATTAGCTGGTTATTACCTTCTCTTAAAATATTCAATGCTGGTGGCAGCAGTTTCAACTCACATTCATCGTTGTAACAGTATTCTAGCAGCTCCACCACTAGGTCTCCTTGAACCCTAACCCTAACCCCCGGCTCTAGCCTGTCACGGACCTCCCAGGGTTGTAGATCGAACCCCATCAAATCCCTTAGTACCCCCCCATTTAAGCCTCCTTCCACCATAAAGGTTGCTGTGAACGCTGCTAGGGGCTCGGGTAGCGTGTGTATGAAGAGCCTGCCTGAGCCCTCATCTTCACCGATTACTAGGGCAGCCACGCGATAAGGCCTTATCCCCCTCCCAGACTCTTCGAGAAAAGCCCTGACAGCGGCAGGTCTGAATAGCATTTCCAGGGCGTCACTTATAACTAGCTGGTCCTCTCCATCGCCATTTACTTTGCACTCGTAGTCAACTTCGTCGGGATAAGGAAGTAAACCTAGCGCTCTCTCAGCTATATTCCATGCTCTTTGGTGTAGTGGGAGCCTTCCCGAGCTGTCGAAAGCCTCCTCCTCAACGACAGCCACTACCAGAGTGTTTTCCACTTCACCCTCTAGCACCCTAACCCTGGCACCACCAGCCCCTCTCCCCCAAAAGAAGGCCTGAGGGTTGACTAAGGCCCTGCCGGGCGTGAAAGCTTGTGCTAGGTAGGCAGCGGCCCTAGCCCTATGACCCCTCAGGAAGGCTTTCTCAGGGACCTTGGCTAGCAGCGAAGTTACGACGTGGCGTAGCCTCAGGTTACGGTGATGGGATAGCCTCTCAGCGTTATCCTTTACCTCCTCTAGCACCCTCTCGACGCCCTCGCCCGCCATACAGTGGCTCTCCCTCCCAGCTTAGTCTAGAACCTCGCCTCTATCGAGTAGTCCATCATATGCTATGGCGGTCTCCAGCTCCTCTACCTCATCTTTCACCTTACTCTCAGGCTTTGGCTTCTCGAGCTTGAGGGAGGCCCTAGCCTTAGCTCTTCCTAGCTCCACTTTGTTTCGCCCATATTATACTCTAATCACTGTCTCTCCTATTTAACTTTTAATGCATTGACTAAGCGAGCGTTATACAGGTATAGAACATTGATGCTTCATGGGAGGGCGGCTCGTAGGACCTTCCCAGCCCTCCTTACAAGCTCCTCGTCGCCTCCAGGCACCGAGGACCTGCGGGCTTCTAGGGTTGCGTAGCCCCTGTAGCCTATCCTGGCTAGTATCTCTCCTAGCCTCTCCCACTCAATTATCCCCGAGCCCGGAGGGCCCCTGTTACTGTCGGCTACGTGAACGTGCACCACCATGCTTGAGTATTCTAGTAGCGTCTTGTACGGGTCACCTTCGGTTAGGAGAGCGTGGAAAACGTCGTAGAGGAGCCCCACGTTCTCCCTCTCCCTTGCGAGTTCGGCAGCATCCTTGAAGGTGTTTAGCAGATCCGTCTCGTACCAGTTGATAGGCTCAAGGGCCACCTTCAAGCCTAGCTCTCCAGCCTTCCTATCAATAGCTTCTAGCGAGCCCTTGAGCCTCTCAAGGGAGGACCTGCAGCTTCCCACACACCTCCCCCGGGCTAGGCCTAGGACTATTATGCTGGACTCTAGCTTGGCAGCCGCTCCCATCATCGTTTCGAAGGCCTCTAGAGCCCTCGTCCTCTCATGGGAGTCCGGGTGGCTCAGGCTCAGCCCCCTAAGCGTGTACATTAGCCCTGTGGAGACTGCGGAGACCTCTAAGCCAGCCCTCCTTAGCTCGGCCCCAGCCTGGAGGGCCTTGTCTACTGCTTGGGGGTCTATGGATACCTCCACCCCGTCGAAGCCGTTGTCTAAGGCTAGCCCTGCTATCCTGGCTGGGGGGCCGGTTACCGCTAGCTCTAGCTCCACAGGCTCGGCAGTAACAGCGTACATTAGAGAGAGCTTTACTAGCCTCGGCAAGCCCTAGCGCCTCCGGGGCAGAAACTTGTGTGAAGGTAATTTAGGGTAGTTTAAGTCCTTTTAAGGCTATCATGTAGGCTGATGCTGTGTGCCTATCTAGTCTATACTTTCTCATAACCTCGTCATGCTCTCTGGAGTTGGTTGTTCCTCTCGGGTCTACATACCTCGCATTGATTGCGTAGAGCGGTGCCTTCATGGTTATCATCTCTATTATCGAGCTTCTGAAGACTGATACCTTCCAGTTGTAGTTCCTATGTAGCCTCCTACCATTCCTTATCCACAAGAGCTTGAGCCTGCCAAGAACCTCGGGACTCTCTAAGAATAAGGTTCTCACACCATGATGATAGGCATAGCGGAGCATTTCGTGCACTCTCATTCCTACGATTGTCATAGCCCTACGCCTCGGGTAGCCTCTGGCAGTAGTCTCGGGGAACCAGAAGGTGTAGGTATCCCGCAACATGCCGTTCTCATCAACTATAACGAGGTTTACCCTATCTACGTTGACGTCCACGCCGCCGTAGAGCCTACCATAGTTCCTCTTATACCTGCTCATGTGCTTGTAGTAGAAGTCTATGGGTATTGTTAACTGTATTTCCCCGTGAATCCATAACCTGCCTTTCCTAACGCCATAATCTTTGATGACAACCCTAGCAGTATGTTTCTCCCTCTCCTCTAGCATTCTATCCAGTAAGTGTCTGTAGTTCTTCGGTATCGTTGGTTTAACAGTTATTCTTTCCACCTCGCCCCTATAGTCTATGGTTGTTATGTGGAGCTCGTAGCCAGGCTTTAGCGTTATGTTGCGAACTGGATACTCTTTCTCTGTCTGTTGAAACATTAGCCAGTCTCCAAGCTCTACACTCTTAAAGTCGACCCCTAGTTGTCTGCACGACTCATATATTCCTCTAACTAGCACTATCACCCCATCGGCATACCTTCGGTTAGGGATTAATTCGTAGATTGCCCTGCGGAACGTGTTCTTCCAGCCAATATCAGTAGCGGGTAGAACATGTATCTGCTTAGCCAAATCAAGCATCCTGTGAGTAGCGGTCTTGAACAGCCAAGCAGTACTAAGCAATCTCTTAGCCGCATCACCGTTAACGTTAAATGGCAGGGTTAGCGTTATGTAGCTCATACGGGGAATCCCCAGATAAGCTTATAAACTTGGATGGCTTAATAAGTCTAGTGGTGACCGCTGGGTTCCGAGACCCGCGGCAGGACCGCGGTGAGGGGCCCAGCGGGGACCATGATGACCCCGAGGGCGGTACCCTAAACAACCATAAACTACCTTAACCTACCGCTCTCGGGTGAACGGCTCCCGCACCCTCTCGTAGGGCTCTACGTGCTCCTCAGGCTTGTGGTAGTATAGGTCCTTGTCGTCTAGCCAGGTCCTGGGAACCTTGCCCGGCGGGTAGGCCTTCTTCAGCCACTCCACGAACTCCACGACCCTCTCCACAGCCTTCTCCACTATAACCCTACCCTTCTCAGGGCTAGCCAGCTTGGCCCAGCCCACGAAGCCCTGGGAGTAGTAGTAGAACTCTGGGGCGTGGCTCACATCATACCAGTTGAAAGGCTTGTCTGGGAACACGTTCCCGGCAGCATTAACGTACTTGCCCGGTAGCACCCTGTAAACACCCCAGTCACCCTCCTTCCTTAGGGTCTCCTCGTCTATGAGGTCCGGGGCTACGTACCATGTAACGCTAGTCTCAACCTCGTCCCCGTGAATGAAGACCGTCTCAAGCCTAACCCCAGGCGCTATCTCCTCCCCGCTCCCAGCCTTCCTGAGCAGGTCTTGCACCCAGCTCCACCAGCTCGTCACCATTATAAGGGCGTGCACGCCCCTCTCTATTATCGCGAGGTCCTTCGCTATAGGTAGCACGTACTCCTGCCCGTGACTATTCCAGACTATTATCTTCTTGAACCCGGCGTTGGAGAGCCACTTTATAATGTCGGCCACGTACTCTATGAGGGTTGTAGCCCTCACAGGTATAGTGCCCCTCATGCCGTAGTGGTGGCTTGGATGGCTCCCATAGAATATTGGAGGCGCGACTGTAACGCCGGTCTCGTAGGCTACCTTCTCAGCTATACTAACCCCTATGATAGCGTCCTCCCCCAGGGGGGCGAAGGGGCCGTGAGCCTCTGTGGAGGCTACGGGGAGGAAGACTATATCGTTCTCCTTAACCCTCTCCTCAAGCTCCTTCATAGTCATCTGGTCAAGGTAGATTTTGCCCCCGTACTTGTTTAGGACGGGCTTACCCCACCTCTCGCTTAGAGGCTTCAAATCTCCCATGATGAGACGCCTCCAAGCCATAAGTACTAGCTTGGGTAATCTAGATATCCCTGAAGAGGTGGGACGCAGGTACTGGGGTTTAAGGGTAAGTTTATCTGCAGATTTCAACTATATAGACTCGGAGGCTCGAAGGCAATGTTATATGTATTAGCATACCCCGAGGGCCGTGAGGCCCTAGTAAGGTTTCCCTACGAGATAGGGATAGTAGTCCCAATGGCCTACCCCAGCCTCCTCAAGACGGACGAGAACGCTTCTGAGTACATATACGAGATAGCCTCAGACCCGTTCTTCGACATACTCGAGGTCGGGGTTATAGGGGATGGCGAGTGGAGTCGGGTCGAGGAGAGGCTGAAGGTCCTACCCAGAAGGCCCAGCTTCATACTAGCCCTGCAGGCTGAGATTCTACTCAGAGGCGCTAACCCTAGCTCTACCAGCGAGGATGAAAGACGAAGGGCTGAAGAGCTTTTCGTAAGAGAGGCTGAGAGAGCGTGTAATAGGGGCTTCAGGGCTGTAGCTCTATGCACGGGCCCCAACGTGCCCGAGAGTGAGAGGCGCAGAGCTCTGGAAGCTTTCGCTAAGACCCTTGGAGCTGTGGCTGAGGCTGCTGGTAAGTGTGGCATGCAGGTCTACGTGGAGACTTTCGACACTGACGTGGATAAGAAGAGGCTCCTAGGCAGGATTGAGGATGCAGCCCGGCTGGTAGAGGAGGTTAGGGGTAGCCATCCCAACGTCTCCATACTATGGGACTTAAGCCACGCACCCCTCCTAGGCGAGACGCCGGAGGACCTGAAGCCGTACTCTAGCCTGATAGGCCACGTGCACATAGGGGCTGCTAAGAGGGTTGAGGGCCGGCTCTACGACTGGCATCCAGGCTTCTATAGGCCCGGGAGCGTTAATGATGAGAGGGACGTTGCAAGGCTCCTAGCCGTGCTGGAGGAGATGGGCTATAGGGGCGCTATCAGCTTTGAGGTGAAGCCTGAGGAGGGGCAGGATGTGAGGGAGGTCCTGGGGGCCTCCAAGGAGGCCCTAGTCAGGGCCTACAGGCTACACGTTGAGGGAGGCTTGGGGAGGTAGGCTCAAGCTATGGCTACATCATGCCCCGGCAGGACCTTCCCTTTGCCGGCAGTCGGCGTTAGAATACCCGACATAGTCATCCCCCCCGTCTTGAAGGCCTTTAAGAGTCTATCGACGATCGGGGCCTTCATGCTATCCTACCACAGGGAGACTGGGACCGAGGAGACCGTGAGGTCCTCAGGCAACCCACTTAGGGGTCATACAGGGACTACGATAACAGAGTACATATCAAAGGCCCTGGAGTACTCGAGAGAGTATAGCCACCCAGCCTGCATAGAGGCGGACCACGTATCCGTGACAGCCTCCCCTGAGGTGGCCATTAAGAGGATAGCCGCTGGAGGGCACAGCCTGGAGCCCATTAGTAGGAATGAGGCCGACGCCTCCCTTTCGTACGTTGAGGCGGAGCTAAGGGAGGCCTCTAAGGCTGGAGGGCTAGACATCGTTACAATCGACACATGCGACCTCATAGACCATAGAGTAGACCACATGGAGCCCGGGGATGTAGAAGCAATATACGAGGAGAGGGTCGGCGAGGATGCTAGAGCCCTAGAGAGTGTGTATGGTGGAGGCAAATTTAGAGTGCTCTCTGGTGGGAGGCTTATAGAGCTTAAGCTTGGGAGGGAGGAGCTCGTTAGGCTTGCAGCGAAGTACTGGCTGAGCCTTGAATACGCTGAGAGAGTCTACAGGCTAGCCTCCGAGGTCCTAGGGAAGCCGTTCCTCCTAGAGGTAGCCTTCGACGAGACTCCCAGGCCTACAGAGCCTGTAGAGCTAGCCTTCTACCTGTCAGAACTCGCTAGGAGAGGCGTCTACCCCGACTATATAGCCCCTAACATAGGGTTTGAGAAGAGGGAGGACTACCGGGGGAGGCTCGAGGACCTGCGTGAGACCTTATCCAAACTCTCGGCCATAGCATGGAGCATGGGCTCAATGCTATCAATACACTCGGGAAGCGGTCATAACCCGTATAGCGATAAGGGCCCCCTAGTCTGGGAGACCGTGAGGGAGGCTACCGGGGGGCTCGTTAAATATAAGGTGTCAGGGGTCTACATACAGCTCCTCCTAGAGGTCATGTCACGCTTCCCCAAGGGCTCGAAGCCTCGCAGACTCTACGAGGAGATATATGACTATGTGCTTAAGACTGTGGAGAGGTATGTGAAGGAGAGGAGCGGCCTCTACTCCAAAGGCCTAGAAGAAATGGTTAGAAGGTATAGGGAGGCTTCGAGGCCTTACGACCCCAGGGCCGACTTTTTCCGCCACTACTTCTTCCTCTTCCAGGCTGCAGTCGATGCTGAGGGTAGGAGGTGGTTGAGGGAGGAGGTCCTGCAGCTCTACCTCAGCGACTGGGAGCTTAGGAGAGAGTATGAGAGGGAGGCCTACATGCTTACATCAAGGCTTGTTAAGAAGCTGGGCCTCGAGGGCAACCTATCCTTCGTTACCGGGGGGTGAAGTGTCTTGAAGCCTCTCAGGTTTGCGGTTGCAGGTCTTGGTAGGATTGGTAGGCTACACGCCCGCCTCATAAAGTGCTGTGTGGAGGGCGCGGAGCTAGCGCTTGTTGTGGATGCTGTGGAAGAGCTGGCTAGGCGTGTGGGTGCCGAGCTTAGAGTGGACTGGGAGACGAGTTATGAGAAGGCTCTGGAGAAAGGTGGAGTAGACGCTGTGGTAATAGCAACCCCCACGTTCCTACACAAGGACATGATACTGGAGGCCTTAGAGAGGGGGGTTCATGTGTTTGTAGAGAAGCCCATGACCCGGACTGTCAGCGAGGCACTCGAGGTGGTTAAGGCCGTGAGTAGGGCGGGGAGGGTGCTGCAGGTGGGTTACATGCGCAGGTTCGACCCTGCATTCTCTAAGGCTAAGAAGTCTATAGAGGATGGGGTGGTGGGGGAGCCCATATCCTATGTTACTATAGTGAGGGACCCCCAGCCCCCTCCAGGGTGGGCTGCAGACCCCTCTAAGAGCGGTGGGATGTTCCTAGACATGCTCTCTCACGACTTCGACATGGCGCGCTGGCTACTTTCAGACGAGGTAGCAGAAGTGTATGTAGTAGCTGCTGCGAGGGTCTCCAAGGGGGCTGCAGAGTATGGAGATGTTGACGTGGCTAACATAGTGTTTAAAACTAGTAAGGGTAGGATGGGCGCTATACACGCAGCCCGCAAGTCGCCCTACGGCTACGACCTGAGGGTTGAGGTTTACGGTACTAAGGGTGTGGTGGCTGTGGGTGATAAGGTTGATAACACGTTCCACTTAGGACTCGAGGATGGCGTAGTCTATGGGGGGATAGCGTGGTTCGAGAAGAGGTTCCACGACGCCTATATCGCCGAGTTAGAGCATTTCGTAGCCTCGGTTAGGGAGGAGAAGAAGCCCCTAGTCAACGAGGTTGACGGTTACAGGGTAGTAGAGATTGCAGAGAGCCTCTGGAGGTCCTACAGGGAAAATAAGCCTGTCACGATAGAGTACCGCGTCTAATCACAAGTAGGCGCTCAAGATCAAGAATATTTATCCATCAATTTAAACACGTTAAAAGTCGTCAAAGAGTCTATAAGTTCTTTAGGAGGAGGCTGAATCAATAATGCCTAGAAGATCTAGAAAAGGTCAAGCGTTCACGTCAACCCAGATTATAGCGGTCATAGTGGTCGGGATAGTAGCCCTCGCCGTAGGCTTTTATGCAGGTAGAGCCACAGCTCCCGAAGCAGCCCCGGCAGCGGGAGAAGCCGTCACAGTAACCGAGACCGTGACCTCGACTGTAACAACCACAGTAACGATGGGTGAGAAGAGGGAGCCTGAGTTCACCTTCTACTACATCTCACACGGAGGACCTGCAGACCCCTGGTGGGGCCCGGTTATTAAGGGTGCCGAGCTAGCCGGGCAGATGCTTGGTGTCAAGGTGGTATACCAGGGTCCGGAGAAGTTCTCTATAAAGTGGCTTGTTGACGCTCTCCAGGCGGCATCCGCAGCCAAGCCAGACGGTATTATTATAACTATTACAGACTACAAAGCGCTAGACGAGCCTTTGAGAAAGGTTATCGCACAGGGCATACCTGTGATAGCCGTTAACGTGCCAGACCCCAGGCCGCCCGACGAGAGGATACCTTACCTGGGCTATGTGGGCCAGGACGAGTACCAGGCTGGCTATAAGCTGGCGGAGTACGTGATCAAGTGGTTCAAGGAGAAGTATGGAAGGCTCCCTAAGAACGCGTTCATAGGTATACACGAGGTAGGCCACGTAGGCCTTGAGCTTAGGGCTAAGGGCATACAGGACGCCTTCAGGGACGCTGGAGCCCCCTACGTCCCCGAGAAGCTCGACATAACAACCGACATTACTAAGGCGTATGAGACCATGAAGTCGTATCTTAGGGCCAACCCGGACGTGGAAGTCATATTCACCCTAGGACCTCTAGGAGCACACCCGGCTATGCAACTAATAAGAGACGAGGGCCTTGTGGGCAAGGTTTACGTGGCTACGGTAGACCTAGACGACCAGATACTGCAGGGCATAAAGGACGGCGTAGTAATCGCGGCCGTTAGCCAGCAGCCCTTCGCCCAGGGCTTCCTACCAGTAGTATACATGTACCTCTACGTCAAGTACGGGATAGTGCCTCCCGACCACGTGCCTACAGGACCTACAATAATAACCAAGGAGCTGCTAGGCGTGGTAGAGAAGCAGATACAAACCACCGGAGGAGCATAACACCCAGCACCCCGCCCTTAACGTGGTCAACTTGAAACTAACCTATTTTTATATCCGAGCCCCCATGAATCGGGGCCTATATCCTACCTCCCGTGAGCTAGCATGAGGGTGGTGTGGTTGGCACCCTCCCAGCTTAAAAGGCTCCTCCTAATCCCCCTAAAATATAGGGAGGTCGGAGTAGTAACCTCAATAATAGTCTTCGCCGGGATCTTCTACTACCTTAACGAGCAGTTCGCATCCCCCGACACTCTAGCCAGCATAGCCACCCTAGCAGCCGAGCTAGGGATAATAGCTGTAGGCGTGTCCTTCCTAATGATCGCTGGAGAGTTCGACCTCTCAGTAGGTGCTGTCTTCGCAGCCTCCTCAATGCTAGCCGTGTGGATGCTCAACAACGGCTACTCCTTCCCAGAGGCAGTAATAGCTGCTTTAGGCCTCGGGGCTGCAGTAGGTCTCGCAAATGCCGCTGTAACCCTCATCGGCAGGATACCGTCATTCATAGCAACGCTCGGCATGATGTGGATGATACGTGGCGTTCTACTAGCAATCACTAAGGGGTTCCCTATGAGGCTTGAAGTTGAAGTCCCAGAGCTCTCGATATTCTCAGCCCCGATAGCAGGCGACTTGCGAGTCTCCGCAGTATGGTTCCTAGCCTTGGCAGGCGTATTCCATTTCATACTAGTATCAACAGCCTTCGGCAACTGGATTCAAGCAGTTGGCGGTAGCCCCGCCACAGCGAGGGCCCTAGGGGTCAATGTCAACCTTGTTAAGACTGTAGGCTTCGTAGTCAGCGGCATGTCTGCAGCCCTAGCAGGCCTCATAGCCATGTCGAGGTTCAAGGTTGTAGAGCCCGTAGCAGGCGTGGGCTTGGAGCTAGAGGCTATAGCCTCTGCAGTCATAGGCGGCTGCTCCCTCACAGGGGGGGTAGGTACTGTAGCGGGCGCCGCTCTAGCAGCGTTCCTAGTGAGCGAGATAAGAACTGGCTTGATACTGGCGGGCGCCCCGGCCTACTGGTACATCGGCTTCATGGGGTTCCTTTTAATAGTCGTGGGCATAATCAATCTGAGAGTGGGAAAGGTGGGGGTTAGGTATGGCTAGCCGGGAGACACCCCTCCTAGAGTTGAGGGGGATAACTAAGAGGTACGGCCCCGTAGTCGCACTACATAAGGTTGACTTCAGCATTGGCCGAGGGGAGGTTGTGGGGCTTGTAGGCGATAACGGAGCGGGGAAGTCAACCCTAGCTAAGATAATAGTAGGGTATCACCAGCCCGACGAGGGGGAAATGTACTTTGAAGGGAGGAAGGTGAGGTTCCGGAGCCCCGCAGACGCCAGGAAGATGGGTATAGAGATCGTCTACCAGGACATGGCATTAGTCCCATACATGAGCGTCTACCGCAACATATTCTTGAGGAGAGAGATCACCCGGGGAGTAGGGCCCTTCAGAGTCCTCGACAAGGAGAGGATGAGGAGGGTCGCGGTGAAACTTCTCGAAGAGATCGGGATTAAGAGGAGAGATCCCGACGTGGAGGTAGGTGTGCTCTCGGGGGGAGAGAGGCAGTCCATAGCCATAGCACGGGCCGTCTACTTCGGAGCCAAGCTAGTCATACTAGACGAGCCGACCTCAGCACTCTCAGTGAAGGAGACGGAGAAGGTCCTAGGCTACGTGTCTCAGCTTAAGGAGAAGGGGATAAGTATCATACTCATATCACACAACATATACCACGTCTACTCCGTCGCAGACAGGATTGTAGTCCTGGATCACGGGAGGAAGGTGCTAGACGTTGAAAGAAACCTCGTAACGCCGGAAGATATCATAGAGGTTATAGCCCATAGGAAGAGCCCCGAAGAGGTCGTTAGGAAGCTTAAAGCCTAAAACGCTGCAGGACCTACCACTCACAGCCTGGCAATTCTAGACGACGATATAATCCTTTGGTACTGGCTTTTAAATATACTCTCTACCCTGGCCTTGTCCACACCCTCAGTAGCCCCCACGCTAGAGACGGCTGCCGCAGCAGCAGCTTGCGCCCAGGCTAGAACCTTCAAAAGGCCCTCTGTGTCCATGCCGGGATTAATGGCTGTTATGAGTCCTGCGCAGAACGCGTCTCCGGCTCCAGTAGGGTCTATAACCTCGACCCTGTAGCTGGGTTGCCACAGGACTTTATTGCCGATCCTAGCAGCAACACCCCAGCTTCCAGTAACTGCTATTATAGCGTCCGTCAGCCTGGCAAGGGCTCTGAGCCCGTCCTCCACGCCCTCGGCGCCCGTGAGCATCTTCAACTCAGCCTCGTTTAGGTGAATGGCTTCTACCAGGCCTAACACACCCTTGAGGGCTCCCACAGACTGGAGCTCCGTGTAGGCTGGGTCAACAAGGATAACCTCCACCCCCGCCTTCCGAGCCCTCTTTAGTAGGCTAGGGGCCTCCCTGTCGAGAGCTTCCGAGAAGCCTAGCGCTAGGTAGAGCCTCTCAGGCCCAACGGACTCGAGCACTGACTCTACGTGGCTGGGTGAGAGCCTGGTATTAGCTCCCCGGTAAACGTGGAACCTCCTATCCTCCCCCCTCAACGCTATTATCAAGTTCCTCGCCGTAGGAACATCTACGACATCCACAAGTGCCTCAGCACCAACACCCCTTACAGCCTCCACAAGGAACCTACCAAAACCGTCGCCGCCCACAGCACCTACACTATAAACCTTGCCAGGGTACCCTAGCTTTACAGCGTCTATCGATACATTCACAGCGTGGCCACCAGCCCTTAAGTCGAATGGCTTATCGAGGTAGAGGACCTCCCCCGGGCTTGCAAGCCTCTCAATACCAGCCAGAATGACATCTGCAGTATAGGTTCCCACAGCTAGGAGAGGCCGAGGCAAAAACCCGTGACACCCCGCAGGCCTAGGTCCTACCCAGCCTAGGGTTTGAGCGTTATCTTCCCATCCATCCTCTTATGGCCCCTTTCGAACGCCTTCAGAGCCTCCTCCAGGGGGAACCGGGCCGTTATGATCCTGGTCATATCTATCTTCCCCGCCGCCATAAGCCTGATCACGTTCTTGAAGTTGCCCCAGCCCGAGTGCCCCTGGCTACCGTAGATCTGCGCCCTCCTAACCTGCAGGACCTCCAGGTATATGGGAGTCAAGTCGGGAGCCCTACCTATCCAGGTTATCTTAGCCCCTATAGCGAGGCTTTTCAGCATCTGAGGAAGAGTCTTATCCGGCGCTCCCGCTGCCTCAACGTGCATGTCAGCCCCCTCGCCGCCGGTGACATCAAGTATCTTCTCCCAGGGCTCGACCCCAGCCTTGGCAAGCTCCACTGGGTTGAACACGTAGTCAGCCCCCATCCTCCTAGCAAGCTCAATCCTAACAGGGCTAACCTCGAAGGTTATTACAAGCCCAGCACCAGCAGCCTTGGCAAGACCTATGGCAGCGAGACCTATAGGCCCAGCACCCCACACGACCACGTAGCCCCCAGGCTTGAAACCCCCCGCCCTGTTGAACATTGCGTGGTAGGCTACCGAGGTAGGCTCTACTAGGCTTCCAGCCTCGAAGGCTCCATCCTCACTCTTATACTGGTTCAACAGGGAGTCTATCCTCCAAAGGTACTTCTCGTGTGGTATCAACACGTAATCTGCCATACCCCCGTCGTGAGTGAAACCCAGCTCGCCATACTCGAGGTCTGAGGGGTCGTTTAGCCTCACACAGTGGTTGAAGTAGTTAACACGGCAAGCATCACACTCGCCACACCAGAACATCTCCTCGGAGGTCACCATGTCGCCGGGCCTAACATTCCTAACCTGAGGGCCCACCTCCTCCACGACGCCGCTGAGCTCGTGGCCCAGGACTACGGGGGTCTTCACGAGGCCCGGGTATATCATGTAGCCGTCCTTGTCCGTCTCCACCATGTGAAGGTCACTGCCACAAATACCTACAGCCTTAACCCTGAGTAGGACCTGCTTCCCCCGAGGCCTAGGCACCTCCTTCTCTACAAGCTCGATCCTAGGGTTCTTCCAGACCTTATTGCCCTCCCTCACCTTCCTAGTTTTCATCTCAGCCTCAGTAACCCTATAGCCGGGCCTGGGCTCGAAGTCCGCGAAGAGGGTTAGTGCGAGCATCTTGCGGGATGCCAAGGTGACCCACTCTCCACACGAATTAAATGAGGCCCGATATAAAAATATCGTCACAATCAAAATATTTGAACAAGGCTTATAAACCCCCTAAAGGACGAGTTTAGCTTCACATCGCTTAACCACGCCGATCCCACCCTTTGAACACCGCAAACTCTAGCCCCTCGACTTCACCCTTAAACCCTCTATCTCATAGTTTGGGGCTTAAGCATGGCCTGGGTTAGGGTTTGTAGGCTGGAGGACCTAGCCTCCAAGGGTAAAATGGCCGTGAAGGCTGGGGGTAGGAGTATCGCCCTCTTCTACGTAGACGGGAGGGTCTACGCCATAGACAATAGGTGCCCCCACATGGGCTACCCGCTGGTTAAGGGTAGCGTGAAGGGCTGCATACTGACTTGTGACTGGCACCACGCCCGCTTCGACCTCGAGACCGGCGGTGCGCTAGATCTATGGGCTGACGACGCCCAGGTTTACAGAGTTAACGTGAGGGATGGCTGGGTGTACGTGGACCTCGATACACCCCAGAGGGGCTGCCACTACTACCTTAGGAGAGTTAGAGAGGCTCTCGACCATAGTATAACCCTGGTGGCTGCCAAGTCGGTCCTGGGAGCGTTTTCAAAGTGCAGCGGCTCCAAGGAGGTCTATAGAGTGGTTGCTGACTGGGTGGACGGGAGGGATTATACCTGGGGCGGCGGCGCCACGTACATAGCCGCTGTAGCGAACCTCGAGGCTATGGGGATACTAGACCCTAGAAGCCATGCCCTGGGCCTGGTTAGGGGGCTCGAGGTACTCTCGGAGGAAGCGTCTGAGAGGTCTCCGAGGCCATTCATGGCGCCTCTCGGCCTAGTAGCTAGGGAGAGGCTTAAGGATCTTAAAGCGCTGCTCAGAGAGGCTCTAGAGACCCGAAACCCCTCGGCGGCTGAGAGAGTCCTCTACACAGTATCCACGTTGACTGAGAGTCTAGAGGCTGTAGCGGGGGTTTTCATGGAGGCTGCTACAGACCACTACCTAGCAGACGGCCACGTGGTCGACTTCGCCAACAAGGCCTTCGAGTTCATGAGGCTAGTCGGCCTTAGGCACGGGATAATCAGGGGGCTTGCTAGGATGCTAGCCACAGCTAGGCGCTACGAAGAAGAAAGCGCCTGGAGGACTCCCATAGACCTTGTAGCAGTAGCTGAAAGAGAATTCCAGAGGCTGCCTGAGGCGTTCGAGGCTGGAGTCGAGGGTGGCTTACACGTGGAGCCAGAGAAAGTGACCGAGATCGTCTTAGGCAGCGACCCGGAAGCCATAGCCAGGGGGCTCACAAGCCTCCTCCTAAAAGGCTACCACCCTCTCTCGATAGCTAGGGGCGTGACATACTCTGCAGCGGTTAGGCTTGCGGAGTTCAACTCTGCTAACGACGTGGAGGACTGGTTTAGCCCGGCCCACGCCCTCACCTACGCCCACGCCATCTACAGGGCGCTCGAGAGGACCCCGAGCTGGGAGGTCTTCAGGGGAGTCTACCACGCGGCCCTCAGGATCTACTTAGACAGGCTACTCTCAACACCCCCATATAAGCCCCCTAAGGGCTCCAGTGGCAGAGACTCCAGAGCGCTATTCAA
This sequence comes from Aeropyrum sp., assembly GCA_015523465.1. GTDB lineage: Archaea > Thermoproteota > Thermoprotei_A > Sulfolobales > Acidilobaceae > Aeropyrum. The sequence goes on from WAKF01000054.1 coordinate 21,295, forward strand.
GTCGCTTCTCGAAACGATGGATAAGAGATATAGTGTTGACGAGGTTCCAGGGCTTGTAGCTGACTACCTAGCCTCGGGAGGAGACGAGGAGGAGTTGCTAAAGATACTAGCTTACGCGGTGCTAAGGGAAGATCAGGACTTCCACGTAGTCCAAGTCCTGGAGGCTGGTGCAAGGCTCTCCAGGGAATTAAGTAAGGGTGGGTGGAGAAAGACAGTGTATATAGCAGTAGCCAGGTTTACAGCTTCACAGGCTCCAACTAGGAGAAGGGTCGAGCATACACTAAGGATAGCTGAGAAACTTAGCCATAATCAAGACTTGATAGGCCTCTCATGAAGCTGTCATGAGACACACCTTACAATCGGACCTACTGTAATCTAGATGAAGGGGAGCGGAGTTCAAAGGATAACGTAGATTTCTATAAAATATCGCTTTTAATATAATTATGTAGTTTAACCTTATGTATGATATATATTTATATAAACTAACTTTTATATAGAGGAAGCCACCGGTTAGTGGCTAAAAATTGAACAGAACGAGGTGGGCCGACTGTGGGTAACAGGCAGACCCTAGCAGTCCGTATGATCATTGTAGCGTTTATTGTATTAGTTATTGTAGCCGGCGTGATACAACTATTCAGAGCCCCTGGAGGTGGAGGCGGAGAGACACAAACCACACCCTACCCTACAGCCACCATTACAACTCCAGTCGCCGGTACTACTACAACTACAACCGAAGCCGCAGCAACCCCCGAAGTAAATAATCCTCCATACGCCATAGCTAAGGCATCCGCGCTCTTCGTCAACGTTGGCGAGCCAATAGAGTTTGACGCCTCGCTCTCCAGAGACTCAGACGGGACTATAGTCGAGTATATCTGGGACTTCGGGGATGGGACTACAGCTACCGGCGTGAAAGTAACTCATGCCTACGAGCTTCCCGGTTCTTACATAGTCGTCTTGACAGTTAAAGACGATAAAGGCGCTGTAGACACTAATGACGAGAGCCTCCTCTTCATCACTGTCAGCCCGGGAGAGATTCCTCAATCGCCCGATTCGCCTCCCGTAGCAGTAATAACCAGCGATAAGGATATCGTGGCCCCCGGAGAGGAAGTTACCTTCGACGCCTCATCATCCTGGGTATGGGTTGAGAAGAAAGATGAGAGCGGCAATGCGACTTTCGTGAAATCGCTCGAAGACATTGTAGAGTACGTGTGGGACTTCGGAGACGGAACCACAGCTACGGGCAAGAAAGTGACCCACGTATTCGAGAAGCCTGGATCCTACCCGGTCAAGCTCACTGTAAAGGCTGCTAACGGTAAGACCGCTTCCGCCATAAAGACCGTAAGGGTTCTAGAGGAGAAGAAGGGCCCGGTGATTCAGCTTAAGCACCCGGACACGATCATAGTGGCTAGGATCGGCGAGCCCCAGGGCTTAGACCCTGCATTCGCCCACGATACAGCCTCCGCCGAGATAATTGACAACGTCTACGAGAGGCTTGTATGGACTACCAAGAACTATAAGGAGATAAAGCCCTGGCTAGCCGAGAGGTGGGAGATAAAGGATGACGGCCTGACTTACGTATTCTACCTGAGGAAGGGAGTTAAGTTCCATAACGGCGAGGAACTCACAGCTTACGACGTGGAATACTCGTTCGAGCGCCTGCTAGTACTAGACCTACCTCAAGGCCACGTGAGGCAGATCAAGCCGCTACTCATAGACGAGTGGGACCCAGACCAGATCGACCAGGCTGTAGAAGCCATTGACAAGTACACTGTCGTATTCAGGCTTAAGAGGCCCTTCGCACCCTTCCTCAGGATCCTTGCCAGCGACTACGCCTTCGTAATAATCAACAAGAAGTGGGCCATAGAGCATGGAGACTGGGACCCCAGCCTGCCTAAGTCGGAGTGGGTCAAGTTTAGAGGCAAGATAAACCCGTACATCATGAGGAACACGATGGGAACAGGTCCTTACAGGCTTGTAGAGTGGGTCCCGGGACAGAGGATAGTGCTAGAGAGGTTCGACGAGTACTGGCAGGGTCCTGCTCCCATGAAGAGAGTAGTCATTATGTTCGTGCCAGAGCTGAGTACCAGGCTCTTAATGCTTAAGAACGGAGACGTGGACATAGCTGACATACCGATAGCCTATAAGTCGCAGGTGGAGAATGTACCTGGTATACTCATATTCACTGGCGTCGCTACAAACGTAGTAGAATTCATCCAGTTCAACTTCAACATATCTAAGATACCTGAAGGGGATACGATATGGCCTGACTTCTTCACGGACGTGAACGTGCGTAAAGCTTTCGCATACGCCTTCCCATACGAAGAGTTCATAGAGAAGGCTTACCACGGCCTGGCGATAAGAGCTAGGGCATGCGTGCCACCCGGGTGGCCGGGCTACGTAGAGGCTTATACCTACGAGTACGACCCGGAGAAGGCTGCAGAGTACTTCAAGAAAGCGTGGGGAGGGAGAGTGTGGGAGGAGGGATTCGTCATAACAGCATACTATAACGCTGGCAACGAGCAGCGTAGGATAGCCTTAGAGCTGCTAGCCGAAAGCCTTCAGAAGATCAATCCGAAGTTCAAGCTAAGGGTGCAAGCCCTAGATTGGCCGGTGTACCTGGAGAAGATGGAGAAGAGAGAGCTACCAATATTTGCTATAGGGGATTGGATAAACTACCTAGACCCCCATATAGCTGTAGAACAACAGCTAGCAAGCTATAGCCTCTTCCAGAGTCTTGGAGGAGGCTATAAGAACCCGGAGGTTGACAGGCTAATAAAGCAGGCCCTCCTAGAGACAGACCCTGAGAAGAGGGAGGAAATATACAAGAAGATACAGTTGATAGCTCTGAGGGAGGACGTGCCGCAGATATACACGGTCTACCCTATGGTGTTCGTTGTGATGAGAGACTGGATACAAGGGTACTTCTACAACCCGTTCTACGGAGGAATATGGTATTACACTATAACCAAGGGATGAAGGGTGGTGATGGCTTAGCGAGGTACTAGGATAATGCTATTAAAATACATCGTCTACAGGCTTTTATCGGCTATCCCAACCCTTTTTGGGCTCTCCATACTAGTTTTTACCCTGACTAGGCTTGTTGGAGACCCCGCCGCCATCTATATTTATCCCGACATGACACCCGAGGATATAAAGAGGATTAAAGAGCTATACCATTTCGACGATCCAATCTATGTACAATACATCTACTGGCTCAAAGGGGTCCTGAGGGGTGATTTAGGATATTCAGTGACAGCCAACATGCCCGTAACGGAGGCTATAAAGAGTTTCCTCCCAGCTACCATAGAGCTAGCTTTGTACTCATTCACGCTTTCAATGATAATAGGCATCTATCTTGGTACTAAGGCTGCCGCCAATAAAGACAAATTCATCGACCATATAACACGGCTTATAGCCTTGAGCGGATACTCTATGCCAGTGTTCTGGCTAGCATTAATGCTCCTATACTTATTCTACAACGTCCTAGATTTTGTAGGTCCTGGAAGACTCAGCCTAGAAGTTAGGTTAAAATACCTGCCACCCTACGGCGACTTCAAGTTCTATACCGGGCTCCTCACTATAGACGCTCTTCTAAACAGGAACATGGAGGTATTTATAGATGCAGTGAAACATCTCATACCGCCCGTGCTAACCCAGACCTATATACACATAGCCATATTCATAAGGGTCCTGAGGAGTAGTATGATCGAAGAGATGAATAAGGAGTACGTGGACTTCGCTCTCAGCAAAGGACTCCCAAGGGACGTTGTACTCAAGGATTACGTTAGAAGAAACGCATACATCGCACTAGTCAACGTTGCAGGATTACAGTTCGTGGGCCTCATGAGCGGTGTAGTGCTTACAGAAACCGTATTTAATTGGCCGGGTCTGGGGCGTTTCGCCGCTACAGCAGCTTTACAGCTAGACCACGCTGCAGTCGCAGGATTCACTCTCTTCGTAGGCGTCCTATTCATAGTAGTTAACCTCGTAGTCGACATACTACTGGCGTACTTAGATCCGAGGATAAGGTATGAATGAGGGGGTGATGGATTGTGGTGCTCCAGTATATAATGGAGGCTTATGCGGGGTTCGAAAAGGTCCTACTAGAACTATATTCTAACCCATTGTCTAGGATGGGGCTATTCATAATCGCCGGGTTCATACTTATTGCTGCAGCAGCGCCTATCCTAGCGCCTCCAAACTACCCGGACCCCTATAAGATCCCGAAGGTCTTCTCCCCCGAGCCTTTACCGCCTAGTAGGGAGCACCCCTTCGGCACTTCCGGCCCGCCAGGCTACTATGACATCTACTATGGCGTAATCTGGGGCACTAGGATAAGCCTCCGGATATCACTGCTTGTAGTTGGGCTGGCAGTAGCTATCGGCATTATAGTTGGGAGTATTGCTGCTTACTTTGGCGGCATAATAGATAACATACTTATGAGGATAACAGACGTCTTCCTATCACTCCCAGGGCTTATACTAGCAATGGCCATAGCCTCGATAATGGAGAGAACCCTAGAGAACATGATTCTAGCGTTAGTAATCGTGTGGTGGCCCGGCTATGCCAGGATTATTAGAGGAGAAGTGCTCAGGGTTAAGAACGAGGCTTACGTGGAGGCGGCTAAGATAGTCGGCTTAAGCACATTCAGGATAATATTCAGGCATATACTACCGAACGCCTTCTACCCCGTCCTAGTAGTAGCCTCGATGGACCTAGGCCTCGTGGTTCTAGTAGCCTCAGGCCTAGGGTTCCTGGGTCTTGGGGCTCAGCCAGGCACGGCTGAATGGGGGATAATGATAAGCGAGGGGAGGAACTGGCTGCTACAGGGTGCCTGGTGGCCTATATTCTTCCCTGGCATGGCGATCTTCCTCTGGGTACTCGGGTGGAGCCTATTAGGCGACGGCCTTAGGGACGTGCTTGATCCTAGGACGAAGAAGAGGGGTGTGTTGGCATGAAGAGGGTTATCCTCTCGATAAGAGGATTAACCGTTAACTACTATACTAGTTACGGAGTTGTTAACGCCCTAGACGATATTAACCTCGACGTGTATGAAGGCGAGACGCTAGCAATAGTGGGAGAGTCGGGTTGCGGTAAGTCGACGCTGGCTAAAAGCATCGTTAGGATACTGCCTAGCAACGCTGTCATAGAAAAGGGTAGCATCCTGTTGGACTTAGGAGACGGTAGGTTCATAGACCTTACAAAGTTGCCTGAAAAGGAGATGGTCAAGATTAGAGGCAAGATAATATCAATGATATTCCAGGAACCCTCAGCGGCGCTAAGCCCCGTCCACAAGATAGGGAAGCAGGTTACAGACCACATACAAGGGGACAAGTCTAGGGTACTCAAGATGGCGGAGGACCTTTTCAGGAAGCTGAGGATGCCCGCTCCAAAGTCAGTCCTACACAAATACCCCCACGAGCTGAGCGGCGGCATGAAGCAGAGGGTAGTCATAGCCGCAGCACTGATAACACGCCCTAAAATCGTGATAGCAGACGAGCCCACCACAGCTCTAGACGTGACGGTGCAAGCTCAGATCCTGAATCAACTGTCTAAACTCAAGGAGGAGATTAACACTACCATAATACTGATAACCCACAACCTAGCCGTCGCAGCCGAGGTCGCAGATAGAATCGCTGTAATGTACGGCGGCCACCTAGTAGAGGTGTCAGATGCTTATAGCCTGTTTGAGAAGCCCCTACACCCTTACACCGAGGGGCTGATTAGATCGATACCCAAGCCACACGTAGACGAGGAGATAGAGCCTATAAGCGGGGAGCCGCCTAACCTTACAAACCCGCCCAGCGGATGCAGGTTTCATCCCAGATGCCCGTATGCAATGGAAATTTGTAGGAGGGTTAAACCCGTCCTGGAGGAACGGGCTCCCGGAAGGTTTGTTGCATGCCACTTAAACGAGGGGTGATGGAGCATGTTAGCCCTTGCAGTCCACGACTTGAGAGTATACTTCCCCATAACCACGTTTCTCCTCAAAAGGGTAGTAGGCTATGTGAAAGCTGTGGATGGAGTCTCGCTCTCCGTTGAAAAGGGCGAGATTCTAGGCCTCGTAGGCGAGTCAGGCTCCGGTAAGACGACCCTAGCTAAGACCGTTGTAGGCCTCTACAAGCCTTTCAGCGGCCACGTGTTCATCAATATTGATAGGCAGGACCTAGAAGAGGCTATAAGGATCTACGAGGACTTAAAGAGGGGTAAGAACGTTCAAAGGGAAGACTTGAAAAGATACAATGAGATAGTCAGGCGGCACGACCCATATCATATGGATAGGAGGTCCTACAGGCAGTTTAGGCTGAAAGTGCAAATGGTCCAACAAGACCCATACTCTAGCCTCAACCCTAGAATGAAGATAGGCGATATAATAGGGGAGCCAATAAGGTTCCATAAGCTGGAGAAGACTAGCCGTGACGTGAGAAGGAGGGTCATCGAGGTCCTAGAAGCAGTAGGCCTGGGGAAGGAATTCATAAATCGGTACCCTTACGAGCTGAGCGGGGGGCAACGGCAGAGAGTGGCGATTGCCCGGGCGTTAGCATTGAACCCCGAGATCCTAGTCCTCGACGAACCTACTAGCGCTCTCGACGTGTCAATACAAGCCCAGATCCTGAAGCTCCTTAAAGGGCTCTGGAGGAAGTATGGGTTGACCTACGTCTTAATAACGCACGATATAAGTGTTGTTAGGTACATGTCTACCAGCATAGCAGTAATGTATTCTGGGAAGATAGTGGAGAGTGGGTCCAAGCACGCAATATTCAACAACCCGCTACACCCCTACACGAAACTCCTACTATCAGCAGTACCTATTCCAGACCCAAAGGTGAAGAGGCTAAGAGAATTCAAGGATATTGGGGAGCCGCCTAACCCTGCCAAGCCCCCAATAGGCTGTAGATTCGTCAACAGGTGCCCTCTAGCCAAGACTGAAGTATGCGGCTTCGTAGTTGACGGGATCCTTCCTGAAGGGGTTGAAGTAATAGACGTTACGAGGGACCATGACGTAATAAAGATCCGGGTTAACCGGGGAGCTAGAGCCTTAGCCCAAGCAATGACCAAAATCCACAATAACTTGATAGAGAGTGTGAGCGTGGAAGGAAAAACCGTAAAGATAAAGCTGCGCAGAGAACTGGAGCCGCCTTTAAGAGAGGTGGAAGACGGGCACAAAGTCGCATGCCACATGGTCTAAACGCCCTCCGCAACTATACACACAATTCTACCTTATCATCTTCTAATAATAGGCCTAGAACGCTCTAGCGAGTCGTGCCTCCAAAGGCTATGGAACATAGATTAGCCACTTTGAATGCTTAATATCTGTGTTCTCTCGGAACGTCGTATCTGGTGGAGTCATGGCTGGCATAGTTGACATGAAGGTTAGAGATCTTTACAAAGCTATCCTAGACTGGCACAGGACTAACCATGACAGAATTTTTGTGAAGCTGAGAAGAAGCGATAAAGACCCTTATGTACGCTGTTATTTTAAGATAATCGGGGAGTTCCCTGAGCCCAACGCGGCTAGCATATATGATATCGCGTGTCTTGCAACGGAGCAGATGGCCGGCTTGCTCGAATGGGCTGCCCCCGAGAAAATAGGTGACAATAGCCTTTTCCAGCTAAGTAGAGTGATCGTAGAGCACTTGGGCGGATGGAGTAAAACATCAGAACTAGCTAGACAGTCAACTATATGTAGAGAACACGGGATGGTTGCATGCCTAGAGAGGGAAAGGAAACAGGGTACCCTCTGGTACCTTGAACGCTCTCTCCAATGACCTTGTCCATCAGAAATACGTATTAGATCTCTAGCTCTAGCACCCTCTCTACGGCATTCCTGTGTAGCGGCGTCTGCCATGCATAGTACCTCCCAATACCCAGTTCACGGTCTACTTCGGGTGGCGGCTCGTCTATCCACGACCACTCATTCCTACCCCACACCTCGACGACTAGGTTAGACTCGACCAGCTTCTCCCTCAGCCTCTGGGCTTCAGGCTCCCCTAGCCTCTCAAAGAGAACGTCTGGGTCGTTGATAGCCTCCCTAAGGACCTCTACTTCCCTCCCGCTAAGAGACTTAACAAGCTCCCTAAGCCCCCTAACCCTGACGATCCAGTCCACCACCCTATCAAGGTTCCAGCCGGCTTCATAGAGCCTCCCAAGGAGCCTCGGGTTCCCTCCAGCCGCCCTCCAAACCTCCTCGAAAGGGGGCTTCGGGGCCGGTATCCTATCGTAGAGCTCCTTGAAGCCGTCCCTAACCCATATTCCATAGGATCCTCATCTCGGCCCAGCTATGCCTACCAACCCTCCCCCTAGTAACCCCCTCACTAGAGGATACGAGAGCTACAATGCTCTCGTAGTCTCCGGGAGGGTATTCGATGAGGTTAAGTAGCGTCTTCGCCAGCCTCTCAGCCCTCTCCAACCCCACAGCCTGGAACACGTCGTCCATTAGGATCGCCAGCCTGGGCCTCCGCAACACCCTCAGAACCCTCCCTGCAACAGCTATAGCCACATCCACCACCCTAGAGTAAGGGTCCGGGAATAGCCTGAGCACCTCCCTAACCACATCCCCTATCGAGGGCGTATAACCCAGGACCTCGCTCTCCCCCTCAGACAGAGGGCTAGTATACACTACCTCGTACCCATACTCCTCTAACACCTTCCACGCCTGCTTGAACAGCGCGGTCTTCCCACAACCCTCGGGGCCATACACTATCAACGTCAACCTAGTACCCTCTTCAGCGATCTCCCTGATCTGACTAAGAGCTCTACCCCCACCCACAAACTCGTCACGGCATCCCTAGCAAGCCTAAGCCTAACCCTCCCAACAAGACCCCAAATGAATTATATAAATAATAACAAGCCTAATATATTAGTCATTCACATCTAGCGAGTAAGAAAAAATTAGAAGATCTGCTGAGTAAAAATGTTATATATTAAACTCGTAGTTAAGTATCTTAGCATTATCCTTAAT
>WAKF01000055.1 GCA_015523465.1 Aeropyrum sp.
AAGCTAGAGTGTATATACATGGTTGACGCCCTAAAGAAGCTAGGGAGGGTTTTGGGCGTGAAGGGGGTGAGTGTGTAGTGCGCGTGAAGGACCTAGTCGAAATTATAGAGTCTTCTATAGTCTCTAAGCCCTGCATAGACAATAAGGAGGAGAGAGGCAAGAACGGCCTGGTCATGGGGAATCCTGACGACGACGTTAAGGGTATTGTCGTCGCTTGGAAGCCCACCAGAGACGTGCTAAGGAGGGCTGCGAAGCTTGGGTACAACGTTGTAATATTCCACGAGGACCTACTATACGACTTCAAGCCCCACCCTATAGTTAAAGAGGAGGTCTGGAGGAACCCGGCTAAAGCTAGGGTTAACGCTGATATAGGCTGTATCATCCTTAGAAACGGCTTAAACATGGTTAGATACCATACCACTTGGGACGACGCTGATGGGGGTAACAACGACGTGCTAGTCAAGGACCTAGGGCTAAGGCTCCTAGAGAGGCTGCCGTGCTCGAGGCTAGCAGAGCTATCGTCCCCCACGAGCCTCGAAGAATTCGCTAGGAGGGTCGCCAGCGTCCTCAAGCCTCCCCACGTAATAGTGGCTGGCAACCTAAACCTGGATAGGGTCGAGAGGGTGCTAGTAGTAGCTGGGGGCGGGGCGAAGCACCCCGCGATAGTAGACGAGGCCGCAGCCCTAGGAGCCCAGGTCCTACTTTCAGCCGACGTTACGGCGGACACAATGTTCTACGCCTACGAGCTAGGCATAGCAATAGTAGACCCAGGACACCACGCTATGGAGGAGTACGGAATGAAGGAGTTCTACCGGAGGCTAAAGGAGGAGCTTGGGAGGAAAGGCTACAACGTGCCAGTAGAGTTCATAGAGAACAAGCCTGTAGCCAGAGTAATCTAATCGCCTAGCAAGCCGCAACGATTAAACTCTGAAAGCGTAGACGCTACTCTAGGTATTTAAGGTGTGGGCCTAGCCTACATTGTGGACCCTAGTGGAGGTGAGGGGTGAGTGGCGGCTAGGAGGAGGATCAAGCTTCCAGAGGGTATCGAGCCCCCGGTGGCTATAGTTAAGAAGCCTAGGCTTAGGAAGATGGGGCCCATAGACCCTGGCACCAGGCCTGGGAGGGGCTTCAGCCTCGGGGAGCTTAAGGCTGTGGGCCTCGATCCTAAGAGGGCTATGAAGCTTGGCCTCTACGTGGATAAGAGGAGGAGGAGCGTGCACGAGTGGAATGTGGAGGCTCTCCGGGAGTTCCTCGAGAAGCTTAGAAAAGCCGGGGTCAAGGTCTAACACTTCAGCCGGCCTTTCTGCTAGCCCTCGCCCCCGAAGAGCTCCTCCCTAACCCTCCTATCTATCGCCTCGCCCAGCTCTATCCCCCTGAGGCTGGCGGCCTCTACCACCTTGATTAGCGCCGCCTTAACTCCCATCTCTTCGAACCTCTTCAGTCCTTCGATCGTGGTTCCGGCAGGCGTTACCACCTCGTCTCTGAGCTCAGCCGGGTGGGAGTTGCTATTTGCGAGGAGCTCGGCCGTAGCCTTGAGCGTGTCTAGCACAGCTCTGTATACCACCTCTCTCGGGAGCCCCATGCTAACGGCGCCGAGCACCAGACCATCGACTATCTCAGCAATATAGGCGGGCCCGCTCCCCACAAGGCCCGTCCAAGCGTCTAGCCACTCCTCGGGCACCCAGTAAACTCTGCCAAGGAGGCCTAGCAGAGCCTCAACCAGGGCCTTCTGCTCTCTAGTATAGCCGTTGTAGTCCGCTACGGCAGTAGCGCTCCCCCCTACCCTAGCCGTTATGTTGGGCATAGCCCTAAATACCACAGCGCCCCCCAGGGCCTTCTCGATAGTACTCCTCCTAACACCAGCCACAATACTCACGACGATCTTACCGTCAACACAACACCTAACCTCCCTCAAGACCCCGGGTAGCTGGTAGGGCTTCACACTCACGAAGACAACGTCAGCCCTCGAGGCGGCCTCAGCGTTACTCCTAAGAGCCGTAGCCCCCAGCCTCCGAGCCCTCTCCAGCGTCTCCCTCCTACGACCCGTAGCCAGGACCTCCAGGACCCTGCCAGAGAGCCTCTCAACTATCACACTACCTATCTTACC
>WAKF01000056.1 GCA_015523465.1 Aeropyrum sp.
GGCAATGAACGGCAAGAAAGAGCCCTAGCTGCCGAATGCGCCTTAGAGGTGCTAAAGGACGACGGGTTGCCCCCTGACGAGCTGGAAGTAATGAAGGCCCTATTAGACCACTACGCTAAGTGGGGTACAAGCTACATGTACATTGACCAGCTACAGGAATCTATGGAAGCTAGTTACGAGTGGCTACTTAAGACGCTAAGGGAGCTCCAGACTAAGGGCCTAGTATATTTATACCGTGATCCTAGGCTAGGCCTTAGAGTAGGCTTTGCTAAAAGGGCTAGGGAGGTCCTACAGGCCTGCAGGACTTCCCCCTGACACTATTAAGTCTACTATAGCTACAACCGAGGCGATATTCTTGAGGGGGGGTAGCCCAACTTAACATTCCACGAGGTTTAATGTAGTTATTACCTTTTGCATCAAGAATGGAGTGTTACCTACGCGAAAAATGCGGGATCCCGCTCCAGAGTTCCTCGCGAGCTAGTAGAAGTAGATCAATTTCCTAGACCTTGGTTAACCGGGGGGTTAACGAAGGATTGAGTGGGTGGAAAGTATTTGGCGGTGGTTCACTTAGGTATGCTATCGCTCCATGTAGTTCTCGAGGGTTACTCTGGGTTTTAGCAATGAAATCCTATGCTTAAGAGAAGCCCATGCTTTTATAAGGGACTTTGCAGCCTCCTCCAGCTCCCTCTCACTAGGATTTCTGAGTATAGGGTCCCTGCTCAGGGCTCTCTTCACAGTCTCCTTTATATGCCAGTTGCCTACGGGAGCATAGTAGCTGGGAGTTATTTCCCTCACTATCACGATGTCGGCTATCTTACCCCTCTTCTCCAACGACTCTAGCACAGCCTGTTTCGCCGCAGAGAACCCTCCATCATCAGCCTCCCGCCTCCCCCGGGGATCCTCTAGAACCCTCCAGACAGTAGGCTTTGAAGCATCGGGCGTCCATAGGCCTCCAGGATGCCATGCTTCGACCCATTCAACCCACCCAGGGCCGGGTTTGAGTATTATAAGGAACCTGTTACCCAGGTACTCTGAGTAATAGACCTCTAAATCTCCTATCTCCCTCGCACCCCTAAGTCTTTCCCTATGGCTAGCTGAGAGGGCCTCGTCAACGGCGGTTATAGCCCATCTCGTAGGAACTATCTTCCTCCTCCCCAGCCTGCCTAGGAAGCCTAGGCTGAGCGCCCTCTGGATAGTATATACGCTTACCCCCGCCTCGTAGAGCTCTCTTATAGCGTAGCTAGCCTTAACGTCATCCCATATAATCCTTTCTAGGGGTCGGGGGAGAGAGGGGTTACTACCTACCCTGACACTCTTAGCAGGGGCTGTAGGACCTACGGGCTTAGTCTCACCATTAAACGTAACCTTAGGCACAGGCCTCTTCTCCAGCTCAACCTCGCTGTCAACGGGCCTTACTGAAAGAGGGGCTAAGCCCACCTCCGACTCATAGAGTTTCTCGTAAGGCTTCTTCGCGTTAACCTTGACGGAAGCCGCTATAAGCTGGCTCCTTAGCCGTACTATCACGTCTAGGGGAATCCTAGACATCGCCCAGCCCTGAGGATCCTCGAACTTCCTAGCCTCAGGCCCCCAGACTCCCGGGGGCACCATGTAGTAGAGGTTGACCTTAGGGTAGCCGTGCTCCCCTACAAGGGCTGAAGGCGGTGATGCGCCTTCAACCTTCCTCTCCCACCCAGCCCTAGATAGGGCTTGTACCTGGCTCCTCAGCCTATCCAGTATGGGGCATGTTGGGAGCCCGCATAGCCTCCGATACCCTTTACACCTTGTGCAAAGCTCTGGGGGTATCCTTGGCACAGCTCAAAGCACCCTCCACCTACCCCTCCTTCACATATCTAGCTACATGGTATAAAATGAGGGCCGCCTCAGCCACAGGTCCTAGCTTACCCTTAACGCCCTCGAGATAAACCTTTCGGGCCCCTGCGAGTTCGTGAGGGGAAAACTCGGGATCCCCCCCGCTAAACACTATTAAAATTCTACCTTTGGAAACCGGGGGGTTGACGGGATTTATCTGTTCTTCAGCGTAGGACCTAGTCACAGCCACTATAGTGTCGGGCTTGAATATTTCAATAGCGTCTTCAAGGTCGGGGAGCACTATTAGCCTCGCATTGAGTTTTAGAGCTAGCCTCATAGCCTCGGGTACGCCGCTCTGAGCAGCCCCGCCATAGGCCTTTGTGATAACTAGCGTATTGAACCCGAGGCTGAATACTAGCCTAGCCATATCCACGACCCTTTGAACACTGCTCACGTTATGGAGCACAGGTACTACCTCCATCCTCCTTACACCTCAACCATCATCTAGGAGAAACGCGAGGTATTCAGCTATAGCTCTAGCCAGCGGAGGGGGAACAGCTTCCCCCACCATATTGTATTGGGCATCTCTACTACCAAGGAACACGTGGTAGTCGGGAAAGCCCATAAGCCGTGCTTGCTCCCTAACAGTCAATAACCTATCCTCGAAGGGGTGAATGAACCTGCTAGTGCCCATAACAGTAGGAGCATGGTCGTCGGGGTCAAGCCTCACATAGTTAGGCAGCCTTCTACCCCCAGCACCCTCAAACTCTATCAGCCCCTCACCCCTCCTAAGTCTGTGAACCCTCCTCCTATGCCTCTTAGGAGGCTCAGGGGGCTCTTCGTGGTTTGGAGGCCACGAAGAGCCTGGAGGTGGTAGGTCCTTCAGGGCCTCCCACACAGTAGGCCCCCTAGCCTTTGGGGGCTTTAACTTTACATTGGACACGAAAACTCTAACCCTCCTACTAGGAGTCCCATGTTCTTCGGCCCTGAGGACGTTGAAGTATACATCCCTGAAGCCTGCATGTGTTAGTTCTCTCCTTATAGCTGAGGCTATAGGCCTCTCCATAATTCCCGGGACGTTCTCTATGACAAAGAACCTGGGCTTTAACTCGCCTATCAGCCTTATAGCGTGGAGGAACAACTGGCCTAGGGGGTCCGAGTATAGCCTATCTGCAGGATCCGGCATCCTCCTAGGGTTAGCGCCCGTGAATGGCTCGCAGGGAGGACTGGCTATTACTACGTCAACCTCCCCAGGGGCTAGCGATGCTAGGGAAGCTATCTCAACACCTCGCACCTCCTTCACGTCATCCGCTATAACTAGAGCATGAGGAAAGTTGAACTTGTAGGTCCTAGCCGCCGGAGGATAGTTATCTAGAGCAGCCACTACTTTAAATCCAGCCTCTTCAAACCCCCTACCGAAGCCCCCACCCCCCGAGAAGAGGTCAATAACCGTATAGCCTCCTCTCATCCCTGGCTATCTCCTCCTCAAGCCTCCTAATCTTCTCCCTAAGCTTCTCAACGCCTGCAGATCTGCTATCTTCTTCGAGCACAGAGCCGCATCGGGGGCATAGGTAGTCGTGTTTCAACGCCTCCTCGAGGGTATATCTTGAGCCGTCATGGGGGCAAACGTAGAACGTGTTTGCCTCCTCAAACACAAGCCTCTCCTTGAGCTTCTGGAGCACCATCTTCTTCCTGTTAAGGAGTACTATGTTTATGCTGTCAGCGTCTACTCTCCAGAAGTACCTGGCAACCTCCTTCTCCGGGTGCCTCTTTCTTCTATGAACTGCTATACCGTAATCCTCGAGTAGCCTCAGCACTCTCCTAATCTCGCTCTGTTTATAGCCGGTCATACTCTCTATGTCATCGTCGCTGAGGCCCCCCCGAGAAGACTCGCTTAGTATAAGGTGGAATATATGTACTGCCTTGCTCGGATCTATATTATCTGCCTCTGCAGCCTTACGAACGAAAGCTTCCAAGCTCTTCAACGGGTCACTGGAGTTACGCTCTTTCAACCCTCTTACCCCTCACACTCTCCACCAGCCTTAACCTCCACCCCTCATACTCAATGTTTACCCACTCACCCCTAAATAGCCTATCTAGAAACAATGCGAGAGCTGCAACCTCGCTATGAGGTTGTTGGCCCACAGACACGTTGTAAGTAGACTCTTCGTAGTAGAACTTCTCGACCTTCTCAGCACCAACTACTATCAGTTTAGGTTTAGAGTTTGAAGCTATTAGGGGTATCGTATCGTCTAGGTTAACACCATACATGGTAAGATGGATAACCTCTCCCCCCCTCTTCTTCCACTCTCTCACGTACCTCCTACCATTAACTCCACACTCAAAGTGGAAGGGTCCTCCCCAGGCTTCTACAACCTTCAAGATACTGTTGGTAATCGAGTCGTCGCATACCCCTTCTAGTATGAGGCCGTTAGCTCCGAAAGCACGGGCAACCAGGGCGACGTGAGTTGTTATCCTTTTATCCCTTTCAGGCCTATGGCCTAGCCTAAGAACATAAACCTTGCCATAAGGGCCTCCAGGCTTCACCTCCTCCCCCCGCTACCCCCCTTAGAGTCTATTTTGAGGGTTAACGCTAAGAGGTCTCTTAGAAGGTCGAGACCCTCCCCCGTTACCGCTGAGGTGGGCACGGCTCCTACGTAGCCGGGCATCTTGGAGGCTATGCTAGCGACTAGCTCCAGCTTAGCCCTGGGGTCGCTTGCTGCATCAACCTTGTTAACAGCTAGTATGGTAGGTACGCCGATGGCACCTATCCTAGCCAGGGTCTGGAACCCTGCTCTAACTTTTTCCTCGACCTCACCTGGAGGCTCAGAAGCGTCAACGACGAATACTATGGCATCGGAATATTTAATCTCTGCCAGCGTAGCATGGAATGCCTCAACTATCTCGGGTGGAACATCTCGTATGAAGCCCACAGTATCTACAGCAACAACCTTTCTACCATCAAGCCCTCCCAGCCCCCTAACTACACCGTACTTAGGGTGTAAGGTGGTAAAGTACTCGGGACCCACAGGTCTCCTATGACCTGTAAGAGCGTTGAATAGGCTAGTCTTCCCTGCCGAGGCATAGCCTACGATGCCCACATGAAACATGCCAGCCCTAGCCCTGCTTCTAAGCCTAGACTCCCTAAGACTCCTAAGGCCCTCCAGCTCCCTCCTTATCTTAGCCAGCCTCCTAGTAAGGTGGCGATAGTACTCGTCTACAGCATATTTACCAGGACCTAGGAAGCCCGGTAGCTCGCTCATCTTACTTCTCCTTACAAGCTCACGGACCAGGGGGAGCTCATGGCGGATCCTTGCAGCCTCTATCTGAAGCTGGGCCTCCTTGCTGCTAGCATGTTTGGCGAAGATCTCCAGTATAAGCATAACCCTGTCGACGACACGGGCTCGAGTAGACTTCGCCAGTATAAACACTGAGGAGGGCTTCAAGTCGCCATAGTAGATTACGGTAGACGCTCCATTCTCTTCTAAAGATCTTGAGATGGATTCTAGGAGCCCCTTCTTAATCCTTCCTTCATATCTGCTACGTATAATAGAGGCTACCTCGTACCCTGCAGTCTCAGCCAGTGAAAGGGCCTCGTCTAGGTGCCTAAGGAATTTCCTAGGCACTACTAGGACCGACTTCTCCCTCCCTGTCAATCCTCATCCCTGTCGACGACCACAATGTCGCCCAGAGTTACGTAATCCTCCCCGCCCTCGCCATAATAGGTTTCTTCGTCTACTACAGGCTCTAACAACTTAACTCTTAACACCTTCTCAATCCTCCTAGCAAGGTCTATGCTAGGCTTAACCTTCCCGCTTTCAATCTTCCTAAGCATGGACTCGCTTATCCTAAGCCTCTGTGCAAGGGCGCTAGTAGACCATCCTCTAGCCTCCCTAGCCTCCCTAATCCTCTCAGCGTAATCCTCTACGAGGTCATAAACCTCGGGGCCACGCCTAGCCCGCTTCCTAACATGCTTAACAGACCCCTCTTCAACCGCCCTCCGAGACGCTAGCTTAGCCCTTCCCGCACGATAGAGCCTCTCAAAGCAATCAATGCACAAGTACATGGGTGCACCTTCAACTTCAGCGTATATAGGTCGTCCCACAATTCTCCTCCCGCAGACCTCACAGTAATACTCGCCTGAAACCAACCCTACGAATACACCCCCCTCCAGGGAATAGTAATGTATCCCGGGAGGGTTGTACTTTAGGTTTCCTGGGAGAGTTTAAACCTCTTTTACTGTGGTTAGCATCTTATAAACCCCCCTCTCCCTTAAGAAGCTTCATGGGTGGTGGAGTGCCGGTTCACAGTAGTAGAGAGAGTGCTAGGAATTCTAGAAATGCTCCCTCAGTAGAGGATCTTGAAGTGAGGCTTCTTAAGGATAAAATTAGGAGTTTGACTAAGGAGAAGTTGAGTCTTCAGAGGGAACTAGAGTACTATAGGAACGAGTTGAATAAACTCTTAACTCCGCCCTACATAGAGGCTGTGGTACTCGAGGTTTTAGATGGTGGTAGGGTGATAGTTAAGAGTACTACTGGCCCCAACCTCATAGTTAACGTTGCTGCGGGAGTAGACGTCTCGAGGCTAAGGCCTGGGACCGTCGTAGCCCTCAACAACAGGGGCTCAACTATAGTGGAGGTCCTACCAGGAAGATACGACCCTATGGTAAAGGCTATGGAGGTCGAGGAGAAGCCTAATGTGAGATTCGGCGATGTAGGCGGGCTTAGAGAGCAGATAAGGGAGTTGTACGAGGTTGTAGTCCTCCCTCTAAAGAAGCCCGAGTTATTTAGAGAGATGGGTATAGAGCCCCCCAAGGGAGTCCTACTCTACGGCCCCCCGGGCACAGGGAAGACATTACTAGCTAAGGCTGTAGCGGGCGAGACCAACGCTACCTTCATAAGAGTCGTCGCCAGCGAGCTAGTAAACAAGTTCATCGGGGAGGGCGCCAGACTCGTCAGGGAAATCTTTAGGCTCGCCAGGGAGAAGGCGCCCTCAATAGTATTCATAGACGAGATAGACGCCATAGCATCTAGGAGGCTAGACCTAGGCACCAGCGGCGATAGAGAAGTTCAAAGGACTCTGGTACAACTCTTAGCAGAGATGGATGGTTTCGACCCTCTAGGCAATGTTAAGGTTATAGCTGCGACTAACAGGATAGACCTGCTAGACCCCGCTATATTGAGGCCTGGGAGGTTTGATAGGATAATTGAGGTGCCTTTGCCGGATAGGGATGGTAGGCTCGAGATCCTAAGGATTCATACTAGAAATGTAAGGTTGGCTGCGGATGTGAACCTAGCTAGAATCGCCGAGATCACCGAGGGATTTAGCGGGGCCGACCTTAAGGCTGTGGTTACTGAGGCAGGCTACTATGCTATTCGTAGAGGCCGGAGGGAAGTTAGTATGGAGGACCTGGTAGATGCCGTCGAGAAGGTTAGAAGGAGCCTTGAGAAGAGGAGAAATGTTATGCCGAAGCCTGGTGGCTCCGGCTCTTCGGGTCTCATCATGATTTAGCCTTGGCTCCTCTTAATACACAAGTAGTACTTTACATTGTCCTGAAGGCCTATAGGGGGCTCGAAAAGGAATAGTATCCCCCATAGGCTCAGCAGCTCTGCATTATCCCTCGAAGCGGCTAGGTAGCCGTGAGCGCAGAAGTCGTAAGGGTCTAGGTTTTCAGGCCTCGAATCCGATACTAGTATTTCCAGCGTGTCACCCTCCTCTACCGAGAATAAGTTTTCTATTACGTCGAAGGTTATCGTTCTATCGCCGGCTCTAGCCCTGGCTATTCTCTGCCCTCTAAGCTTTCCAGGCTCAACCTTCTCAACGATAGCCTTAAGAACCAGCTCCATCCAAGCCCACCCGTGTAAGCCCTTCCGCCGCGAGAGTATAAACTCCTATGGGTGCTAAGGCCTGTGACAGGGCCTGGATCATTCGAGATTAGAGACGTCGACCTTGGAGGGCGGATAGGGAGGCTCTATACTAGAAGAGGCTTCATAGAGACTCCAGCGTTCTTCCCCGTAATAGACGTTGAGAGGCAGGAAGTCCCTGTAAAGGGGGTTAGGGAAGCAGGCTTTACTCAAGTCATAACAAATGCGTACTTGATACTGAAGAGGTATGGTTGGGTTGCCGCTGAGAGGGGGGTTCACGAGGTCCTAGGCTTCGATGGAGTAGTTATGACGGACTCGGGAGCGTATCAAATACTAGAATATGGTAGGATAGATGTGGATCAGGAAACCATAATAAAGTTTCAGCAGGCTATAGGGAGTGACATAGCAGTGATCCTTGACGTTCCCACAGGCGACGTTGACAGGGCTAAGGCCGAGGAGAGCGTGACGATTACTTTACGACGGGCTAGAGAGGCCATAGGTTTAATTAGGGATGATAGGGAGAGGGTGTGGGTTCTCCCCGTGCAAGGAGGCAGGTATTATGATTTAGTAGAGATATCTGCGAGTGAGGCCTCCAAACTATCGGACTACTACAGTATGTTCGGGGTTGGGAGCCCCACAGTATTCCTCGAGAGGTATATGTATGATGTAGTGGTAGAGGCTGTATATAGAGCTAGGAAACACCTACCACCTGGGAGGCCTGTGCACTTATTCGGCGCAGGCCATCCTCTCATAATACCTTTCGTAGTGGCGCTCGGAGTTGACACGTTCGACTCGGCGTCATACATACTCTACGCCCGCGATGGCAGGTACATTACAGAATGGGGAGTCTACAGGCTCGAAGACCTAGACTACTTCCCCTGCAGTTGCCCAGTGTGTTCCAGGTACACTCCCCAGGACCTAAGGGAGATGGGTAAGGTAGAGGCTACTAGGCTACTAGCCCTACACAACCTCTACGTTATATCCAGGACTATAAGGAGAGTTAAACAAGCTATCAGGGAGGGTAGGCTATGGGAGGTTCTAGAAGAAACTGGGAGGATGCACCCATCAACTGCAAGGCTTTTAAGGTTGATGGTTAGATATAGAAGGCTGATGGAGTTGGGGGCTAGGAGGGGAGGCGGCAGGATTAAGGGGGTTAGAGCCTATAGTATCGAAAGCCTCGATAACCCCAAGCTCTACACTTTCAGGGAGAAGAGCTTGAAGGTCCTACTGGAGTCTCTAAAAATGCTAATGCCGAGGGAGCTGGTAGTGAAGCCTATGACCGTTAAGAAGGAGCCGAGTGAATGTGAAAAGGAAATCGTCGGGAGTAGAGGCGATGTTACGGCTGCATTATACTCCCCCTATACCGGCATCTTTCCTATCGAGCTCTGCGGGGTATACCCTTCTATTCAGATAGATTACCCGTCTAACAGGGAGCCTCGAGAGGTTGTGGATAGGCTCGTAGAAGAAATTGTTGAGCTAGCTAAGCATGCGTCGCGGCTGGGGGTTAAAGTCCGCTTAGAGGCTTGTAAGAAAGCCGAGTGGAGCGTCGCAGCCACCCTAAAAGCCTACAGCACCCTAGCACTAGAGGATGGTGTGGAGGTAGAGGTCGAATTCAAGTGTTAAACGCTACATGTAGATCCCGCTCTCCTCCTCTTCACCCCTCTCTCCAGGCTGCTCCTCCAAAGTCCTCCTTACGTACTCAAGGAACTCCCTTTGCTGGGCTGCCATCCTCTCGACATCGCCTGTAGGAATCTCCACTCCCAGGACCTCCCTGCCTATCACCTTAAGGCCCAAAGCTACGGCATCGTAGTCGCTCCTTTCCGCGGCGGCGTAAGGTAGTATCATTATAGACGGTATCCTCCTAGCCTCTAGGTATATGTGGAGGAGCGCTAGGGGACCTATAACTCCCAGCCCCACATCCATAGTAGGGGCTTCCAGCTTCTTCCCTATATAATACTTGTTGCTTATCCACCTATACCCATAAGCCTCGTTAGAAGGTTTGAACTCGTCGCTAAGCCCTCCAACCAGTACCGCAAGCGATATGCCCATCTCTCCAGCCCAATCGGCTAAAGCCTTAGTATAGTCGTCTTGCACCTCCCTCTCAGGGTTAGCCCTGTGAACGACAATGACTATCCTCTTCTCCCTGTGGAAGTATATGTCGAAGGGATACCCCACCCCGTCCTCCTCTACTAGTAGCACTGGGGGCATGTAGGGGGCTAGGATATAGCCTCTCTTCTCAGCCTTAAGCGCCAGTGCGAGATGCTTCGACACTAAGTACCCTACTAGCCCGAAGCCCCTAAAGCCTGTTACCAGTATACCCCCCTCAACCTCCTCCCTCGTAAGGTCCGAGACAATCTCGACCCCATCCGTCACAGCCTAGACCAGCCCCCCTACTACCTAACCCTAACAACCTCACCTCTACTAAGCCCCCTAATAAGGGTTAGGGGTATCCTGAGCCTCCCCACAGCCAGTAGCCTATCATCCTCGTCAACCACCAGGACCTCATCGCCCACCCTCAGCCCGAAATCGCCACCCACAACCTGCCTTGGAAAGACTGAGCCATGAATGACTGAGCCCCTCCTAACCACAACCCTATACCTAGGAGGCTCCGAGGACCTACGGACCAGCTCGGCGCCATCGAGTGTAAGAGAGGCTAGAGCATCTCCAGCCCTAAAAGTCAATATGAGCCTCCCAGCCTTCCAAACGTGCCTAACCCTCCCCGAACCGGATAAGCTAACCTCCAACTCCTCCCGGGGCTCCAGCAGAGCATTAGCTACCTCAAAGTCAAACTGGTAACTCAGTCTAGCCCAAAGAAGCCTATAGACACCCTCCCCCGGCCTCCTTCTAGCCACAAATGCAACCCCCACACAAAACTGGGAGACAAAGCCTAAAACGTTGAAGCTCGATGCCTAGTAACAGGGCATCCGCACACCACACGATTATCCTAGAACGGATCTTTTTAATCTTACCCACATTCAATGTTTTCTCAGTAATATTAGAATAACTCATGAGTAATACAAATATAACACTTTAAATTAAGACGTGTAGAAACAATGATGTATGCCTAATGAGGGACGTAAAAGACACGATCTCCAACATGAATTGCACCATGCACACACTCTTTCCCAAAATGAAGCTCCCAACGCTAGTTAATTGGTGGGGCCGCGGGGATTTGAACCCCGGACCACGGGGTCCCAAGCCCCGCATCCTAGCCAGGCTAGACGACGGCCCCACCCTCTGGCGCCGGGGGCGGGATTCGAACCCGCGCGCCCCTTTTCGGGGCAACGGGTCTCTCGCGGCGGTTTCAAACCCTCTGCCACCTCGAGCCCGCCGCCTTGGGCCGCTCGGCCACCCCGGCACCCGTGTATCTTTTAAGCTGGCAGGCTTTTATTCTATGGAGGTCTTGGCTAAGGTTTGGAGGTAGGCTGGCGTCGTGGTGTCTAGGGAGGGGTTTGGTAGGGCTCTTAGGGCATTGTTGGATAGGGGTTTCAGGTTCACAGTTATTGGTGGCACTGTCGTGGAGCTAGCCTTAGGTTCTAGGGATCTGGGTGACGATGTTGATGTATTCGGGGAGGACCCTAGCCCCCTTTTCGAGGAGGAGTATAGGGCTGTTGCTGAAGAGCTTGGATGGGGTGTTGGCCAAACTTGGCTTGGGACGCCCAAGATTATAGCTAGGGTTGGGGCTGAGGAGGTTCCAGTAGAGTTTTATGACAACATACACGACTTCTATGTACCCGAGCCTATGCTCGAAAGGGCTGAGAGGGTTAGTGTTGGGGGGGTTAGAGTTAGGATCGTTTTGCTGGAGGACCACTTAGCATTGAAGGCTCATGCAGGCAGGTCTTCGGATATGGATAGGCTTAGAGAGATAGGTAGGCTTGCTAGGAGGGGGAAGCTTAAGGTTGATAGGAGGAAGCTTGAAGAGGCGATTTCAATGTTCGAGGATGCTAGCAGGGTGGTGGAGAGAAGGCTGAGGGAGGCTGGCCTGCTTTGAAGCGGGTGCCAGTAAAGATAATAGCAACGCTAGGGCCTACTTCAAGTAGCCAGGAAACCGTGAGAAGGATGATAGAGCTTGGGGTCGACGTGTTTAGGATAAACGCTAGTCACGGAAGCCCTGAGAGCTGGGATGAGATGTTGAAGAGTATTGTTAGCGCTGAAGAGGCAGTAGGGATTAGGACTGGGCTAGCTATAGACCTTGAGGGGCCTAGGGTTAGGACTGCGAACCGCGAGCCTGTGAAGGTCTCTAAAGGGCAATTGGTAACTGTGGGTTACAGGGAGGGTGATATACCCATAGATTCTAAGGAGTTTTTTGAAGTGGTGGAAGAGGCGGACCTAATACTAATAGATGACGGTAAAATTGTGCTGCAGGTTGAGAGCGTTGAGGGCCTCTCAGTTAAGGCTAGAGTAGTTGAAGGGGGTATTGTGGGGCTTAGGAAGGGGGTTGCCATTAAAAGGAAGGAGTTGCCGGGCCCTAGGGTCACTGTTAAGGATAGGCAGGTCCTAACCTTTGCTTCCCAGAGGCCTTTCAGCTACGTCTACGCAAGCTACGTGAGCGACGCCGAGCACGTGGAGACTGTTAAAGCTATCATGAAGAGGCTCGGAAGGGGTGATATCAGGGTGTATGCTAAGATAGAGACGCCTCAAGGGGTTACCAGGATAAGGGACATACTGGAGGTGAGCGACGGGGTCATAGTGGCTAGAGGGGACCTTGGCATGCATTTCAACCTTGAGGAGATACCGATTATACAGGCTAGAATAGCTGAGGAGGCTAGAAAGAAGTTTAAGCCGTTAATCCTGGCAACGGAGTTCCTTTCAAGCCTAGTGGAGAAGCCTCAGCCTACTAGAAGCGAGATAACTGATATATACCAGGCTGTCACTATGGAGGCTGATGCCCTCATGCTTACATCAGAAACAGCTATAGGCAGGTATCCCCTCAAGTCGATCATGTGGATGTCAAAGACTGTTAACAAAGCCCTGGAGGTCCTAAAGGCTAAAGGCGTCACAAGGGCTAGACCAGCTACTAGCCTTTACAAGCTAGCTCTAGGCCTAGTAGAGCTAGCTGAAAGCCTAGATGCCACTCTCGTGGTCTATAGCATGACTGGCAGGCTGGCAGAGAGAATAGCAGCCTTTAGACCCCTCAAACCCTTCTACGTAGGGGTACCCTCAGAGACTGTAGAGAGGGTTGTGAAGGGTTTATGGGGAGCTGAGCCCGTAAGAGTATCAGCGCAGAACTACGAGGAAGGACTTAGCAAGACTGTAGAGAAGCTCGAGAGGGAGGGGATTATAGGGAGCGGGGACACGATAGTTGAAGCGGCTTGGAGCAGAGATAGAGGCGTGTATCTCGCGAGAGTTAGGATAGTTAGCGAATAAGGGTATCGACCGACTTGTAAGCCTGTTCGCCATTTGAACGTACTCATTAAAATTAATTGTGAGCGTGAAAGTGTGAATATAGGCGTCTGGGGGGCTAAAGCTCCAACTTTATACCTTTACAGCTTTGAACCCGCCTTCTACCCTTTCCAGGACTCCCTTGGCGGCTAGTTTTTCCAGGGCCATGTCCCAGTAGAATCCTAAACTCTCAGGCTCGATCCCGTACCACTCCTTAAAGACTGATTTTAGCTCGTCCTCTCTGATTATCTTACCTTTTACTCTCTCGTCTTCCCTGAAAATTCTAGTTATAAATTGCATTGTATCCTCTAAGCGCGTCCAAGGGTACTGGAACCAGATCCACTCCTTAACCTCGATGTAGTAGTAGTCTGGTTTTATCTTGGCTACCGGGCTTATCCATTGCAGAGCCGCTATCTTAAGATCCTTAGGAGTCCACTCCCTCGCTATAAAGTCCTTCGCAAGGATCAAAGTGTCTCCAGTATCAACTATATCGTCGACTAACAGGACCTTAAGGTCCGAAAGGTCTAGTTTATAAGGAAACTTCAGTATAGCCTTCTCAGCCATCCTCGCAGCTTCAACCCAATGCTGGCTTTGCACGCTAAGGAGGTCGGTGACGTCGAGAAAGTCGCATAGAAGCCTAGCAGGTACATAGCCCCCACGCGCCACTGCAACTATGACATCAGGCTTCCAACCCGACTCTTCTATCCTGGAAGCCAGGCCCCTACTCCACTCTACTATTTCATCCCAGCTCACAAGCTTAACAGGAACCTTAGGTTTAGCCGCCACCTCACTCACCAGAAGTTAAGCGGGGCTTAAACCCTAAATTAGTAGTTTCAGCAGTCCAGTTATACCCAGGAAACTCCCTGAAGTATCAAGACCTATGTAGCGGTTGAGGAAAATCCATATCCTGGGGGGCCTATGGGGGATCCTAATGGGCTAAAAACTCTTTTCCAAGGTCTCTTATCGCAGTTGTCAAGCTACACTAGGTCTCGAATTGCTACAGGCTTGAGGGTAGCTATAGAGAAGGGCGGTGACGTCTCCATGATATACCATATAGTATCAATGTTGTCTCCTAGAGGCTACTATGAGGACCTACCTTACCCTGAGCCTACAGAATATTATAAAACCTATTCTACGGCTCCTAGGATCAGGCTTCCGGAGCCTCTGGAAGCCTCTGGCATGGACCTTTTCGAGGCCATAAGAAGTAGGAGAAGCCGTCGAAGGTACTCTAGAGGTTCCTTAAGCCTTAGCGAAGTCTCCACATTACTATACTATTCCCTGGGTGTTACCGGTAGGGCGTGGTGGGGAGGACCTAAAAGGGCATATCCTAGTGCTGGAGCCCTCCAACCTTTAGAAGGATATCTTTATGCCGATAAGGTTGAGGGGCTGGATAATGGGATATACCATTATAATCCGGGGGAACACTCTCTAGAGCTCCTACGAAAGGGTAACTACTCAGAAGAACTGCAGTGGATCGCCTTAGATCAGGAACATGTAGGTAATGCTGCAGCGGTAATCATAGTTACAGCAGTATATAGGAGGACTGCGTCTAAGTACTCTCATAGAAGTTACAGGTATGCCCACTGGGACACAGGCTTTGCCGGCCAAAATATTTATCTTGTCGCTGAAGCTCTGGGGCTTGCAACTACCGCTGTAGGTGCATTCTACGATGAAGAGCTTTGTAAACTTCTTGAACTAGATTGTATAGAAGAGTTCCCCATGATACTATTTCCGATAGGCAGGCGTTAAAGTGCATGTGAGCCTACATGAATCTTCTCCTCACATTATCCTCGAGTCTTTCAATTACCCTCTCAGCTACCTGTGAGATTACCGCTTCATCTCCAGAAGGCAATATTGTGCTACTGACTACTATCTTATCAAAATGGCTTATGTTAATAGTATCAAACATGGTTATAGAAGACCATCCTGCTTCTATGCTGCCGGTCAAGGCATTGACGTCTATAACATACTTGTTGATCGCAGAAGAAAGGTTTACTTTAATGCCTACAGTATACAACATTAAATCGGTTCCCAAGGCTATAACAGGCTTGCCTAAATCCCTTGCAGAATGTACTAGAACTGGAGCACCTACATCCACGATGGCTTTACCGGAGACTATACCGTAGAATGGTATGAACGCGGCGGAGCAATTCATTATGCTAGAGTATATGTTGACGTCGGGAGTGTAAATGACCTTTCTCCTTCTAGCCCTCAGCTCCCTTGCAAGCTTACGCCCGTCAAGGAACGGGTATCTCTCGCCCACCACTACTAAGTCTATCCTTGGAGCCCGCGATATAGCTTCTTTCAGTATCGTGCTATAACCTA
The DNA here is from genome assembly GCA_015523465.1 of Aeropyrum sp. Lineage (GTDB taxonomy): Archaea > Thermoproteota > Thermoprotei_A > Sulfolobales > Acidilobaceae > Aeropyrum. Next base: position 15,381 of record WAKF01000056.1, read on the forward strand.
TTGTAGCTATGCAGCCTTCAGAAGGCACCACCTGAGAGGCCAACGCTATGGCTTCTTCTATCTCTAACGATACTTCGTGTTCTAACGTGTTGAAGAGTCTAATAGCCTCGCCTCGCGGGTCTTTTAAGGGTTCTTTAAGGAGTAGGGTTTTCAAGGCGGTATCAACCATATCAATGATAGCGTAAAAGTGAGAGGGCACAGCAAATTCCCTCTTAACCTCGCTTGCTTCCTTCTGAAGTAATGCAAGGTCACGTTTACCGCCAACATCCTCTATCGAATCCTTGAAAATCGAGATTACTTCGAACACCGACGTTAGAACGTCTTTAGAGTATAATTCCCTTGCAAGCCTTTCTAGCTTTCCTCGTATCCTAAAGGGCTCTTTAAGGAACCTTGAATACACTCTTCTCAAAAACCAGGTTACCACTACACCTAGCACCCCACTAACACGGAGGTAGCGAGAGGGGTCATATAAAATGGGGAGTTAACCTGGAACATATAAATAGAGTTTTCCCCTATAGCACACGTGTAAAGGAGGGGGTAGAATCTCTAGGATGAGAAATGTGCTTGTGGGGGTGGATGAGGCTGGTAGAGGGAGTTTAGTTGGCGATATGGTTATAGTGGCTTATGCTGTTCACAGCGATTCCATAGAAGCTCTAAAAGACTTGGGTGTTAGAGATAGCAAGGAGCTAGATAGCGGTCGGAGAGCCGAGTTATACTTTAGCCTTGTTAAGGTGGGAGTATTTTCAGCTTCTAGGGTAGAACCACGCGAGATAGACAGGTACAACCTTAATAAGCTTGAAGCGGTTAAGGTAGCTGAAACCGTAGCTCGCCTCCTAAAATACTCTATGATAAAGGTTAATGGTGGTATCAGGGTGACTATAGATAAATTTGGAAACTCGTCGCTAGTAAAGGAAGCCTTGGCTAGAAGAGTTACTGGTATCAGATACGAAGTTGTAATAGAGGAGAAAGCGGACTCAAAGTACCCGGAAGTAGCTGCTGCTAGCATAATCGCCAAGTACTTGAGGGATTCTAGAATAAAGGTGCTCCGTGAGTTATATGGCGTTGAAGGAAGCGGTTACCCGAGCGACCCTAAAACTATAGAGTGGGTTAGGAAGGTGCTGTCAAGGGGTGAGCGACCGCCTATAATAAGGTATTCATGGTATACCGTAAAGAAGCTCGGAGGCCCTTGGATAAGAAAGAAGGAAGGGGCTCCTCTATCACGCACCCTAGACGAATTCTTTGCGAAAGCAGGTGGCAGTTATGGTGAGAGGGAGAGCAATGTTCGTTGAGAGACCCTACCAGGCGCTCCTCGAGCTGCTTGAAGCTAAAGGTATATATAGCCTTGGATCGAGGGTGTGGCTTCATAGAAAGCGGGCTGAAGAGTTAGGTTTTCAGTACGCTGCCGTAGAAGCCCTTGTTAGAGAGTACGATGTATATTATGATGCTAGTTTTAGAGGTAAAATCGTTCATGAAAAAGCCTATAAAGGGTCTAGGTTCAAGCTGCTTGTCGGCCCTGGCGATGAGAAAGCTGAAGCTTCCCTTGCATCGAGGGGCGAGGTTGAGTATAGGGCTTTCAGATGGTCTGACATTGAGGACCTGCTACCAAACCCGCCACTCCCCCTGTATGTTATAGACCTTAGCATGAGGTTTATACATAGTGAGGATGAACTAGCAAAGCTTAGATTGCAGATTGCCGTATCACTCAATGTTATCAGGCGTTATCTCTGGGATAGACATTTAGCATTGACTAGTGTCGACTCTGCTACAGTATCGTGGTTGACAGAGATTGTAGGGGAAAATAAGATGACAATGATGCAGAGTAAGCCTAGCGAGCTTCTTTGGAGTGTAGATGCGGATCGGGTAATAATACTAAGGCCTGACGCCCCTCAGCCTTTAACCGCTAACGATGTTATGATGGCGGACGCCTTCCTAATCGGGGGTATAGTTGATAGGATCCCAAGGCCGGGCGTTAGCAGAGTGCTGGATAACCTTGTCCCGTGGGGTACGCCGCGCAGGATAGAGCTAAGAGGCTCTATAGTGGGTGTGCCTGAGAGGATAAATAGGATCGTGGAAATACTGTTGAAGTCTAGGTACGAGTACCCGGGCGACGTTGAGAAGGCTATAATATCTAGCATGACTAAGAAGGACCTAGTAGCTAGGACTTACATTGAAATTATTAAAAACGCTAGGAAGACGCCTAAGGGGCTAGTAGTCTCGTGGGACTTCTACGAGGAGCTCAGGAAATGGCTTCCCATAACACCCCACGAGTTTGTGAAGGCAGCTCAGAGAGCTAGGGCGACTATAGTAGGTGAGCCTCCCAGTGAGCTTAAGAGTTAGGGTGATAGCAGCGGATAGCATGGGAGTTAGGAGTATAGCCACTTTTGTAGAGCTATGCGGAGTTGCTATAGGTATAGACTTGGGCGCGTCAATAGCTCCTCGACGCTTCTCCCTGCCTCCTCACCCCTTAGAGCTTAAGAGGCTAGAGCAGTCGCTCGACAATGCTAGAAAATATATTATAGAAAGTGATATAATAGTAGTTACGCACTACCACTACGACCACTACATGAGAGACGAGCCAGAGCTATACTATGGCAAGACTGTGCTCGCGAAGGACATTAAAAGGGACATTAATAGGAGTCAGGCTATTAGAGGCTACAGGTTTATAGTGAAGGGTGGCGTTAGAGATAAAGCTAAACTTGAATACGCAGACTCGCGCGAATTCGTATTTGAGAGGGTTAGGGTAAGATTCTCACCTCCAGTATGGCACGGCGAGGAGGGTACAAAGCTGGGTAAGGTCCTTATGGTATCGCTCGAATGCGAGGAAGGAAAAATAGTCTTTGCAAGCGACGTTCAAGGGCCTCCCACGCGAGAAGCTATAGAATGGCTTTCTAGAGAAGCTAAGGACGCAGATGTGATAATAATTAGTGGGCCTCCATCATACCTAGCCGGGTATAAAGTTAGCTTGGATGCTGTGAGAAGAGGCGTGGAAGGTCTCGAAGAAGTTATTGTAAGAGCAGCTCCCCGCGTTATAATAGTTGACCATCACTTCCTCAGGGATATTAGGTACGTCGAGTTGAAGGCCGAAATAGAAAGCAGGTTGTCTAGAAGAGGGTTACAGCCTAGAATAATCACTGCAGCCGAATACATGGGTAAGCCTATCGAGCCCCTAGAAGCTCTAAGAAAAAAATTATGGAAGGAGGAAGGGTAGAGGATGATATGTATTCGAATCGTGATAGATCTTTAACAATAGTTTTCATTGAATCATCATTGGAGCTAGTGCCGAAAGAGCTTTGGAGCCACCATCAGGTTAAGAGGAGTGCGGAACGTTATAACTTAGAACCCGGCGACTTGATACTAGATAAAAGTCTACATTACAATGCTATGGAGGTCCTTCCCCAGAAGTGGAAAAGAGGGCGGCCTGATATATTACATACTTCTTTGCTCATAGTAACTGACACTCCACTATACGATAAAGGTTTAGTGCAAGTTTACTTTCAAGCGTTTGACGGAAGGATATTCTATGTGAAGCCGGGGGTTAGAGTGCCAAAGCACTTTGAACGATTTAAGGGGTTAATGGCTCAGTTGTTAAAGCTAGAAAGGGTACCGCCTCGAGGTGAACCCCTTATTTGGAAAACTCATGATAGTCTCAGAGAGTTTGTAAAAGAGATGGGAGGGTTAATTCTATTATGGGAGAAAGGCGTTAAAATCAAACTAAGCTTCTTGGTGTCTAGGGCCTTAAATATGAGGGCACCTTTAGGTATAGGAGCTTTCCCAAAAGGGGACTTTAAGAAGAGTACACTAAGGAAGGCTTCTGAGAAGTACGCCATCTTAGAAGGTGCTCAGCTTAAAACGTGGGGTGTGGCAGGGAGGATAATATATGAGTACGAGAGGTTTATGGGATATAGATGAGTATTTATTGTTAACTATAGGTCTCCGATGGAGTAAGATTTAGAGCTAAATCGACATAGAGTGGCCTTCACCCCTCCTATTTTCCCTGCCAAGGCCTATATCGCGTAGTTGGAGTAATGGGCTAATGCGTCCTTCTCTAACAGCTTCCTCTATAAGGTCCTTCACTGCGCTGGTATGCTTGATGTCGAGCTCAAGTAGCATCTCTGTGATCTTTAGGGTTGTATCCCAAACCTCTATGAGCAAGTCTCTGGGTATGTTTGACGATATGAAGGGGTCTTGCAGCCAGTCGTCAAACGCCTTTAGGGTCTTTATGAGGTGGTTAAATGCTATTCTAGTATGAATTATTATCTCGAGCCTATCAGCCTCCCTAACTCTCTCATCAGCCTTTTTAAAGTTATCTAGTATCATACGCTGCAGCGTAACCCATCTTTCAAGGCTTCTAACGAAACCTGCTATGTCCCTAGGGGAAGCCATTGTATATCACCCTCTCCCTCTATTTTTGCTGGAGGGGGGCAAGCCTATTTATCCTCATGTAATGGTAAAGGGAGCCTCATGTGCTGTTTAATCCAGGATGGCAGTTTTCCTCTCACTCTTTCTGCAAACTCCCGATCTCTTTCCTCGTCTCTATATTTGTCATCCATCATGACTGGTATAGTCTTGACTATAGGGTACCATCTGCCGCAGTAGGTACATACTATAACTCCCTCTTCTATCTCGCGGTTCATGCAAGTTTTAATGCATGATGAGAGAGGTACTCTGGAAGCTGGTAAGTTGTATAAGTAGCACCACCTCCTACACTTTAGCTTAGAGGCATGCTCTTCACTAATACTAGCGTTTGACTCTAATTCCTTTAGAGAGTAGACTAGCAGGAATGGATTCCTGCATTCAGGGCAAGCTAGAAGCTCTAGATGGTAATATCTCACCATCCCGCTACCCCTTTATTACCTCAAACCCAAGCTTCCTCAAGACCTTAACGCTTTCTGGAGGGATGCGGGCATTATTGCCAACTCTTATAATACAGGTCTCTAAGTAGCTTGGCGGCGCCAATATCACGGATCTTTTTAATGCGGACTTAACTATCTTACTAACCTCGTCAGCCCTATAAGTAGGCTCGGGCAACTTCTTCACAGTAATCCTTTCCACAATGGTAAAAGCTGTTTCTAAGTCTATTAGATGGCCGGGGCTTACATAGAGTTTCGTGCTTCCCTTCTTAATTACGATGCCAACAACTTCGTCGCCTAAAACTACGTAGGTCCTACCTTCCTTTTCAACCTCGCGGCCGGCTAGCCTACGTTTAGCAACGCCTACTGAAGGTAAATTGTAAATCACGCCTACATGACTCGCTATGCCGAATCGACGAGGGTGAGAGATACCATGTCCATCGACTACTACGAGATCAGCTTTATCTTTCAAAGGATTAAAGGCCGGAACCATCACAGCTAGCTCCCTAAAAGCTAGAAACCCCGGTACATATGGTACGCAAACCCTCCCCAAGTACACACTACACCTAGAAACCCTTAGGGAACTAGACCACTCCACTAGGACCGCAACGCCTATCCCAACTTCCACGCCCTCTATAGTAGCGTAGGAGGCGTCAAGCCCGGCCACGACTTGAGGCTCAGGCACTAGGGGTTTAAGCACTATCTTGCGAGACAAAAGTCTCTGAGCCCTTTCAGCAGCTTTAACCTTAAACGGGAGGCCGCAAGCCACGATAAACCCTCTCACGATACTAGCTTTAAAGTTGTGCTCTTGAACGCGGGGTCTCCATTAACAGGTATTATGAGCAGGTCGACACCGTCGCCGCTTGATGCGTCCCTCTTTATGGCAGCTAGCACAGCATTATGGGCTAGTTTCTCTGCTTCTTGAAGGCTAAGGTCCTCTTTATATCCTTCCTCAAGTACTCCAAAGGCTATTGTAGCGCCAGAGCCTGCAGCAGTGTAATTATCCTCTATTATGGAGCCTAGAGGGTCTAGTACGTAGAGGGTGGGTTTACCCTCAGGTTCTACGCCTCCCACAAGCACTTCAACGTAGAACGGGAAGATCTTATAGGAGTAGAGCAGGGCTGAGAGGTATTTTGCTACGTTAGCTACGCTGGGCTCCTTGCCTGACTCGAGGGAGTAGAGTTTCATTGATGCTTCCACGATCCTAACAAGTCCTCCCACATCGCCGTATAGTCCGGCGAAAGCTACTCCTATTTTCTTCCTGATGTGAAAGAGCTTTCTAAAGCTCCTACTCAAGATAAAGCCGCCATAGCTCATCCTTTTATCTGTAGCGAGTACGACTCCATCATTAACTTTAACGCCCACAGCGGTAGCCCCAAAGTACTGTGACGCCACTACACAGCCCCTCATAATGCCTATTATGCCGGCGTGTGGGATTAAGGGTTAGCTTGACCTTACACTCTCACTTACGGTAGCCCTTAATAAAGAGTTTCAAACTCCCCCTCTAAGTTAACACTCGACAGTATAAGTTTTCGTGAAAGAGTATGGGGAAAGCTTTCCTGGAGGATATACTGCCATGAGATGCAAAGGTTGTGGGTCTGAAAGACTAGTATGGGAGTCCGGTTTAGTAACGTGTATGGACTGTGGTCTCGTAGTGGGCGAGGACATGCTAGAGGATACATATCCCTTAAGCTATGTTAACGTTGAAAGTAGCGTTAGCGAGAAGAGGGTTAAGCCTATAAGAAAACCTGATGATATTAATGGTAAAACTGTTAGAGCCTTAGCTAAAAGGGCTTTAAGAAAAGGTAGTGTAATGGTATTATCGGAAGGTAGTGTAAAGCTTGTGCCATACTCTGACTACCTGGCAGAAGCCGCAGTTAAAGAGAGCGAGGCTTCAAGGATCTATTATAAGTTAAAGAAAGAAATTGGGGGTGGACGGAGCATCAGGGTTATAGCGGGCCTAGCACTTTATCTTCACTATCTTTCTACAGGAATGAGCCCCTCTAAGGCACTCAAAAAAGCTTCTAGAGAGTCGAGAGCGTCGGAGAAAAGCATTTCTAATGCTGCATCAAAATATAGGCTTGTGATAGAGAGGATACTTAACGAGTGAGTCTACAGTGAGCGAAGAGATACTACCGCCTGAAAGGGCCAAGCATATACAAGTGCCTACCTACGATGAGATACTTGAAAGGGTTGGGAAACGAATTAATGTAAAGCGTAAGGGTAGCAAGCTAGACAGAGAACTCTCAAGGCTTCAGGCTCTTAGAGACATAGTAATATCGAAAACGGACTTTATAAGAGACCTTGTAAGATTGTTGGACTCACTCCATCCATTCTACTGGAGCTTAATAGAAATAGAGTTTGACAGGGAGGAGTTAAGAGATGCTATTAAATGTGTGAGTAAAGCTAGGAAAATGACTGATAGGCTCGCCGAGAAATATAGGATACTATTACTTGCTTCGGAAAGCCCTAGGGAGCTAAATACTGTAGCGAGAGAAGCCAGGGGGAGGATATTATCCCTTTATAAAAGGTGTTCCAGAGGGCTAGCGCTCCTTAGAAGTCTAGTGACCTTTATACAGAGGTTACCAGGCATAGACGCGTCGAGCCCCACCATCATTGTTGCAGGACCTCCAAGCAGTGGCAAGTCAACGTTTGTAAGTAACGTTTCCAGAGCTAGGCTTAAAGTGGCAGAGTACCCGTTCACGACGAAGGAGATACATGTAGGCCATCTTACTCTAGGCAACATTAAAGTGCAGGTCATAGATACACCTGGCATTCTCGACAGGGATCTTGAAGAAATGAATCAGATAGAAAGGAAAGCTGCAGCAGCGCTCTCTAAGCTTCCCGGCGCAGTACTATACTTGTTTGATGCCTCGAGTAACGCTTACATGAGTCTTGAAAGACAGGAAAAGCTGCTAGTCAATACTGTAGCTAAGCTGGTATTACAGAAGAAGGTGTATGTGGCAGTTAATAAAGCTGACATAACACGGCCGGAGAGGTTAGAAGAGGCTATAAGGATAGCTGAGAGAGCTGCTAGGAAGATTGGGGGTGAGGTCATAGGACCTATAGTGGCGGCTTCTAAAGATAACTCATTAAGAGTAGCCGAACTGATAGCTAAGAAGGAGTTTGTTATAAATGAGTAGCGGTAGTTTAATGTAAATTAGACTCCTTTACTGTATAACTCGACTAAGAATGGTCTTTCGAGGGCACCTTCAAGTATCTTATAGTCAAAGCCGTCTAGTATTAGCTTTAATAGCTCTAGGAGCGTAGCAGCATGGCTGGTAAGCCTAGCGCCTCTCAACTTATACGGCCCTCCAGCCAATGCTAAGTATAAAGGCATCATATCGGACGCATGCCTGTCTAGAGCGGCACCGGTCTTCACATCCTCTAATAAGCTCCTTGCAGCTTCCATCCCCACCCTCTCCGCAGGCTTGCCTCTCTCCCCTATGCTATCACCTCCCATCACGGTCTCGTCGAATATAGCCCAAACGAGTACGCCGCTTCCAGGACCTAGGTGAGGGTCCCTTCCTGGAGGATAAGTTTCAAGCTCTACTTCAGGCTTAACTCTTAGCTCTCTTTCAACTAGGTGAGCGGCGCTTTTAGCTTGCCTTTCAGCCACGTGTCTAGGAAGCCTTACAGCATGACTTCTTATCTTAACTAATCTCAGCTCTCCAGCATAAAGAAAGTCCCTACCTTTGAAGCCTTGTGGAGGCGAAGGGATCTCCGCTACCACAACACCCCCGCCACGAGGGTAATGACCCCTCCTTCTCACCTCAATTCTAACAGTATAGCCAACCATAGCTAGAAGAGAGAGTAGGACCTCCCTCACATAATCTATTGTGGGCGCTTTAGCAACGTCAGTACCCCCTGTTACCGTTACTCTCACAGGACCGTCTGCATAAGCAGCTACCGGTAGGAGTGCTTGGAGCACGAGCGGGATGCTGCCGGCGGTGCCAACGTCAAACCTGTATACTCCACCCTTGATAGTTCCAGGCTCGAATTCTAACGTCATACTACCAACTTTATCCCCCTTTAACCTGCCTCGTGATAGGATTGCAACCGCCCTCACCGCCGTTAAGTGCTGAGGTCTTAATCCAGGCGGGTTCCTCTTAGCCCTAATATTAATTATTTTTAACTTCTTACCAGCTATAGCTGCAAGGGCTACAGCAGTCCTAAGTATCTGGCCTCCGCCCTCCCCCATAGACCCGTCGATCACTACCGTCTCGGTCAAGCTTTACACCCCTAACCTCTAGTTAGCCTTCTAAGCCTTTCAACAAAGCCTATCGACTCTAGGAACTCTGCTACCACAGGGTGTATACACTTCTTCCAGTCCCCACCGCTGACTGCAAGTTTACGTATTAGAGTGCCCGAGCACTCTCCCCTCATATACATTTTCGGCCTTAACACGGGGTATCCCATGTCCTCAAAGAGTATGGCAACTAGCTCGTTGCCTGTTATAACAGAATCGAATCTTGGCAGCATCATCCTAAGGTATTGAACCCAGACTTTATTCATTGCTATGTCGGGCACAGGCGATATGTTAAAGACCCTAAAATAATCCTTACCAAGCTCTTCTCTAAGCATTAGAGTGAGAGCTTCTATCCTCTCACCAGCAGTCAATGGGTTAGTAGGCGTGAAGCTTTCTTGCGCAGATCCCACGGCTATAATTACTTCTCTAGCCCTTTCAAGGGCCTGACGTATCAGGTTTAAATGGCCTAGATGGGGAGGCTGGAACCTACCAGGCACGACTATCCTATGGTAAGCCATGATACCACCGTTCCAAGCCTTCAAGCCTCCAGGCTAAAGGGAATTAGAGCTTTAAGGTAAATCTGTGACTATGAGGGAGCTGTTAACTCATGCTGATAGATAGGCTCAGGGGCATGTTTAAGGAGGAGGATGAGAAGTTATTCCTCAATATTAAGCCTAGCGAGCTAGCACTAAAACTAGCCGAAAAATATGGTTATAAACCTTACATAGTAGAGAGGATGTACAATGTTTTAGGGTCTACCGAAGAAGTAGTAGATCTCTTAGAGTGGAATGAAGTGCCTATGCCAGAAACCGTAAGGTGTAATGACTACCTAATAAGCTGTGCTAGGTTATATCAAAGCCTAAGCCAGAAGGGCTTCAAACTCTCAATAATACCTTGGCTACCTCACGGCATAGAGGTTATAGAGGCTCCGTTTAGCGTAGGAGCTTCTCACGAATACCTAAAAGGTTACTACTACATACAGGATCCAGGCTCCATGCTACCCGTTTATATAATGGAGCCGAGAGAGGGAGAGTTAATAGTTGACATGGCAGCGGCTCCGGGAGGTAAGGCAACACAGATTCTACAATTAACTAGAGATAGAGCCTTGCTAGTAGCCTCCGATATATCTAGAAGAAGGATGAAAGCTCTAAGATCACATATGCAAAGGATGGGGTTTAAAAGCTACATAGCGTTGCGAACAGACTCTAGAAAGCTGCCAAGACTCGTGGGTACTGGAGTCGCAGATAAAGTGCTGCTCGACGCCCCGAGCAGCGGGGAAGGCATTATAAGGAAGGACCCAAATAGAAAAGTTAGCCGCGACCCACAGGACCTAATGGAGGTACATTACCTACAGTTAAGCCTATTATTAACAGCTTTAGAAATAGCGTCGCCAGAGGGCATTATAGTCTATGCAGCATGCTCGACATCACCCGAAGAGGGAGAGCTAGTTGTAGATAGGCTGTTAAGATTGAAAGGCGATACTGTAGAAGTCGAAACTACGTTTTGGGAGGGAATAGGGAGCAAGGGGGTGACCGAGTATATGGGGATAAATTTTGATAGTAGTGTTTCTAGGTGCCTCAGACTATGGCCTCATAGAGACGGCACCGAGGGGTTCTTCATATGCAGGCTAAGAAAGGTAAAGTAGCTGTTAGAAGACTATCGAGAGAAGAGGCTATGATCATATCAGGTTTTTTCCGGGGAATAGGGCTAGAGGACCCTTACGATTATAATAACATGGTTGTCCTTGAGGTTGAAGGTGGGGGCTACTATGAAGTCTTCTATATAGAACCGAGGCTCAATAGACTGGCTATGAAGATTGGTGCATTGTACTCTGGGGGACTTAACATAGGTTATATTAGCGGGCAAGCCCTTATACCTAGCTTACACCTAGCTAGGGATCTAGCCCCGCTCTGCAGAACAGGAAAGCTAAAATGCTCGATCTTGACTCCCCGAGGCGAAGCATTATTCCTCTACGGCAGGATAGTCTATGAAGAAAACGTGGTAAAATGGGTGGAGGGGGTATCACTCGTAGTAGGGATTGACTATGAACCCCTTGGCTGGGGCTTTGGAGAGGAAGCTAGGGAGAAGAGAATTATTAGGCCTATAAAAGACCTTGGATGGTATCTTAGGAGGGGTGGGTAGCGGTATGCCCTTCAAGGAAGGCGATTTCGTACTAATAAATTATACTACCAAGGTTGTAGAAGACGGGGAAGAGAGGGTTATAGATACTACAGTGGAAGAGGTAGCTAGAAAAGCGGGCATATATGACCCTAGACGACGCTATGAGCCCTATCCTGTGATCGTTGGTAAGAGTAAGTTAATTGATGCTGTTGACGAAGCTTTAAGGTCTATGGAGGTTGGAGAGAAGAAGACTATAGAAGCGCCTCCGGAAAAAGCTTATGGGCCTAGGGATCAGAGGCTAGTGAGAAGAGTACCTATAAAATACTTTATGCGTTATGGGAGGGCGCCTCGCGTAGGAGAAGAAGTTGAGATGGAGGTTGAAGGCCGTGTGCTTCGAGGTAAAGTGGTCAACGTTACTCAGCGCTTCGTTCATATAGACTTCAACCATCCCCTGGCAGGGAAGACCCTTAAAATAGACTTGGAAGTCGTTGAAAAAGTTGATGACGATAGAGAAAAAACTCGCATATTAGTAGCTAGGGTTGCAGGGATTCCTAGGGATAGTATAAAGGTTGATAAAGATGATGGTCATTTAGTCATAAAGCTGCCTCCAATGATACTAGCTTTAAACGACCTCGAAGCTATATTACAGAGCATATTGAATGATATACAGGAATACCTGTCGCCCGAGAAAGTGACGTTCACTATAGAGATAGACCTGAAACCTAGGGAAGCTCCAAAGGAAACGCCTGAAAGTTCGGGAGAAAGTAGACAAACCGAAGAAGAAAGCAAAGGCTAGCGGAGGCCATCTACCTATTAAATAACGCCAGTCTTCCTGGCAAGGGCTTCTGCAGCCTCTTTAGTAAGCCCCTTTTCTCCGAGTATAGTATACCTTTCAGGCCTTATCTTAGCGGCTATGGTGAGAGCTTCTACAATCTCCTCAGGTTCGACTCCAAGTTCCCTGGCAGTCGTGGGGGCGCCAACCTTTTTCAGAAGGTTCCTTATCCTCTTCCAATTCTTGCCGTGAAGGTAAGACATCATTATAGTGCCTACTCCCACAGCCTCGCCGTGTAAAGGTTTATTGCGAGCTACAATTGAGAGTGCATGGGCAAATAGGTGCTCGCTACCACTTGCAGGCCTTGTACTCCCAGCGATGCACATGGCAACTCCGCTACTAACGAGGGCTTCCACTAAAACTCTATAGCCCTCCTTCGTCCCAGCGGCTATTTCGTCGGCATACTGGCTTACGTGCCGTGCACTCATTAGTGCTAAGCTTGCAGCATACTCGCCGTAGTACTCAAGCCTAAGCTTATGAGCCAGTTTCCAGTCTAGCACTGCAGTGTACTTTCCTATGAGATCCCCGAAACCCGCTATATTATAGCGTCGGGGCGCCTGAGATATAATGTCTACATCGATCACTATAACGTCGGGAGTCTTAGCGAGCTTCGATATAGGCCTTTCAAACCCTTTTAAACTGGAAAAAGGCGAGGTTATGCCATCATGGCTCGCTACGGTCGGTATACTGACAAAATGAGCCCCCGATTCCTTAGCAGCATATTTGGCTACGTCAATAGACTTACCGCCACCTAACCCAGCTATTATGTTAACTTTTTCCTTCATAGACTCTTCCGCGACGTTCATAGCAGTCTCAACGCTTGCGTCACTCGCTATCTTATAGTCAACAGTATATCCTGCATCTTCAAGGCTCTGTTTAACTCTACTATAGTATAATTCTTTGACTTTAGGCCCTGTTACTATGAGTACATATTTGTAGTTAGCTTCTAAGGTTTCCTTGATAATAGGTCCTACTTCGTCTAAAATCGAGTCACCTACAACAACCTTCTTAGGTAAATCTATAACATGGCGCTGCATGCTACCATACAATACCAAGACACCCGTCAAATCCCATCTACTTAGCCCTAGTGTATGCAGACGGACATTAACTTTCCTCGTCTTATAGCAATCATTTTTATAACTATGATGGGAACTAGTAGGTGTGATCCTAAAATTTCGGTAAGACACCCGTAGTTTCGGGCTAGTGTTCCAATCAAGGTGTAGACCCCTAATCCCCGATCGGGGGAGTTTAAGTGGAAAGGGATGTCAAAAAAGTAGCGGAAGTTATGGCTAGAAGCTTTGCATCAAACCTGAGAGCATTTATTTTCAGTAGAAATCTTATAGATGAGAATATTGTTGAAGACATAGTCAAAGGCTCCGGTATTTCGAGTCTAATATCAAAATGGTCTAAAAACGATATAATAGTATATTATATAAGAACGGAGCCCTTAGAGAGAGAGTGCATGTATAGTGAATGCTCGGGGGAAAAAGGACCTGCTAAGAACGAGTGCGTTAGAAAGTGCCTTGAAAAATCTCTAGCTAAGGCCGCGAAAGCCGTAGCTAAGAGCATACTAGAGTATTCAATCTAAGGCTAACTCTATTCATATTCCCTCAGGGATAGCTTTTATATGGTTAACCTGTTGAATGATAGTTTAAGGTGAGGTGTGTTAGGGTATGGCTGCTGAGGCCGCTCAAAGTGTAACTGTATTGAAATTTGGCAATGTGAAGGACCTGTTTGAGTACATGGATAAGGAAATAGCTGAGAGTAAGAAAATGTTGGGCGACATGTTAAGAGAGGTGGAGAAGATTAGGGTTGCCGCAGACCTATCTTCGAAGTTAGAAGAGCTTCTCAAGGATCTTGGGGGAGCCGGAATGCCTCAGGCGGCGGCAGAGCTGGAGTTGGATGGCGTTAAGGTCTACGTAAATCCGACTCCCAGACTTGAGCTCCAAGTCCTAGTGGATGCAATAAAAGGTATGCAGGAAAGGATACTACAGCTTGAGAGGGCTAGAAAATCGCTTGAACCTCTATCAAAGCTTGAGGGAGTCAATGCCTCCATCAACGTTATACTAGAAGGAGGCAACGTGAAAACAGTTATAATAAAGGTCCTCTAACGGGGGCCTCGGGGCAGGGGCGTCGTCACCCCCATGAAGGCGAGGTAAGCGGTAATACCATTCGTCACAGGCCCTCTTTTAACCCGGGAGAGCCGAAGCTATAAAAGACTATGAGTGTAGAGGCTTTACGTGGGAGGCGGTAAGAGTGCCTAGGAAGCGTATGACCATGCCTAAGAGGCGCGAGGACCTAGATAAGATTGTAGAAGAAGTAGAATCTCATCATCACCATGAACATGAGCATGAGCACCATCACCATCATCATGGGGATGTGGAGGACGCTGTAGCAGCTCTAGAAGTAATAGTTGACTCGTTAACGGCACAGTCTAAAGTATTAGAATCCGAATTGAAAAGACAAGGGGTGGCGTTGGCTGCTTTATATAGAGTTACAGCATGGCTAGTGGAGGCCTTAGCTGCTCGTAATGAGGAAGAAAGGGTAAGGGCCCTTAAGCTAGCGTTAGATGAGATCAAGAAGGCTGGCTTCAAGGAGTAGCTGATTTAAGCCATTCAGGCTTCAACTCTTCGCACTCATAGTCCAACTCGACTTCACTTATAAGTCCTTCGCCCGCGATCCTTGTTAGGCCATCATAGTCGCATATGATGATCGTTGCATTGAATCGCCCGTCTTTAATCATCTTTAGTTTTTCTAGTGTATCATAGCACTCGCTCTTAGACGCCTCATCGAGGTTTTTACATACATGAGAGGCTACCTCGATGAACCTCTCTATTAAACCCTCTACAGTTGTTATGAACCCTACTGACGCTGGGCCCGGCGTCATTGAAGCTCCTAGTTCCTTTATGAGAATTGAAGACATGGGTGATTTAGCTATAAGTAATCTGAGCTCTCTTTCCCCACTAACCTTAATGAGGATTTTCCTTGGCTTAAGAACTTCGGCAACTCTCACGTCTCGAAAACTATAACCACACGACTTACATTTACCCACTGAAATGATAATTGTGTTAAAATATGGTACATCGTAAAGGTACTCATTAACCTCCATAGATTTAGAGCCACAAGCAGGACATAAGACGTCCGTTTCCCTATGAAGTAGCACAGGCTCTCTTTTAGACTCGGAGATTAGCTTATCTAGTATTTCTTTTTCCTTGTTAGAATTGTTAGTACTCAATAAACCCGCCCCACCCTTACTCTATCTTGACGTCGTATCCCTCCTCCTTTTCCTCCTTCTTTTCAGGCGTGACTTTCTTGATCCTAATCTCGAGTACTCCATTCTTGTAAGTAGCCTTAGCAGTTTCAGGTTTCACCTTGCTAGGAAGATCGACGACTTTATAGTATTTCTTCGAGTTTTCAGCTCTGATCACAACTTTATCCTCTGTGGCCTTAACTTTGATTTTATTCTTATCCACTCCCGGTATGTCTGCGATAACCCATACTTCATCGTAATGATCTATAACGTCGACTAGGGGTTCCATCTCCTCGAGGATCTTAACTCCCTCTCTCCTCGTGGGCTTAACATTACCGAACTCTTCTATCTTTGGAACTCCGTCAGGACCTATGGTGATTCGGACTCCATAGATATAGGGGCCTTTAACTCTCGCCCCGCCTCTCCGCATTAAGTCTTCTAATTCTTCCTCTAAGGCGCGCACTTCTTCCTCAAACTCTCTAATTAGCTCGTCTATGAAGTGGTCGAATATACTCCTTCTCCTTCTTCTAAACCAGAAGCTCAACTCTAGCCACCTTAACATGATATTATGTGGTAGAGGGTTTAAACTGGAGGCGACAGTACGGTTTTAGGGAAGAAATTTTAATGTGGAATAACGCCTTTAGGGTTTTAGGTGTACGAGAGTTTGGGGGAGGACCTTAAATATGATGTGGTTATAGTGGGTCTAGGACCTGCGGGTTCCTCGCTAGCATATCTTCTTAAGGATGCCGGGCTTCGTGTGCTTGGAGTAGAGGTTGCAGGCCCAGGCAGGGTCTGGGGTAAGCCTTGTGGAGATGCGATTGGAAAACAGCATTTCATAGAGGCGGGGCTACCTTTCCCCCAGGGAGATGCTCTAATGCAAGTTGTAGACGCCATTGACATCTATAGTCCCTCCGAGAAGGTCAAGATAAGGCTTCAGGAACCGGGAGGAGGGTTCATGATAGATCGTACTAAGTATGGACTTAGCTTGTTAAAAGAAGCTGAGAAGAAAGGCGTCGAAGTCATGCTTGAAACGCACGTGTTAACGCCTATAATAGAAAGTGGTAAGTTAGTCGGCGTAAAGGCTAAAAGAAAGAGCGATGGGAAAACGTTGAACATAAAGGCTAATATAGTGGTGGACGCTACTGGGAGTGGAGCGGCCGTTAAAAGGAAGCTCCCTGATACGTGGCCTGTTAAGGAGCCCTTAAAAGAAACTGACAGTGCCGTCGCCTTTAGAAAGATAATAGAGGTTGACTATGATATAGAGGAGCCCAGCGTATTGAGAATATACATTAACGAGAAGATAGCGCCGGGAGGCTACTGGTGGTTCTTCCCTAAGGGTAAAAGGATCGCCAATGTGGGCTTGGGTGTGCAAAGAGGGAGAGGATACCCACACCCACGCCTGCTATACGAAAAATACCTCGCTACCAGGGACGAGGTAGGGAGGGTCGTAAGGGTTCTTAACGAGGCTGGAGCCCTATTACCTACTAGGAGGCCGGCTAACACCTTAGTCTGGGACAACTTTATAAGTATAGGCGACAACGGCTTCACGGTAAACCCCTTACACGGCGGGGGTATGGGTTATGCAATGGTAGCAGCTAAATATGCGTCAGAGGTGATAGTTAGGTCTCACGAAACCGGTGATTTCACAGCTAAAGGGCTCTGGGATATGAATCTCAAGTATATGAGAGGCCTTGGAGCTAAGCAAGCAGGCCTCGACATCCTAAGAATGTACCTCCAGACTCTTACTAACGAGGAGGTGGAGTGGGCTATGAAGACGGGCCTTGCTACCGTGGATAATGTAATAGAAACTAGCTTAACCGGGGAGTTAAGGGGGGTTAATCTAAGCCTACTAGAGAAGGCTAAGGTCCTAGCTTCACTGTTGAAGAGGCCTACAAAGCTAGTACAATTGATGATCGTGGGAGAATACATGTCTAGGGTTAAGGCCTTATATAAGAAGTACCCTGAGAGTCCCGAAGAGCTGCCACGTTGGGTGGATAGCGTAGAGAGTCTTTATAAGGAGTTCAAGAAGAGGATTGGAATCGACTGGTAGCATGGGCGGGTATGAGGGCTGTCGTGTATCGTTAATCAACTAGCCTTTTTACCATTATATAAGCGTCCTCACCATCCCTATAGTAACCCCTCCACACTCTGACTTTCTTAAAACCGAATTTTTCATAAAGCCTTATGGCGGGCGCGTTGGATACCCGGACCTCTAGATATATCGCGTCTACATTATACACTCGATCCATAACTTCTATCGTCTTAGCCAGCAACGCGCTCCCTACACCCTTCCTACGGTATTCAGGCAGAACAGCTATTGAGACGAGGTGGCCTACCGGTCTTTCTTCTGCTAATTGAGACCTTATAGCGTCTATTACTTTACTTAGAACGCTCTTATCATTTTCGAGTTCGGATTTAAGTCCTAATAGAACAGGGTCTCTAGTACGCTCTACTCTACTCATAGCATAGCCTATTATATCTCCCTCACTAGTCTCGGCTACGAGGAACGCCTCCCCCCAATTATCTAGGAGGAACTTGTAGAAGCCATACCAATAATTCTCCGGCAAGGTCCTCTGGTTTATATCCATAACTATATAGATCTCTTCAGGCCTAGCCTTCCTTACAGTAAACCTAAGCTCCTTCGAACCCCCTTCAACACCCGCCTTCATACTACCACTTCTAACATATTCTAGATGCGCTCTGAGGGTTAAAGAGCTGATTAAATGCATGTCTTAGCCTTAACTCGTACCTATCCCCCTAGTTAAAGGCCTCGGAAGGCTGCTTTCAATGACTGGGTGCTAAGGGTGAATCACCCCTCCGAGGACATCCTAGGAGAGGTCAACAATTACCTAGATGGACGTGAAATTGTTATAGGCGTGACCGGTAGTGTGGCATTGTATAAAAGCGTAGACCTGGTAAGGTGGATATTGCGAAGAAATGGTAGAGTAGCTGTAGTCCTATCAAAAGAGGCGGCTAAGCTAGTCTCACCCGAGCTTTTTAGGTGGGCTTCTGGAGGCCCCGTTTACGTCGAGTTTGGAGGGGATGTTGAGCACATAATCCTTGCTAGAAGGGCTTCTGCTGCAGCGATAGCGCCTGCCACATTAGCATCTATATCTAAGATAGCCTATGGTATAGTCGATACCAGCGTTACACTCATGGCAGTTTCTGTTAAAGGTTATGGGAAACCAGTAGTCATATCGCCTGCAATGCATGGTAACATGTATGCGACACATCAATTTAGAGAAGCTATTGATAAGCTCAAGGCTATGGGTTTTAAAATAATAGAGCCCGAAGTTAGGAAGGGAGTAGCCAGGTTTCCCAGCATACACTTCATAGGTAGGACTGTGGCGGCACTAGCTAGGAGGGGGTGCGAGGACCTACGGGGCGTTAAGGCTCTCGTCACTGCAGGACCTACGAGAGAGTGGATAGATAGGGTAAGGTTCATAAGTAACCCTAGTAGCGGGGCTATGGGCGTTGAGGTAGCTATGGAGCTATGGGCTAGAGGTGCTAAAGTGGACTTAGTAGCGGGCCACTTGGCTGTAGAAGCTCCTCACGCTATTAAAACGTATAGGGTTAATACAACCGAGGACATGGCTAGGAGGGTTGAAGAACTAACCTCCGCCACAAGGTATGACGTTATAATAGGGGCTGGAGCTCCCGTAGACTTCAGGCCGGAAAGAAGTTTTAAAGGTAAGTTGAAGAGTGGCCAAAGCGTTTCCATCCGCCTGGAACCGACACCAAAGGTACTAGAGTCTGTGGTCAAGCCTCCTAAAGCGTTAGTAGCCTTTGCAGCAGAGCACGTAGAAAATCTAGAGGAACTCGAGGTAAAGGCTTTAGAGAAGCTGGAAAAGTACTCGGCAGACTTCATAGTAGCAAACAGGGTAGGTTTAGAGGGGGTAGGCTTTGCAAGTCCTCATCTAGAAGCTATACTAGTTGATAAGAAGGGCGTTAAGAAGTTGGGTAAAGTTCATAAGGAGGTAGTAGCTGCATTTATAGCTGATAAGGTTGCGGAGATATTGGGGGCTGAAGGCTGTGGAGCCCAGAAAAGTCAGTATAGAGGACGTGGTTAAGCTAGACTATGAGGGTTTAATGCAGCTTCTTACGAGCTTCATAAGGGATGTTGTGAATAACGCTGGGGCTAAGGGTGTCGTTGTTGGCGTTAGCGGGGGCGTAGACTCGGCTACTACGCTAGCCCTCTCTGTAAAGGCGTTAGGTAAAGACAGGGTCTATGCTCTCATAATGCCTGATTCCACCGTTACCCCTCAAAGGGATGTTGAAGATGCTCAGAGCCTTGTTAACTCCCTGGGCGTTAAGTGGTATCAAGTCGATATAGCTCCTATAGTAGACGTTTACAAGTCCTCAATCCCGGTCTACGAGGGAGAGGAGAAGGACCTAATCCCGCTGGGCAACCTCAGGGCTAGAATAAGGATGACGCTACTATACTATCACGCCAACAAGCTCAATTTGCTAGTAGCTGGTACTGGTGACCGTAGCGAGATCCTTATTGGCTATTTCACTAAATACGGCGACGGCGCTGTCGACTTTCTCCCCATAGGGTCTATATATAAAAGTCAGGTGAGAAGGCTAGCGCTAAAACTGGGAGTTCCAGAATCCATAGCGCTTAAGCCGAGTAGCCCAAGACTCTGGAGAGGACACGAAGCCGAAAAAGAGCTAGGCATGAAGTACGAAGAAATAGACGTAATACTCTACTCAATTTTCGACTTAGGCATGACACCCAAGGAGGCAGCCGAGGCCACAGGGCTACCCTTAGAAAAAGTTTTAAGAGTGGTTGAAATGTATGAGAAGAGTAAGCACAAACGTTCTCTACCACCAGCGCCTCCGATAGAGGAAGTTAGAAAACTATATAAATAAATAGTAGCAACGGACAAGTATAAGTAAACGTTAAGCCCCGACGGCAACCGCTCTATAGGTCCTACCCCACTTTCTTATAAATCATGGTGCGAAAGGCTTTGAGTGGATCCACTAAGAACCTCTGTATCGAAACACCGCATCACATAACAGCGTTATTCCGCCCAGTGCTAGGACCTACAGCCGCCACCTCAGGTTCTATTGGAGCAGGGATCGCAGTAGAGCCTCCAGCTAGGCTCTGTCTGGGTAGAGGACCTCCCGAGGGCGGGTCCATAGGGTACGAGCCTCCACCCCACCTCTCAGAAGCTTCTCGACGAACGGGTGCTAGGCTTGAAAGCGCCAGGTATGTGTTCCCCCTTCCCCCAGGCAGGGGCTATGCTGTGAGCGCTGCGGCCTCAATACTAGGCGCTATGGCTGCAGCCGCTTTAAAGGGAATCCCTGTAAATAAGGCTCTCAGGACGGCTCATGAGATCGAAGTGGAGAAGAGAACGGGTCTTGGCGACGTAGCTGCAATAACCTGTGGAATAGGGGTGGTATTTAGGTTAACCCCAGGACCTCCGGGTGAGGCTAGAGTAGAGTGTGTTCCTCTAGATCCCCGCCTCGTAGTTATCGTAGGAGAAGCTGGAGCTATGACAACTAGAGAATTAATAGCAGCGTACGGGCCCGGCGAGTGGCTTGAAGCTTCTAGGTCTATGGAAAGGATAGTTAGGGACCCCAGCCCGCATAGATTCTTTGAAGAGGCTATGAAATTCACAGAGGCTAGGAGGCTCGACGAGAAAATGCTAGGCGTTAAGCTTAAAGACATATTGCCTAAGGAGGGGATAGTCGCGTTCTACGTGAAGAAGAGGCTAGCAGTAGTGGTAGCAGAAGAGGATACCGTCAGAGTTATAGTGGATGCTCTAGAGACTGCAGGCTTACAACCTAGAATTCTATTCCCATCAAAATCCCCTCCACGTTACACTAGCTAGCATTAAACAGGACTGCTAGATCAACAATGATATACTGGTGACTTCAGGTGGAATTTGAAATACCGAGAAGCCACCCGCGCTATCACTCATTAGTGCTACGTGAGAGGCTTGTAGAGGCGTTTAAAAACGGAATCGTAGTGTCTCAAGGATTAATAGCGCATGGTAGAGGCGAGTGCTTCGACTATCTTTTAGGCGAGAAAAGCCACGAGTTTGCAGTAGAGGCTGCTAGGGTTACAGCGGCATGGTTCCTAACAGCTAGGCACCCAATAATATCGGTTAACGGTAACTATGCGGCGCTAGCTGCGGAAGAGATAAGGAAGCTACAGGAAGTCACGGGCGCCCCAGTAGAGGTAAACATCTTCTACAGGACGGAAGAGAGGGTGAGACTAATAGAAGAGCACCTCAGATCACATGGAGTCAAACACGTTTTAGGTAGTAGCTGCGAGAAAACAAGGGTCCCAGGCCTTGAAAGCCCTCGGGGAATAGTGTGCCGCGATGGTATAGCCTCTGCAGACTTCGTGTTATTAGCCATAGAGGATGGGGATAGGACCGAAGCTCTAGTAGCGTGGGGTAAGACCGTAGCAGCCATAGATCTAAACCCCTTCAGCCGGACTGCTCAGAAGGCGTCGATAACTATAGTTGACGAGGCCGTAAGAGCGACAAGACTAATAGTAAGAGAGGTAGAAAAGCTTAAAGACGTGGAGAAGAGTGAGCTAAAGGCGATTATTGAAACATACGATAATAGGAAGGTGCTCGCCAAAGCCTTCAAGGCTATAATGGAGAAGCTCGGTGAAGCTGCATCTAAGGGCGTCTTACTTTAACCATAAGGCATTATATTAGTTGGCTCAGGAATGCGGGCCTCTTTGAACATCACTTTGAGCGTTGACAAGTAAGGCTCAGGTATGCGTAGGACCTCCAGGCTCCGGATCACGCTTTCGACTTCATACTTTATCCTGCCGAGTTCTATTCTACCGCTCTCAGCGTCTAAGATCATGTACGGGGCCCTTGGATCTCCGTCGCGGGGTTGACCTACGCTGCCCGGATTACCTATTAAAGCGCCTTTTACAATCCTCACAAATTGATAATGGGTATGGCCTACTAAGTAAAGTCCCTTTGGGCACCTTGCGCTCTCTTCTAAGCGCCTCATCCTTAAATTCCTGCTTTTTAGCATAGAGCATATAGACTCCTCGTCGAGCCAGGGGTAAAGGTAGTCGTAGAGAGGGTTTGAGGGGGCTGCATGGACTAGCGTTGCCCTCATGGAGCCCACGTTAAGAGCTAGCTTTAATGGAAGATCGGCTAGAAACCTAAGGTCATTACCCCCTAAGAGCTTCATGGTAACATTCTCTCTAAACCACACGCTAAGCCAGTGGGTATCACTGCCACATCTACAGTCAACGCCGTACGCAACAGCATGGTCATGGTTGCCCCTAACAATCTTCGCTCCAATGCTTCTCAACTCGTCGATTACCTCCCCAGGGTTAGGCCCATAATCCACCAAGTCGCCGAGCACTATTACGTCGTCCCATCTTCTAACAGCCTCGAGGACGGCCTTTAGCGCTGGTAGGTTGCCGTGTACGTCACTAATAACTAGATACCTAGTCATCAGCCTCCACCCTGTTATCCTAGTGCTGCTTGCCTAGCCTGTAGGGGGTTCTAACAGTTTTGCTAGATAGGTTGCGTGGTCTGCTATTCTCTCCACATGCCTGGCTAGCAGGGCCTCAACGGCATCCCTCCTAGAGATCTTCTCACCCGATAGCTTTTTAAGTGCGTGGAGGTAGTAGTCATCTATATCCTTATCAGCGTCCTCAACAAGCCTGCCTAACTCTTCGTTTTCCTCCAATAACGCCTTGACGGCGGTGCCAACCATCTCCTTAGCCTTTTTGAGGGGCGCTGAATCTAGTCCTAACTCTACTAGCGGCCCTGCAACTGAGTTCAACCTTACAATCTCTCTAAGGTACCTAGCTATCCTGAAAAGGTCGTATGCAGCCCTTATGTAGCCCTCCGCCCTAGCCAAATCCCTCCCCAGGGGCTGCCAACGGGCTATGAGCAGCAGGGTCTCTATTGTGGTAGCCCTCCTTAACTCCTCTACAGCCATAAGCCTCCTTTCAAACTCCTCTCCAGGCTCAACGCCCTCCTCCACAAGCCTGATAACATCGTTGAACATGTAGTCCACGTGGCTGTGTATCCTCTCAACGAAACCCCGGATCTTATCAACAGCGGCTTCTGCCATCACAACTCACCCCTGAAGTACATGGCCGTAAGCTTGTGGGAGGGGTTTAGTGCCACCTCCCTTGTCCTCCCGAACTCGACAAGCTTTCCTTCATATATAAATGCGACATAGTCGCTTATCCTAAGCGCCTGCTGGGGGGTGTGGGTAACCATGACGACGGTGACACCATCCTCAACAGCAACTCTCCTTATGGACTCCTCGAGCCTCCTAGCGTTGGTGGGGTCTATGTTAGCGGTAGGCTCATCAAGTAGTAGTATGCTGGGTTTGAGGGCTAATGCTCTGGCAAGGGAGAGCCTCTGCTGTTGCCCTCCGCTAAGCTTAGTGGGAGGCTCATGAAGCCTATCCTTAACCTCATCCCATAGCATCGCCGCCTTAAGAGCCCACTCCACAATCCTGTCTAGCTCATCCCTACTCTTAGCTAGGCCGTGCAACCTAGGTCCTACAGCCACGTTATCGTATATGCTCATGTGTGGGAAGGGGTTGGGAGTCTGGAACACCATGCCAACTAGCCTTCTAACCCTATAGGGGTTCTCCCTGTAAACATCGAGGCCGAAAACCTCTACCCTACCCTCGACTCTAGCATCGGGCACGTAGTCTAGAAGCCTGTTTATAGCCCTTAAAAGAGTGCTCTTACCGCTGCCGCTAGGCCCCATGACTGCGAGTATGCTGCTGGGAGGAAGCTTAAATGATATCCCCCTGAGGACCTGCCTCCTTCCATACCAGACTTTCAAGCCTTCAACTAGGAGAGCATAGCTTCCACCCACTACACCCTCACCCCCCTAATCGTGAGCCTTGCTAGCACGTAGACGAGGAGGAAGAGTGTTATGAGGACTAGCGTGGCGCCCCAAGCAACCTCCCTCAAGTTCTCGTAGGGGGCCTGAGCGTAGTCGTATATAAGTAATGGTATAGCATCTCCGGGACCTAGCGGGTCTACGTTGAGGGAGGTCCTAGCCCTCCCTAGGGTGAAGAGGAGGGGGGCTGTCTCGCCCATAGCCTTAGCTAGCCCCACCAGGATGCCAGTTACAACTCCTCTAACGGCTATGGGGACTACTATAGTGAAGGCAACCCTAGCCTTAGTCATGCCCAGCGCTAAGCCTGCCTCCCTGTAGGTCCTGGGCACGCTGGAGAGCGCTGTCTCTATGTAGGTGGTAACGTAGGGTAGCATTACCAACGCTAGGGCTATGGAGGCTGCTAGTATCGAGGGTGATCCTAGAGGAACAACTATTATAGTAAAGACGAACATCCCTATAAGTATGGTGGGGAGTTCTAGGAGGGTCCTTGATAGGAGCCTCACTATCCTACCCAGCCTGCTATGGGGGAACTCCACTACTAGGACCGCAGCCATGAAGGATATAGGCACCCCTACAAGGGTCGACAACAAGGCTAACTCTATAGTTCCTATGAGACTCGTTAATATGCCGTAGGTCCTATTCCCTGGGGGTGGAGGCACTTCCGTGAAGAACTTGAGGCCGGCTGAGGCAATAACGGGGCCACCATTAACGATGGCGGCTAAAGTGAGATGCAACACAGGCACTAAGGCCAAGAAGGCTATTAGGAGAACGCATCCTTTAAATAAGATGTCTAAGAGGGCCCTAACTTCAGCCAACCCACCTCACCCTCTCAATCATCCTAACTCCCATCCAGTTGATCACGAGTCCGATAACGAAGAGGAATACACCTCCAGCAAAGAGGACCTCAGGCATTAAGGGATAGTAAGTAGCGTTACCGAACTGATTAGCTATCAAGGCTGAGACCGTGTAGGATGGTGCGAAGAGGCACAAGCTCACGTTGAAACTGTTACCCACTACCAGAGAGACCGCAACAGTCTCCCCTGCAGCTCTCCCATAGCCTAGGAGCAGTGCCGCCACTATAGCAGGCTTAATCATGCCAAGAACCAGCAGGACTTCCTGATACCATGCAGAGCTAACGGAGGCTGCAGCCTCCCTAAGATGGAAGGGCACGCTGGCATAAGCCTCCCTAATCAAGGCGGTCATGAAAGGAGTTACCATGAAGGCTAGGAGCGTTCCAGCAGCTAGAAGTGACGCCCCGCTGAGGGGCTCACACGAGAATGTGGGTAGGAAGCCTATGCTCGAGTATAGGGGTCTCATCACGTAGTCTCTAAGGAAGGGGACAAGGTACTCAACCCCCCACAAGCCGAAAGCTATGGTAGGGAACCCGGCAGCGACGTCGTTGAGGAAAGCTATAGCCCCCCTCAGGGGCTTCGGGGCTAGCTCCTCAACGGCTATTGCCAGTGAGACGCTGAGGGGTAAAGCCAGCACGACTGCTATAAACGCAGATACCAGGGTACCGTAGATGGCAGCTAAAAGGCCATAGTCGCCGGGAGAGTCCTCCCTAGGAGCCCACACATTCCTAAGGAAAAGGTCGATGCCATAAGCCTCGAGAGCTGGTAGGGCCTTCCAAGTTATAGACAATGCTAGCAGTAACAGGGCGGCTATTATGATGTATGCGAACGGCACCAGACTAAAATAAAATAGTCTATCCTCTCTAGGAACGCTCCTAGGGGGCATAGTGTTAACCCTCCCTCACGAGGCTAACAGCCTCAAGGTTGAACCTCCTTATGTTGTCGGGGACTGGTACATAGCCTTTAACGACGTTACCTTCCATTTGGCCCTCGGTACTCACATACTCTATAAAAGTCCTTACAGCCTCAACCTTTTCCTGGGGATACTCGACCCAGAATATGAGGAAAGTGAAGCTAACTATAGGATAAGCCCCTTCAACGTCGGCGTATACCACATCCAAGGGCAAGCTACTGAAGTCTCCGAGGGGGCTTTCAGGCAATTCAACGTTTTGGACGGCCTTCTGTATCGACTCAATGCTGGGGAGAAGGAACTCGCCTCGAGGATTCATGATCGCCGCCATAGGCAAGCCCGAGTCGAGGGCGTATGACCACTCAACATAGCCTATACTATAGGGCGTGGATTTTACGGTACTAGTAACTCCCTCGTTACCTTTAGCGCCGACCCCATTACCCTTCCTATCCACAGGCCAATCTATAGCCTTACCCACCAGCTCTCTAGGCCATACGCTAGGCGCAGACTTGTGTAGGAAGAGCGTGAAGATCTCTGTGGTACCGCTCGAATCGGACCTGTGAACAGCAATTATCTCCTTACTAGGCAAGTTTAAACCTGGGTTCAACTCCTTTATCCGGGGGTCATCCCAATACTTGATCTCGCCCGTGTAGATCAGCGCTAGAACCTCGCCTGTGAGCCTGAGGCCTTCGCCAGCCTCCGGGAGATTGTATATTACCGCGATCGCTCCTAGTATGACGGGTAGCTGGATCACCTTGCCTCTATACTTTTCCCATAAGTTCTTCGGCAATGGCGGGTCGCTGGCGGCAAAGTCCCTAACACCGTCTAGGAAGTTAGCAAGGCCGGCCCCGCTACCTACACTCTCGTACTCGACAGCCAGCCAGGGATACTTAGACTTGAGCTGGCTAGCCCAAGCGTACATCTGGGGAGCTATAAAACTAGAGCCTGAGCCGATCAAGACGGTCTTTTCCGCCTCTTCGGCCCCAGTACTAGCAAAATACACTATTATGGCTATGAGGGGCAAGAATACTAGCGGCACGGCTAGCAAGAATCTGAGGCTAACCACGCCTCAACCCTCCAGCACTCCAAACTCTGGGTCTAGACCTAAAACTACTTAGTACTATGACTACAGAGAAACTTATAGGTACTAGTAGCTACTTAAACAGCTAGTGGGTGCTAGTAGTGGAGAGGAGTATTATACAGGTAGGGAGCTCAGCCCTAGCAATAACGCTGCCAGCCTTGTGGGCTCGAATGCACGGCCTCAAGCCGCGTGATAAAGTGGAGGTTGAGGTAATGGCGGATGGAAGTCTCAGAGTCACGCCCCAGAAGAAAATGGGTAGAGGTTACCTTTCGAGGACGATCAGGGTAGGGGTTGAAATGGATAGGGGTAGCATAGTTAGGGAGGTTGTAGCGTCCTATTTAGCTGGCTTCGCCAGGATAAAAATAGAATATAGTAGCCAAAGCTATCCCAAGGTTAAGGGTCTTAGGCGGCTCCTCGAGGAAGTCATGCTAGGCTTGACACTAGTTGATGAGGGGGCCGGCTACATGGAGTTCTACGTGACTGTAGACCCGGGGTCTATGGACTTCTGGGACGCCGTCTCTAAGGCTTACCATGCCACGCTAGCTATGCTCAGAGATACTATAGGCGCCGTAGAGAGAGGCGACGCTGAGACCCTCGAGAGTATACTGGAAAGGGACACGCTGGTAGACAGGCTCTACCTATACTCTATGAGGAAGATGAACATGGCGTTACTGGGGCTTGAGCCTTTTAACAGCTTAGGCTTATCAAGCCTAGCCGAAGCCCCTAGCATGGTTATGGCCGTGAAGAGTATAGAGCGGGTAGCCGACCACACCACTATTATAGCGTCCAACTCGCTAGCCCTGCTGAAAAAAGGTAGAGGCATGGCGCCCGAAGTGCTAGACATGGTAAAGGAGGCTTTCTCAGCCTTCGAAACCTCGGGTAAGGCTCTGCTGGGTAGGAGCAGAAGAGCCGCTGAAAGGGTGGCAGAGGTAATAGACCGCTACCCAGGCAAAAGGTTCCCCTCGCTCTCTGCGGGGGAGCTGGAGGAGGCCCTGATACTAGACTCTGCTAGGAGGATACTAGGCTACAGCCTAGACATAGCTGAGAGCGTATTAGACTTGGAGAGCGTGAGAGAGGCCGCTAAAGCTTCCATGCAAATAGACTCCGGGGACCAGGCTAGGTAAGCAGGCAGCGCCATTTAATTCTGGCATGGGGTAACGCTGTGGCGTTGGTCAGGATAGTAATGCTTCATTGCCTCGGAGAGCGCTTTGCCCACCCCCTCTAAGAGCCCTCACGGGCCTACTAGAAAAGGCTCTAACCCTGTTGGCAGCCCTCTCAGCAGCCGCAAGTATCTCAGAAGCCAGGTTTACCTCGTATGCTAGCTCGTCTTCATATTCCGAGGCTTGCTCGAGAAAGGATGCTATTAAGGGTAGAGTATTGAAGGCTATCTCCCTCAGCCTCTCCAACTCCCTCCTAGTCAGCCTGGGCGACGATGCTATCCTCTCCAACTCCCTAAGAACACCCTCTGGATCGAGGCTTGCAAACTGCACTCTAAGCACCCTAACCTTAGGGTCTAGTACATCACTCCTAGGGGCACCTTCGTATTCTCTCACTGCATTCTCTATAGCCTCTCTATCGACAATCCTCCACCAGTGCTGGCTCCCACTCCTAAAGCTAGTCTCTATGACGCCATACTCCTTCTCCAGCTTGGAAAGCAGTATGGCAGGGTTATACTCGACTCCGTAGCTGGAAAGCCTAGCCTTAACACCCTTAAAGCTGAAATCGCCTAGGGAGGGGCCCCGGCGGGGCTTGCTAGCCTCCTCGAGAATAGCCTTTAACAGTGCATAGGCCCTCTCACCATACCTAGCCATAAACTCCTCCAGCAACGATAACCTCACCCTCCCCGCCGGGGCCCCGAGAGTATAATATTAGCCCTCTAATTTCCCCGTTTACCCTCCCCACACCGGGGGTAGGCTTTCCTGTGGAGGACTGTGGGGGCCTGGCGGCCTGTATGAGGGGCGTGTGGAAGAGGCTTGGAGGCAGGGATGTGCTTAAGGGTGTAACGCTCTCGGTCGAGAAGGGGTCTGTGCACGTGGTGGCGGGCCTCAACGGGTCGGGTAAGACAACTTCTATGAGGGTACTCTTAGGCCTCTACAAGCCAGACCGGGGGGTGGTAAGGCTTCTGGGGCGAGACCCTAGGGGGCCTGGGAGAGGCGAGCTTATGAGGCGTGTAGGCTACGTGCCTGAGGACGCTCAGCCCTATGAGAGGCTTACAGGGCTAGAGAACCTACTATTTTATGCTAGGCTCTATGCCGAGAGCGAGGAGGAGGCTTGGAGGCTAGTGGAGGAGGCTGCAAAGATCACAGGCTTGGACTGGAGTGTTCTAGAGCGCCAGAGGGCGGGCTCCTACAGTAAGGGTATGAAGCGCCGCCTGCTTCTAGCAGCAGCTCTAATGCACTCGCCCGACCTCCTAGTAGCAGACGAGCCTCTGTCAGGGCTTGACGCGATATCGGCTTTCAACATTAAAAGGCTCATAACGAGGCTGGCAGGGAGGGGCTCGACGTTCATAATAACGACGCACGACCTCAGGGTGGCGGAGGAGCTGGCGGATAGGGTTACATTCATCCACGCAGGCAAAACGGTCTTTGAGGGGGCTGTTAGGGACGCCTTAGACTCTTTCTCTGCCGACACGCTGGAGGAGGCCTTTGTGAGGGCGGTAGGCGGTGGGAAGGGCTAGGACTGTGTTCTGGAAGGAGGTTAAGGACCTTTCTAGGGATTATAGGACTATAGCGTACGTCGTCCTGCTGCCGCTCGTAGCCCTGCCGGGGATGGCGCTGCTATCTGGAGGGCTGTATACGGCGCAGATGGTAACTGTTGGCATCATCGACGAGGATGGCAGTCAACTGTCTAAGGCGTTTGTGGAGGGGCTCGCGGGGTACATTGTAAGGAGTGTACAAGGGGCTACAGTGGAAGTAGTAGTTGGGGGTAGGGGCGACTTCACGGTAATAGTGCCTAGGGGCTTCGGCGAGTCCCTCACAAAAATAGACGGCAGGACCTACCTCACCCTAAGCTACTCACCAGGCCCTCCAGTCTTCTCCGCGATAGAATCAGCAGTCAGGTCCTACACTCTAGCCTTCGAGAGGGCTGTTGTGGAGGGTAGGGTGTCTAGCCTCGCGGACGCCGCCGGTCTCGAGGTCAACGTTGACTCGCTCCTCGACCCCATAGAGGTTAGGGTTAGCTACGTGACCCCCGGGGGGGCTCCGGCCGGGAGGGAGGCGGGGGTTATAGCGTTCTCAGCCAGGATAATAGCTTTCTCCCTCTTCTTCGTAGTCAACCCCGCAGTAGTCTTTATGAGTGACGCTGTTGTGGGGGAGAAGGAGAGGAGGAGCCTGGAGAGGCTCCTAACAGCCCCCGCCTCACCGAGGGACGTGCTGGCGGGGAAGCTAGCGGCATCGCTCCTCCTCAGCCTAGCGGCGGCTGTGGCCGACAGTATAGGTATAGTCGCCTTCTTCATACTATCTGGAGCCTCATTCGAGGTTGGCCTGGGGCTAGCGGCCACCTGGGCCGCCTCCACCATAGTCCTCGTTGCCTTCACAAGCGGCCTCGTAGCAGCCCTCTCAGCATGGAGCGGCAGCCTTAGGAGCGCCCAGAGCACGTCCTTCGCAGTACTCATGGTAGCCCTCGCAATCTACTTCTCCTCCCTCATAGTAGACTTCGAAAGCCTCCCAGGCTGGGCTAAGGCGGTGCTACTAGCCATACCCTACACCCACGCCAGCATAGCGATCTTCAACGCTTCGTTCGGCGAGGCTGCGGGGGTCATCATCCACCTAGGAATCCTGGCCGCCTTCACAATACTATCCTTCATAGCGGCCCTCAGGATGTTCGAGCCCGAGAGGCTAGTATCCTTCAAGTAGGGGGCTCGGGTGGTTGATCCCTCTCCACCCCCCAGAAGCCTGGAGTCGGAGTCCGCTATCCTCCTCACAGCCCCCAGCATCCTACACCAGGCAAAGACGCTATAAGCACCGCCACCCGCCTAAACCCCCCGCCCCCGGGGGCCTAAGGAAGCCCTGCCTAGGAACTCTTTCACAGTTTCTGGGAGCTTCTTAAGCTCGTCTAAGAGGACTTTAAGCGCCTCCTGACCCCCCTCGGAGATGTACGCCTCGTAAACCCTCTGCCAGTCTAGGAGGAAGAGGAGCGCAGTGAGCACTGCAGACGCTGCAAGGCTGGCAGTGGCTAGTAGAGCCACCAGTAGGGGGTCGCCGCCTGCCGTCGAGACCACCCCCCTGAAAGCCGAGCCGAAGGCGTAGGCGGCTGAGACTAGTACAACCTTACCCGAGACTACGGCCACCGTGAAGTAGCCCAGGCTGAATGAGGCCGCCCCGAGGGGGATGTATATAAGCTCGTCGGGCAAAGGCAGGCTGGCAGCGAGGAAGACTAGCAGCGCGAGGCTAAGCTTAGCCCTCCTAGCCCCAAGCATCCTAGCAGCATAAA
The DNA here is from genome assembly GCA_015523465.1 of Aeropyrum sp. GTDB lineage: Archaea > Thermoproteota > Thermoprotei_A > Sulfolobales > Acidilobaceae > Aeropyrum. The sequence continues at coordinate 46,814 of WAKF01000056.1, forward strand.
CCCTCATCCTCCTAACCCTCCCCACCCTCGAAGCAAGCAGCCCCGCAGAGAGGAACTGCCCAACCTTACCCAGCCCAGCCCCC
>WAKF01000057.1 GCA_015523465.1 Aeropyrum sp.
ATGTCATCACTTTTCATAGGGTTAGAATTCCAAAGCCAGGCGATATGGGATTTAAAGAAGATATCTATAGGTGGCGGGCCCGCCGGGATTTGAACCCGGGACCTCCGGCTCCGGAGGCCGGCGCTCTATCCTGGCTGAGCTACGGGCCCTCCCTTCTAGTGGGTCTGTGCTTAGCCCTTTATCCTAGGCGTTTAAGGGTTGTCAACCCATTATTTCAAGGTTCACTGTGAGTATTTGCTGGAGAAGCTTAATAGGCATGAAGGTTAGGCGGGTGGAACTAAGAAGGTGTTAATCATGTGGGGCGGGGGCTAGGGAAAAGGAGGAAAAATCCTGCTTTGTAGGGTGTTTATAGAGCTTTGGGTTTATGTTGTGAACTTTATCTCCTTGAATGTTATCTGTGCCTGCTCTTCTGGCGTTAGCCTCCCGATCTTCCTTAGGTTTGCCTTTGTTAGCTTGTAGTCTGGGTTCTGTGCTACCGGCTCTACGCTGGGCGTTGTGACCGCGTTTGCCGCTACCATGTATGGGTGCGCCATTATCAGGAATACAGTGCCCCTCTTCACCGTGTCTGTTACCCAGACTACCGCCGGTATCGAACCCTCGTCGTTGTACACCAGAACCACGTCCCCGCTCTGCAGGCCCTCTTCCCTCGCGTCGTCTGGGTTGACCTGGAGTAGGTTGTATGGGTGCCTCCTTATTATGGGCTCGCTGTTGGGGTCATGGTAGCCTGTCTGCCATATCTCATTGTACCTCCCGTTGATCACCCAATACTTATACTTCATAGTGTCCTTTACGTGCGGTGGATAACCAGTCCACACTGCAGGCCATAGCCTTAGGTGCTTGACGGCGTACTTCCTACCCTTCTCCGAGGACACCTTCTCTATCCTCCTCACTATAGTCCCGTCAGGCTTGACCATTACAACCTCCTCCCTGTAGGTATCGTTGACTGCAGGCTCCATCAGGTTGACTATCCCTCGAGCCTCCAAGGTCCCGTCAGGGTGCTCCTTGAACTCTGTGAGAGGCAGTATTACCCCCACAGTCCTAAACCTCCTAAGCTTATCTAAGTCTAGCTTCTTGAAGGCTGGAGTCCAGAACTGGACGGCCCATCCCACCTCGTAGCCTAGTTTCTGTGAGAGCTGCGAGTAGAACTCGTCCGCATTAGCTATGTAGGTCTTGAATATCTCGTTCTCTACCTCTACGCCCTCCCTCTCCATCGCATCCCATATCGGCTTGAAGGCCTCCCTGAATCTCACGGCTACCTTATCGTCGCCTCTACCCTCCTCCTCGTATAGCTCGACTATCCTCTTAGCGATCCTAGCGAGGATCCACCAGTCGGGCTTAGCCTCTCCCGGCGGGTCCATCCATGCGTCTGCTATCCTGAATCTCCTCTCGTGCACGCTCATCCTGACGTCGGGGGTCTCACCGTTGTTCTCTGCGGCTGGCAGGACTACGTGGGCGTCCTCCGCCATGAAGGTGGGGTATATGTCTTGGACTATGAGGAAGAGGCCCCCAGTCTCCTCCAGGGCCCTGAGCACTCTCTCAGCGTACTCCCTACTATCTATAGGGGTTGTGACGGGCACATCAGTCTTACCGACATCGTACCTTTCAGTGATCCCAGCGCCTCCCACCCTGGCGAAGGCCTCCCCGAACACGTACCTGGTAACCCTCCAAGCCCTATCTGAGACTGCTGCCTTCAGCCTCTAAGCGCTAGGGCCTAGCCTATAGTTATCCTGGTCCGACACCCACAGCACCTTACCCTGCCCGGCCTCGAGCCTGAAGTCTGTCGTGGGCATGTAGCTGTCAGCCACAGCCCACTTCTCTCTGAAGTATGTGCCATATACGTGCTCGTACCACCTTCGAAATAGCTCCCTGTAGTCTCTTATGCCCTCTTTCTCCTTGAACCACCAGGGGCTTACGTGGTGCCTCTCGTTGGTCCAAGGAGGCGGTGGCGGGTTGGGGCCTGCGTAGCCTTCCTGGTGGCCTCCCTGCCTCTGACAACCGTTACCGGGCATGCCCCTCAGGGCTCCCGCTATGGCGCATAGGTCTACTAGGGCGTAAATCGACCTGTAGTTCTGGTTCCATATTATCCCCTTCTCGTACATCAGCCACACTCTCTTCAGGTAACCTCCCTCCTTGGGCTTAGCTATGATCTCTGCAGCCCTCTCTATGTCGCTCTTCGACACCCCAGTAATCCTCTCAGCCTCCGCTAAGACCTCGTCTAGGCTCTTCCTACCGACCTGCAGGGCCTCCTCCAGGTAGAGCTTGTATGCATCCTCATCCCAGCCGAAGCCCCACTCATCCCTAGCCTGCCTATACGCGTTCACGTGCTCCTCAACCACGTCACGGTACCTCTCGTATATCACCCTAGCTATGGCATTGGCTAAAACTATGTCCGTGCCTGGCTTGGGGTGGAGTGTGAGAGCCCTCTCCCCTCCAGCAGCCCTCGCAGCCTTAGCAGTCTCGCTATCCCTCGGGTCAACCACTATAATGTAAGCTGGCTCTGCAGGCTCTCCATCCTTAAACCACCTTCTCTTCTCCCCCACAGTAGCTCCTCTCACGTTATCCAGGGCGTGCTTTATGAACATGACTGTAGCCGTGCTAAACGAGTTAGCCCCCCAGAAGATGATCACGTCGGCGAGCCTAAGGTCGTGAAGAGAGTTGTTCATGGCTCCGGGCCCAGCATCCTCTATAGCAGGGTTCTCTGGGCCGAAGAAGGGCCTATTGTGTATCCTAGCGAAAGCGGTCCTCACTCCCACGAAGAAGAAGAGGTTATGGACTGTATTATAGATCATGGCTCCCCCGCCGCCACCACCATGATCAGCCCTATGAGCGAAGACGTCGTGTCCTTCCTTGCCGAAGCCCCTGTCAATGCCCCACCTGTCAATGACACCCTTTACAACCCTAGCCACAAGGTCTATAGCATAGTCCCACGAAACCCTCTCAAGCCTACCACCAAACCTGACTAGGGGGTACTTAAGCCTCCTAGCACCTGTAATCGTCCAAGGGCTCCAAACCCTATCAGCCCCCTGAGTACCGCCCCTGATGGAATGGTTGCCCCAGTTGATCGGGCACTCGGAGCTTGGTATGACAGCTACGTAGACCTCACGCCACTCACCAGTACCCCTACCTCTACTCCAGTCCCTCCTAATAGTCCTCACAATCATGCCCTCCGAAATCCAGGGCCTACCCCTCTCAGCGGAAAGAACCGCTGCGGGCTGCCTAAAGTCGGGGGCTCCCTCTATAGTCCTTCCATATACTTCATCCACGACCTTGTAGCGGATTCCATGCTTGCCCGGTTCTGGAGAGCCCTCCTCGCCCACAGGCCATACATAGACGTCATAGCCGCAGGCGACATTACAGAACCTACAAACTGTGGGATAGTATTCCGCTCCGGGCGATGGGAGGGGTACTCTAC
>WAKF01000058.1 GCA_015523465.1 Aeropyrum sp.
CATGTACATGGGGGGGCTGAGGCTGTGGGAGACCGGCTTCCCTATGAGGGCTAGCCTAACCTCCACCTCAAACCGCCCTCCCAGGATCTCAGAGCCTCTATGACGGCTGAGATCGGGGGTACATGGGGGAGCCTAGACTCGACAATCTCGTGGACCCCGTAGACTATGGGAGCCCCCAGGACCTCGGCTGCAGCTCTAGTAGCCACAGAAAGCCAACCCCTGCCTGTGAGGAACGCTGAGGCCCTACCCTTCCACTCCATGTCTAGCTTTAGGGCTAGTAGGGCCTCGCCCACGCCACCGCCCCCCACAACCTTCACGGCCTCGAAGGCCCCAGACTCCAGCAGGTCCTCAGCCCTAGCCACAGCATGGTTGTCAAGGGTTTCTGAGTGGATCGACGCTACCACTCCAGACCCTGCAGGGACTCCATAGGCTTCCAGGACCCTAGCGTCAACGTCAACAAGCCTAGCCCCCCTCCCGAGAGCCTCCCTAGAGAAGCTGACAGCATCGATGGGAGGGCCATCGTAGAGCCCCCCCTCACCCCTGAGCCTTAGAGTAGCCACGACGAAGAAGCCCTTGGACGCGAGGGCCTCGACAGCATCCAGGGCGTCCCAAGGCCGATCCATGAAGTCTGCTCTAACCTCAACACACCTAGTGGGGGAGGAGTCGGCTAGCATAAGGGCTTCGCCTGGGCTCCTAGCGGGTATTATAGTGCAAAGCACTCCGCAAACCCCCCGCTAACTTGAGGCCTTAGACTTCAGCCAAGACTCCAGCTCTCCGACGCCGACCTCTACTAGGACCGGCTTCCCTATAGCCTCTAGGAGGGGCATGACTATCTTATCTCCAACTCTCTTCTTATCCGCCCTAAGGGCTCCAGCGGCCTTGGCGAGCAGGTCCTTCGGGGGCTCTGTGGGGAGGCCGTAGGACCTGAGCGTAGCCCTTAGGTCCTCAGCCTCCCCGGGGCTTAGGCCTGCAATATCCACGCTCAGCTCGGCCTCAACCGAGAGGCCCATAGCGACGGCCTCCCCATGTGGTAGAGTGAAGCCTGAGGCCGACTCGAGAGCATGGCCTACGGTGTGGCCCAGGTTTAGTACCCTCCTCCAACCACCCTCCCTATAGTCTCTCTCAACAACACTCATCTTGAAGGAGAGGCTCCAGTCTACAAGTCTTGTGAGGGCTTCGACATCCCTCTCCAAGACCTCCCGGGAACCCGATTCGAGCCATACAAGCCTAGCCTTAGACTCTAGGGCGGCGTGTTTCACAGCCTCAGCCAACCCCTGAAGGAAAACTCTATGTGGCAACTCCCGGAGGACCTTAACGTCGGCCACAACCATGCGGGGGTGGTGGTAGGTTCCCACTACATTCTTGAAGCCCCCGAGGTTAACAGCGGTCTTGCCGCCCACCGCAGCATCCATCATGGCCAGGCTGGTGGTAGGTATCGATGCTAGATCGAGCCCCCTCATGTAAGTTGAGGCTGCGAAGCCTGCAGCGTCGAGAAGCGCTCCACCACCAACAGCAACTATCACGCTACCCCTAGTAGCCCCGCTTGAGAGGAGGGCCTCCCACAGCCTCTTAACCCACCCTAGATCCTTAACCCCTTCACCCCTTCCAGCCAGGTAGCCTAGAACCCTAGTGGAGGCTCCTACGTAGGCTTTCACGGCGTCGAGTAGCTGCCTTGGAACCCCTCTATCGTAGACTATGAAGGCTCCGTCACGGCCTCCCAGCTTCTCAGAGAGCACCCTAACGGCTCCAGGGCCAACTATTACCTCAGTTTCAACCTCCTCCACGAGCCTGTAGGACCTAGCCTTCAAAGCAGCCTGTGCCATCTAAGCTCACCCATTAACCTCTTAAACTCCTCGGGGGTGAGCTGCTGCGCCTTATCCGACAAGGCTACTTCGGGGTTAGGGTGGACCTCAACCATCAAGCCGTCGGCTCCCGCCGCCATTCCAGCCTTGGCTAGAGCGGGTACTAGGCTTCTCCTACCTGCAGGGTGGCTCGGGTCTACTATTATGGGGAGGTGGGACTTCTCCTTAACCACTGGGACTGCAGCAACGTCGAGGGTAAACCTGGTAGAGCCCTCGAACGTCCTTATACCCCTCTCGATCAGGCCAACCTGCTCGTTACCCTCCGCTAGCACGTACTCTGCAGCCGCCAGAAGCTCGTCTATAGTATTCCCGAACCCCCTCTTAATCAACACTGGAACACGCCTCCTACCAAGCTCCCTTAGCAGCGGGAAGTTCTGCATGTTCCTAGCTCCAACCCAGACGCCATCAACATACTTAACCACGACGTCAACGTGTCTAGGGTCTAGCACCTCGGTAACCACAGGTAGCCCTACAGCGTCTCCAGCCCTCCTAAGGAGCTTGAGCCCCTCAACACCTAGGCCCTGGAAGCTATAAGGGCTGGTCCTGGGCTTGAAAGCCCCTCCCCTCAGGATGTGGGCTCCAGCCTCCTTCACGGCCTCGGCAGCAGCTAGTATCTGTTCCCAACTCTCAACGCTGCAGGGCCCAGCTATTACAGCCCTATGGCCTCCCCCCACCTTAACTCCGCCTATGTCGAGGACTGTATCCTCCCTACCCTCACCCCTCAGGACGAGCTTGATCTTAGCCACGAAGCCACACCTCCACTCTCCTAGCCACCGAGCCAGGGTCGAGCCTCATCCTAGCCAGTAGCTCCCCGTAGCTCCTAGAAGAGTCGCCATAGACTCCCGGGGGGATCCCGAGCATGAGCAGGGGAGGCCTATCCCTAGCCCCCGCTAGGACCTCAGCCACAGCTCCCCCCAGCCCCCCGATCGTCCTGTGCTCCTCCAATACCACGAGACCAGGCTCTTTCGAGGCTATCCTCTCCAGCGAGACCCTGCCTATAGGCTTTATAGAGTAT
>WAKF01000059.1 GCA_015523465.1 Aeropyrum sp.
GGGTAGGGTCGAGGAGGAGGTCCTACCCCGCCTAAGGCCCTCTAGGCTCCAACTGGCGTTGCTAGAGAGGCTCTATGGTATCGTTAGGGGGAGGCTTGAGGGTTGCAGGGAGCTCTCGAGGCTTGGCGGAGAGTGGAGGGTTACTCTTCAGGGTAGCATGGCTAAGGGTACTATGCTTTCTGATAAGTGGGAGATAGACGTCTTCGTCCTTGTTGATGGTGGTAGGGAGGCTATTGGGAGGTGGGGTGAGAAGGTCCTACGCCGCTGCCTCAGGGGGCTTCCCATAGTGGTTAGGTATAGTGAGCACCCTTACGTGACTGTGGCGATGATGGGTTTGCAGGCAGACGTAGTCCCAGCCCCCAAGGCTAGGAGCCCCGCTGAGGCCCGGGGAGGCGTGGAGAGGACCCCCTTCCACACGGAGTACGTAGCCTCCAGGATCTCCCGGAGGCCCTGCCTAGCAGACGATGTCAGGCTACTCAAGTCGTTCCTCAAAGCCCTTGAGGTGTATGGGGCTGAGACCCACATAGCGGGCTTCTCGGGCTACGTGGCAGAACTCTTAGTAATAGCCTATGGGGGCTTCCGGGGAGTCCTGAGGGAGGCGGCCCGGTGGAGGCCTCCAGTCTACGTTGACCCCGAGGGGGTGGGCGATGAGGGTGCCTTGAGGAGGAGGTATAGGGATAGCCCTCTAATAGTGGTAGATCCTGTAGACCCCGAGAGGAACGCTGCTGCAGCCGTGTCTACGAGGAGCCTTGCAACCCTAGTCCTAGCCTCGAGAGTCTATCTGGAGAGGCCAACCCAGAGGCTCTTCCACCTCTTCCTAGGCAAGCCTCGATACAAGCCTATGCCCGGCGTGGCTGTAGTGCTCTACGGAGACTTCTACCTTCACCCCCCGGAGGCTGTGTGGGGGAGGCTTAAGAGGCTCGCAGACGGCCTCTATAGGGTTCTAACCTCGAGAGGCTATCCGGCGGTCTACCGGAGTTTTTGGACTGATGAAGCCACTATAGCGGCAGCTTACGTGCACATGCCAACCACTACCACGCCGAAGTTAGAGGCTCGGGGAGGCCCTGAAGCTTGGGCTAGGGTGGATAGGGTTCTGGGTTTCGTCGAGAAAAGGGTCGTTGAGGGTGGGTGGTTGTGGGTGGGCGATGACGGGTCTATTAGGGGCGCAAGGCCCTCTAGGCTCTCGGGGGCTGCCTTCGAGGCTGAGAGGGCCTTGGAGGGCCTTGCTAAGCCCCCAGGATATAGGGGGTACATGGTGGTGGAGTGCACGTGGCCCTCTCCCTGCGGGCTCCCAGGGCCCCTAGAGGAGCTGAGAGACCCCACGCCTCGCTGGCTTCGAGCTGCGTTGGAGGAGGGTTAGAGGGTCTGTGCTATCCTCCGGGCCTCCCGGGCTGCCTTAGAGTCGTTGCTAGCCTTGAGGCCTCAGGTGTCTACAACATCTGCTCCCTGCTGGGGAAGGGGCATGCAAGCGTCGTCGCCCTTGCATATACCCGCTGGGGTCTTAGGGCTGTGAAGGTTAGGAGGCTAGACTCTAGGAGGGAGAGCCTGGCTTGGGAGGGCTCAGCCTTGGAGCGGGCTTGGAGGCTCGGCGCCTCGCCCAGACCGTATTACGTAGATGATAACGTGATAGTTATGGAGTACGTTGAGGGCCCTCTTCTAGGGGAAGCCCTGGAGGACTTGGGGCTGACGCCGCAGCTAGTCTCGGAGGCTCTAGACGCTGCTCGTAGCCTCGATGCCGGTGGAATACTCCACCTAGAGCTACATAGACCGTGGAGAAACATAGTATATACGGGGACGGGTAGAGCGTACATAATAGACCTTGACTCGCACACAGAGGGGTGCGGAAACGTAGCCAGGCTCCTCTCTGGGCTCGCGAGGCTCCACCAACGGCTACTCATGGAGGTAAGGAGGGGTGTGCTCCGGGGTGAGTTGAGAGCCTACGTTAAGAAGGGTTGCCCCCGGGGCTCCTACGATACTATAAAAAACCTTGTGCTAGAGGTTATCGGCCTCAGCAACTTCCCCGACGCTGCTAGGTACTGAGTGAATTTGTGGTTCTTCGACTACACTACTCCTTTCGAGCACCTGGTAGTCTGTAACGACATACCTTTCATGGAACTCCTTTACGGTCATGATCTCCATCCTCAGGGGCCTCAGGCTGAGCCTTCTACCGCATACTGGGCACTCGTGGCTGTCGTACCCGCTTAGCGCCCTCTCCGGGGTAGGGGGCCCGTTGAACTTGTTCCTGTTACCCTGAGGGCCGTCCCCGATAACGTACCAGTAGAGCTTAGCCTGGCACCCCCTACAGACAAAGGCTATAATACCGACTCCACTAACCTCTAATCCCACTGTAACCTCACCCTCCCTCGCGTTAAAGCCCGGATGTAGGAAGCCTGTGTATTACGTTACCCTCCGGGCGAAAGAGGAATTTCCCTCGGACTGCGGGCCTGCAGAGGGGGCTACTATCCCCTTCCCATGTAAAGGTGAATTGAAAGTCTCTAGAGGGGGGACCCCTCTGTAAGTGATTAATAGTTACTGAATCTATTAGGAGTGCCTCTCAGACTTCGCTTATCGCCGTCGAGAGAAGCTAGGAGAGATTAGGCTTAAGATACATGACAGGTAGGGGTTCCTGCATCTTCCCGCTCTAGCTAGTATTGAAGGTGCGAGTTGACAAGGTGCCTGAGAAAGTTTATCTGGGGGAGGCGAGTTTAGGTTTGAGTGAGGCAGAAAGCCTGTGAGGTAGATTAGGGTTGGTTCCGCCTCTGAAACCCCGTCACGATCTCCTCAGGGAGCTTGTAGTAGAGGCTGAAGTCCCCGTATATAAGACTTACATTGATGGTAGGTGGGTTGAGGAGGGTGAAGGCTATACTGATGTGCGCACGCCTATTGACGGTAGTGTTGTGGCTAGGGTTGTGAAGCCTACGTGGGACCTCATTGACAGGGGGTTGGAGAGGGTTTATGCGTATGGCAGGTGGAGTGTGAGGGACCTTCCAGGCGAGAGGAGGCTGAGTATACTCAGGAAGCTGGCGAGGCTTATGGAAGAGGCTGCGGAGGACCTAGCTCAAGCCCTGATCGTGACTGCGGGAAAGACTAGGAAGCAGGCTTGGGCTGAGGTCGAGGCTAGCATTGACAGGCTAGACAAGGCCTCTCTAGATCTTAGGAGGCTCGGTGGCGACTACATTCCGGGGGACTGGAGCCACCATACCCTGGAGAGCGAGGCTATAGTTAGGAGGGAGCCCTACGGGGTCGTTCTAGCTATCATACCATTCAACTACCCCCTCTTCGACACGGTGAACAAGTTCGTATACAGCATTATACCCGGCAACGCATTCATAGTTAAGCCCCCCAGCGCAGATCCAATACCAGTCCTCATGTTCGCCAGGCTAGCCCTCGAGGCAGGGTTCCCAGGCGACGCTCTAGCAGTAGCCACTATACCGGGGAGGGAGACTACCCGCCTGGTAGCCGATAGGAGGATACACGTGATAAGCCTGACTGGCAGCAGCTCTACAGGCGTACAAGTGATGAAGCATGCCGGTATAAAGCAGCTTATAATGGAGCTAGGCGGCGGCGACCCGGCTATAGTCCTCGCCGATGCAGACCTCAAGATGGCCGCTCAGAAGATAGCTACAGGGATAACGAGCTACTCTGGGCAGAGGTGTGACGCTATAAAGCTGGTCCTCGTAGAGGAGCCGGTCTACGATACCTTCAAGAAGCTGCTTGTGAACGAGCTACTAAAGGTTAAGGTGGGCGACCCGAGGGAGCCTGACACTGATATGGGTCCCCTGATAGATGAGAAGGCTGCGGAGGAGATGATAGAGGCTGTCAGGGAGGCTGAGAGGGCTGGCGGTAAGGTCCTGGTGGGTGGTAGGAGGATTAAGGGTAGCTATGTAGAGCCTACGCTGGTAGAGGTTGCTGATAAGAGGGTGCTAAGGAAGCTCAGGCTCTACAGGGACGAGGTCTTCGCACCCGTAGCCGTCATAACGTCCTTCAGGGACCTCGACGAGGCTATAGAGCTGGCGAACGGTAGGCGGTATGGGCTAGACGCTGCGATCTTCGGGGAGAACATAGCTAGGATTAGGAAGCTGATCAGATTCCTCGAGGTCGGCGCAATCTATATAAACGAGTACCCGAGGCACGGCATAGGCTACTACCCCTTCGGCGGCAGGAAGGACTCCGGCATCGGGAGGGAGGGGATCGGCTACAGCATAGAATATGTCACAGCCCTGAAGACTATAGTATACAACTACAAGGGGAAGGGCATCTGGGAGTACATGTAAGACCCCCATTCCAACGCGTCCTCCCCATCTCTTTTAACACGCTTCTCTGATTAAAGCGGCAGCCTGGGCTCCAGGATCCTTTCAACTATCCATGCTATGGCGTGGGGTGCTGGGAGCGGCGAGGGTATCCTATATACAGGCCTAGCCGGTCTCTTCTCAGGGTTAGAGGGTACGTGCACCGCTATATCTGCTATCTCAAGCATCTCCTCGTCAGCGTCCATATCGCCTATCGCTACTAGGAGCTTACAGTCTCTAGCCCAGGGCTCTATCAGCAGTCTTTCGAGAGCCCGCCTCTTACCTCCATGCGCTCCCACGTGGAGTAGCCTCGTAGACCTGTGGGTGTAGAGTCTCAGCTCTAAGGCTCGAGCCTCAGCCGCTTCCATGCACTTCTGATCAGGATGCCATAGGACCTCCAGGTACCTGCGCTTAGCCGCTATGGCAGCTCTCCCTGGAGGGAGCCCTGTGATCCTCGAGGCTTCCAGGGGGCCTGCTTTGGATAGCCTACGGAACCCTTGGCAAGCCGATGCTACATAGTCTATAGCGTCTTCGACCTCCCCTAGTCTAGCTCCGATCTCAACGTACTCCAGGTTCAACTCGCTCTCGTAACCTGTAGGCGACCTGAGGGTGCCTGGGGGGGCGTAGATGGCCCCGCCCGACTCGGCTATAGCTATCAGGGGCTCGCCGGCGAGGCCTAGGACCTCCCTCCATACAACCACTATTTCCCAGACGCTCTTAGCCGTCACAGGAACTACTAAGGCCCCAAGGCTTACGAGCTTCTGGAGGAAGGTCCTAGCCTCGCCCGTAAACGCCTCTCCAGGACCAAGCAGAGTGCCATCTAGGTCTGTAGCCACCAGCAGGCTGCAACTCCTCTTCAACGCCGCCACGACCTCAAGAATACTGGAAATAGACGCTATCCCTAGACTCCGACAAGAACCTCTCGATCACGCTCTTAGGATCAACGCCTCGCAGTGTATATATTCTAGGCTTGGGCGGCGGCGGGTTCAAGTTGTACTCCCTGAGTACCTTCTCTATTGTCTCTCTTACCCCGTTCACCGCGAGCCTAGAGTGGTAAATCGTTCCTAAGCTAACGGCGATCATGGAGGCTATATGCTCATCACCCCTCTCAGCGTGTATATGAGGGTTCCTGGGCTCGACCTGGTACACATAGACGTAATCCGGCAGGAAGGGGCATGATGCCTCGTCGGCCTGCATGTAGCACTTCTCGAACAGCCACACCATCTGGTAAGGCTCTACAGCGAAGCCCCCGGCCCAGTCTAGCGTCAAGGCTATCTCCATGCTCATAGCGTGTTCTCCAGAGTTGGCAGTCTTGACTATCTCAGTCTCTATCCTCCTAACCCTTGATAAAGCGTTGTTTAGCACCGTGTTAGTGTGCATCGAGACCCTACCCCTCTTCCTCAAGTACATGTCGCTCGACGCAAGCTTACCTTTAAAGGGCCATACAATCCTCACCATGACCCTATCCCGAGGCCTGGATGCAAAGGTCGTGTAGTATATCATAGAGTACTCCCACGCCGCCCCGGGCACGTAGTTATCGCTATCTATGAACCCCACGTAATCGGCTCCAAGGGCGGCGGCTGCCAGAACCCCCAGGATCATGCCTTCACCCTTACCCTCCCTAACCCCCGACTCCCCCAGCATAGATTCGAGCTGAGTACCCGAGAGGGCCTCCCTCCACCCTTCATCGAACTGATACACAACTAGTATGTCTCGTTTAAGGCTTGAGGCTACAAGCCTAGCCAGCTCAACCTCGCTCTTAAAAGCGTCAAAGGGGCTCCTCCTAGAGGCCGAGACCAATATAACCAGGGAGTCGAGGGGGATCGCCCGGAGAATGTTCTCTAGAGTCAACATGTCCTCGTCCTTAATGGGCACTATGATCGCGGTCCTAGCAGCTACATCCTCCAGCACCCCTCTCTCGGCGGTGAAAGCAGTAGTAAGCCTACTTCTCCTCCCGCCGGAGAGGGCGAGCACCCTTGCAACGTCAAATATCTTGATTGCACCGTACACCTCGAACCTCGGAGGCTCAGCTATTATCAACCTTCAACACCTAACCTCCAAGCCTGAAGCTTACCCTTAGGTAGGCGCCCCCGAGGGGGGCTTAAGGGATATAGGCCCCTATTTGAGCCTCAATCGTTAGATTTGAAATGCCGAGCTTATAAGTACATGTGAAGTTTTCTCACGTCTTCTCCATAAGTCCTTCACAAGCCCCTTTCTAGACGCTACACTTATTTCCTTACGCTACCCACAATGGTTCTTTGGTGATAGATTCGTGGTTGTTGCTCTCATCCTTGCAGGGGGGTTTGGGAAGAGGCTGAGGCCTCTCACAGAAACTGTGCCTAAGCCCTTGTTGGAGGTTGCCGGTAAGCCTGTGATCGTTTACCAGCTAGAGTGGCTTAAGTATTATGGCGTTAGGGACGTGGTTATCCTGGCTGGCTATTTGAAGGAGAAGCTCATAGAAGCCCTTGGAAGCGGCTCTAAGTTCGGGGTGAGGATCACCTATGTGATAGAGGATCAGCCTCTCGGGACGGGGGGTGCTATAAGAAATGCCTCCCACATAATAGAGCGTGAGGAGGTCGTGATCGTCACTAACGGAGACGTTATAACCAACATTGACCCCCGTAGGCTCATAAGCGTGGTACAAGGTAATAGGGCTGTGGCGGCCATAGCAGCGGTACCTTTGAGAAGCCCCTTCGGTATACTGGAGCTTGAGGATAGCACTGTGCTAGGTTTTAGGGAGAAGCCGTTCCTCTACGACTACTGGATCAACGCTGGCGTCTACGCCTTCAAGCCCGAAATACTAAGCTATCTGCCCGAGAGGGGGGATATAGAGAAGACTACCTTCCCCCAGCTTGCAATAGAGAGGAGGCTCCTAGCGGTGAAGTACGAGACGCCGCCGTATTACTGGAGGAGCATTGACACCCATAAGGACCTGGAGGAGGCTGGGAAGGAGATAGGCGAGATGGGAGGGCTACTCCCACCAAAGGCTGGGTGAGGGGGCGGTTGGGTTCTGGAAGGCTGGGCATAGATGATGTGCTCAGGATCGCTAGGATACATACTGTAAACTTGTCGATCGAGGGTAGCGTGGCTTACGGCCTCACAGTAAGCGACCTCGAGGCTAATAAAAATAGGAGTGAGATCAGGGTTAGGAGGCCTGACGGGAGGGAGGCGTATCTTCAGGGTGAAGGGGATAGTAGCCCCAAGTGGAGCCCCCAGGGGGATAGGCTAGCTTTCATAAGCTCTAGGGAGGGGGGTAAGCAGAAGGGTTCTGGGGTATACGTTTACGGCTTCGACGGGGAGCCTAGGAGGGTTGCATGGTTTAAGCACGGGGTTTCGAGCCTTGAATGGCTTGACGAGGGGAGGCTAGCCGTTATAGCCTATGAGGAGGTTAAGGGTGAGTACGATGAGGACTATGTGGCTACAGATAGGCTACCTCTCTGGTACGACGGGTCTGGCATAGTAGCCGGGTTGAGGGGTCAAGTATACCTAGTAGATGCCGACTCAGGCTCCACCTCTAAACTCACAAGCGAGGAGCACGGCGTTATAGCTTTGGGAGTTTGTGGGGGTAGGATCTACTATGCCACTCCTAGGACCTGGAGGGACCCCCTAGATATGCTAGTGAAGAGCGTTGATGCTGAGGGAGCTGCTAGGGTCGAGGCTGAGGGGTTCACTGTGGGCGCTATAGGGTGTGTTGAGGGCAAGCCCGTGATGACGGCTCATAGGAGGCCTCGGGGGCTTGCTAGCCACTATAGGCTCTACAGGCTAGGACCTAGAGGTGCCGAGTGCCTTACATGCCAGGCGCTTGATAGGAATGTCTCTGGGCTGGCGGGCGAGGTTGAGGGCGGCGCAGTCATAGTATACAAGGATTCTGGGAGGTCCGTGATCGCGAGGGTCCCAATAGAGGGGGGCGGGATCGAGGACCTGGTTAGGAGGGATATGTTCGTAGTAGACGCCCACGCAGCCGGGGGGAGGGTGGCATTTATAGCCTCGACCCCCACAGAGCCCCCCGAAGTCTATCTGCTCGACGGCGGGAGGGTTGAGAGGGTTAGCAGGGTTAACGAGTGGCTACCCAGGAAAGCCACGCTGTCTAAGCCTGTTAGGGTTGAGGTCGAAGCCGGCGGGGATAGGGTGGAGGGGTGGGTCCTCCTACCCCCAGGGGCTGAAGAGGGCCGCAGGTACCCCCTTATACTATTCATTCATGGGGGCCCGAAGGCTATGTACGGCTACGCCTTTTACCCCGAGATGCAGCTCTTCGCATCCGAGGGCTTCATAGTGGCGTATGCGAATCCTCGGGGTAGTGACGGTTATAGCGAGGAGTTCGCTGATATAAGGGGCCGGTATGGAGAGGACGATTACAGGCAGCTTATGGAATTCCTAGATAAGGTAGTAAAAGAGTTCCCTGTGGATGCAAGCAGGATGGCTGTTACGGGTATAAGCTATGGAGGTTACATGACGAACGTCGTGGTGACTAAGACTAATAGGTTCAAGGCGGCGGTGAGCGAGAATGGGATAGCTGACTGGATAGCAGACTACTGGGCCTCTGACATAGGCTACTGGTTCGACCCGGACCAGATAGGGGGTACCCCCCTAGACAACCTAGAGGAGTACGTGAAGAGGAGCCCGGCTTTCAACGTGGATAAGGTTGAGACGCCACTACTCATAATACATAGCATGGAGGACTACCGGTGCTTCATAGACCAGGCTCTAGCCATGCACGTAGCGCTGCTATCTCGGGGTAAGGAGAGCAGGCTAGTAGTATTCAGGAAGGGTAGTCATGGTCACAGTGTGCAAGCGCCCCCGAGGCATAGGAGGAAGAGGCTTGAGTTGAAGTTGAAGTGGATAAAAGAGAAGCTAGGGTTGGCGTAGGGTAGGACCTAGACTCCAACTACCTCTTATAGCCTATCTTCCTCAGGAACTCCTTCCTCTCCCTTATATCCTCGTCGCCCTCAACCCCTAGGGGCTTAAAGCCGTCGGCGACCCCTAAGAGTGCTCGCTGCTCTCCTAGATCCGCCACTATAACCTTGAGAGGGTTAGCTGTGGCAGCCTCGATCGAGACTACTTCCTGCACGTGCTTTATAGCATTGAGCACGTTGATAGGCCACCCTTCCCTCAGGTATATCACGAACACGTGACCCGCCCCTATCTTCATGCAGGCTTCTATAGCAAGCTTTCTGAGCTCCTCGTCGTTTCCATCATGCCTTACAAGCCTCTTACCCGAAGCCTCGCAGAAGGCTATCCCGAACTTCAGGGAGGGGCAGCTAGTGACTAGGGCCTCGTATAGGTCCTCCACGGTCTTTATGAAGTGGCTCTTCCCTATGATCACGTTCGTACCCTCAGGGATGGGGATCTCAATCACCTCGAACTTGAGGCCCTCCCCAGACACTACTAGGCACCCCCCCGCCCGGGAGCCACAGATATTTGGGGGGCGAGGGAGACTTAACGCTGAGGGTTAGAGCCTCATAGGTTATCGGAGGGA
>WAKF01000060.1 GCA_015523465.1 Aeropyrum sp.
ATCCTATAGCGGGTGTTGGGGGGAGGCTTGGGTTTAAGGGTAGTGATGGGGCTTACGGGATAAGAGCTGTCATGGAGGGTGTCGAGCTAGTCAGCCCTACTAGAGCTAGGAGGTTTGCTCAAGCTCTTAGAAAGGAGGCTGAGAGGGCTGGGGTTGAGGTGGAGGTCCTAGCTCCTCCAGGGCTTATGGGGGTTGAGAGCCTGGGGTCTTTAGGGCTTAGGGTTGTCACTGAGCCGTGCGTGCCTCCTAAGATATGGCCTACTACGGCCCACGATACTATAAGGTGTGCTAGGGCTCTCGCTAGAAAGGTGGAGCTATTAGCATTCGTAGGCGGCGATGGCACTGCTCGTGACATCTACACGGCTATCGGGAGTAGCTTGCCGGTAGTCGGCGTTCCTGCAGGTGTTAAGATGTATAGTGCCGTCTTCGCAGTTAACCCTGAAGCCGCTGCCAGCGTAGTCATGGCGGCACTCCAGGGTAGGGCTGTGCTCGAAGAGAGACCTGTTATTGACGTGGACGAGGACGAGTTTAGGAGGGGTAGGCTTGTTTTAAGGACTTACGGCTACCTCTTAGTCCCTGTAGTTGAGGGAGTTGTTGTTGAAGCATCTAAATCGCCTTCTAGGGGTGAAGGTTTAGAGGAGATAGCAGAGTTCTTCGTAAGGGAGATCGTCGAGGAATGCACACTCTACATACTAGGCCCAGGCTCCACCATCGCCAGGATAGCCGAGAGAATGGGGGTTAAGAAGACGCTACTCGGCGTAGATGCGGTGCATAACGGAAGGCTAGTGGGGGTGGATTTAGATGAGAAAGGTATACTAGAACTTATTCAGAGGTATAGGAGGGCCAAGGTCGTAGTGACCCCGATAGGTGGTCAAGGCTTCATATTAGGCAGGGGTAACCAGCAGATTAGCCCTCAAGTCGTTAAAAATGTTGGCAAGGATAATTTGATAGTTGTCGCCACTCAAGACAAGCTTAAGGGTCTCAAGACCCTTAGAGTGGATACTGGCGACGAGGAAGTCGATAAGATGCTTAGAGGCTACATTAGAGTCCTTGTGGGTTACGGGAAGTGGAGAGTAGTTAAGGTGGAGTAGGGGCATATTTAGATCCTTATTAACGTGATATTGAGTAGGAACTCTCATCTCGACAGCATCAACCCGGCCGTCTTGCCCTCCATAGGTAGAGTCTCTCCAAGGCGTCGTTACTCGGCCGGAAAAAACTGCTTTGCCTTCTCTTTATGGCCCCTGAGCTATCTAGGCTGCAGCCTCCTCCTTCTTCTCTAGGCAGATGTCTATGCTGCTAACCCTCCTCCTCCTAGGCTGGCCTTGCTCTCCTCCCTCGGTGGGGGTTACTACTTCTAGTTCCTGGCTGTCGATCTTTATCTCCTTTATCTCGACGTTCCTTGCGAACCTCTTTCTTACTATCTCTACGGCGTCTATGGCCTTGTTTATGTTCCTACCCCTAGCCTTTACTACTACCTGGTTTGTGTTCTGCTCCATTAGGGTGGTTAGTATAGCTAGCACGTAGTTCATGACGGGCTTCCTTCCGATCCTGATCTCGGGGGCGCCCTCACAGGCCATTTCCAGTCCACCTCTCCGCCTCTCTGCGCTTCTCCGGGTAGTCGTTTCTGGGGGTAGCAACTAGTAGTTTTAAGCGTTAGCCTCGTGTTTAACGGGTGGGAAATAGATGGGAATTCTTCCTTGCTTCATAAGGCTCTTTAGCCTGATCTGGGACCTACTTTATACCTTAAACTCCTTAACGTTTTTATAGGGTGTGAGAGGGTGGGTGTTGGCGTTGCAGACCTCCCCCTTCACGGGGGAAGGGTGCCTTTGTGGATGATTAGGTATATGGAGAGGATGGCAGCAGCGATCGCTAGAGCTATAGTCGATGTTCATGGGCCTGAAGCCCTGGTGAGAGGTCTTTCAGACCCTGTCTGGTTCCAGGCCTTTAACAACGTGATAGGGATGGACTGGGATAGTAGCGGGAGCACTACAGTATTGACTGCAGTATTGAAGAGGGTTAGCTGGGAGAGCGAGGACCTCCAGTTCCTCGTATTGGGGGGCAAGGGCGGTAGGATGCGTCTTGTGCCTGAAGAAGCTAGAGAAGCTGAAAGGAGGCTGGGTGTAGATGCCCGTCTTATTGAGAGGTTTAGTAGGGCGGCTGCCAGGATCGACTCGGCCCTGCTCCAGGACGGCTATGAGGTTTACCACCACGCGGTCTTTGTTGCTTCTGAAAAGGCTATCGTTGTAGTGCAGCAGGGTATGAACGCTGAGAGGGGTATGGCTCGTAGGTATCACGTGGATAGGCTTGCTGTCGAGGAGCCTCACTCTGGGGTGGCGGGTTCGCCTGAGAATAGTGTGGTTAATGTTACTGCGAGGGAGAGTAGGGATGCTAGGAGGTTTTTCGTAGACCTGGTAGGTGAGGGGGCTAGGCGGCTTAAGAAGCTCATAGCTGAGGCTAACAGGCTTGTCGAAGGTAGGCCTACGCTCCTAGATTTCACAGGAAATCGGCCTAATAAGCCGCTTGAGAAGCCGGCTTATTACAGGCCTGTTAAGATAGACTCGAGGCTCGAAAAGGCTTTAATAGAGCTTGAGAGGCATGGTTTAGCGAGTGAGGAGGACCTACTAGACGCGCCCGGCGTCACGCCTAAAGTTGTTAGGGCCCTTGCATTGGTGGCGGATCTCATCTATAGTATACCCACTTCTACTAGAGACCCTGTCACAGCCCCTCTAAACCCCTTCGCCTATGCCTACGCTGTAGGCGGTAAGGATGGCGTGCCATATAAGTATTCTAGGGAGACTGTTGAGAGGGTCACTCTAACGTTGGAGGAAGCTATAGAGGCGGCCCGGCTAGGAGATAGAGAGAAGATCAGGGCTTTGAAGAGGCTCCGGAGCCTCCTTAGGTCCTACCTGGGTGTTGAGGGCTAGATCCTTACACAGGCTGAATAAGATTCATCCCAGTCTATCAGAGCTGCGGTCCTGAAGGCTATTGTTGCGTAGGCTCCCGGGGGGAGCGCTAAGATCGCTAGAACCTCACCCTCACCAGGCCTGCATTTAACCCTGCATACCGGGTATACTAGCGGTCTTAAGGCGGGCCTTAAACCGGCCTTATACCCCAGCAGTTTAAGGTCTATACCAGCCTCCTTGGACACTTCCGAGACGATCCTAGCCCAGAGAGTCTTACGCGTGGAAAGCCTCTCGTGGGGAAGCCTAGCCGCCGGCACCCTAACCCTAAAGCCTCCAGGACAACTAACCCAGATTCTCTTCTCACCTATCATCTCCGGGTTGAGACCCCTCCGGAGGGCCTCTGAAAGGGCTTCATTAAAAAGAAATGACTGGAGCGCCTCAAAGACCACTCTAGGTAGTTGGGGCCTCCACGGAGACTTTAGTAGCCTTCTCTCATAGTCGCCGGGGCAGGACCTCCACTCCCCCGGGTACCTGTAAAGGGACTCTGCGATAAGCCTTTCAAGGTCGCCTTTAAGGGTGTGAAGTGCATATAGGTGGCTGTTAGGCCTATCAACACCGAATCTCTGAGGCCCGAAGAAGCCTGGTATCCAGGATAGCTTCTCAAGCCTTGAGCAGAAAGTCTTCGGGAGCCTTGTGGAAATCCTAACCCTGAATATATTGCCTTCGTGGCTCCCTGGATTGAACCGGCCTCCCATTCCTACAAGCCACGCCTTGAACCCTAGATTCCCTATGGAGATGGTAAGGGGGGGTGTATGGGAGCATTTAAGAGAGATGTACTGGTACGCTACAGCGCAGGTGTCTTTAAGGCCTGCGAGCGACGGTTTCCTACATCCTGTGGCGAGCTTAAGCATCCAAGCAGCCTTCATGCTGCTCATGTTAACCCTCTTAACAAAATATAGATAATACCCGCTACCCTTACCCCTAGGTCTAACTTCCACAACCCTGAAGCCGTAAGGGAATTGTATTATAGCTTCGGGGTTGTTAGGAAGTAGTGTAGAGTCTATGCCATAGAAGCTTTCAAGGCTTGAGGCCTTAAACCTGGCGCAATGGCGTGGCTCCACATAAACTCCCTGACGCGAAAAGATTGTTCAAGGGGGGTTATTAAAAACATGGTTTACGAGACCCAGAAAGATTTAATGAGTGAAGAGGGATTAGACTCCAGCTTTAGCCCTAAGCTCCTTAACCTTCTCTACGATCTCGTTGACTAGTGGCGCGGCGTCCCCGGGCTCTATTATAGCTGCGCTTGCAGCAGCCACCTCGATGCCTGCGGCCTCACCAAGCCTCTTCTTGCTGGGTACATATACGTATGGTATCTTCTTCTCGTCGCAGAGGAGGGGTAAGTGCATAACTATCTCTGGAGGGTCTACGT
Source organism: Aeropyrum sp. (assembly GCA_015523465.1). Taxonomy (GTDB): domain Archaea; phylum Thermoproteota; class Thermoprotei_A; order Sulfolobales; family Acidilobaceae; genus Aeropyrum. Next base: position 4,333 of record WAKF01000060.1, read on the forward strand.
CTTCAGCTATTATTACGAGTTTTGCTAGGCCTCTGTCGACGGCCTTCGTGGTCTCGTTAGTACCCTTCTTTATCTTCCCGGTTTGTCTCGCTATCCTAACGGCCTCATACACCTTTTCAGCTAGGTCCTCGGGAACTTCGAACCTCACGTGTGGGGGCTTGGACATGGCTCATCCTCCCCTCCAGGGTCTTCACAGCCACGTCTCCCACTGGGTTTTAGGGGTTTTAAGCTCACTCTACCCTTATGCCGGAGGGCTCCTCGCCCCACGCAGTCCACGATGCAGCCTCTCTCTCTAGCTCGTACTTGAACTCCTTAGCCACCAAGGGCGCTATAACGTAGATTTTATTGGATACATACTCCTCGGACTCTTCCTCGAGTTTCACGTCAAAATATATGTAATAGATGGTTACAAGGGCCTTCAGGCTACCGCCTTCCCTAGCCACTAGCCCCCTCTCCTCTAGCTCCCTCACGACGCCCTCGTCGGCTTCGCCAGCAACTGTGATCTCCCTAGACTCTCTAGTCACTAGCAAGTCGCTCTCTCCGGGCCTCCACTCTTCTACAACCTGCTTCACTATATCCTTCACTATGTCCTCGAGGCGGCCTTCAAACTCGTAGCTTTCTACGACACGCCCATGCTCAGCCCTTACAACGGCAACCTTCACTTTCTCCTCCCAACCTCAAGACTTGGTATGCCGGGCTTAACTAGCTTTCTAAGGTCTAGTATCGCGTTTATCTCTTCGTCGCTGAGGCCTACAGCCTTTAGAGCCTCCCTGATACTCTTACCCTCATACAGCATCTTGGAGACCTCAGCCGCCTTCTCGTAGCCTATGATAGGGGAGACTAGCGTTATCAGGGCCTGGCTCTTCTCAGCCATCTCCCTCATCCTATCCTCGAGGGGCTTCACCCTCGATAGCACTAGGTCTGCAAGCTTTGAGGCGGCCTCAGCCGCTATAGAAGCTTCACTGACAACCACGTAGCCTGCAAGGGGGAGGCCCATGCTCAGCTCGAATTCTCCTAGGAGGGAGGCTTGAGTTAGGGACGAGTCTAAGCCTATTATGTATGATGAGGCTTGCATCACGGCCTCTACAGTCACGGGGTTAACCTTACCAGGCATCATACTGCTACCGGGTACTTCCTGGGGTATATCTATTTCGGCTATCCCCGTGAAGGGCCCAGAGTACATCAGCCTCAAGTCCTGTGACAGCCTCCAAAGGTCTACGGCTAGAGCCTTTATAGCAGAGCTGAGCACCAACAGGTCCGTTACTAGCCTCATAGCCCTAAACCTACTCCTAGCAGGTCTCACAGGAACCCCGGAGACCTCAGCTAGAGCCCTCACAGCCCTCTCGGGATACTCAGGGTGAGCGTTTAACCCCGTACCCACAGCGGTGCCTCCTAGCGGCACCTCGAGGACCTGGCTAGCAGCCCACTCTAAAGCTTCAATGTCCCTCTCAATAGCGTCCCTATAAGCACCCATTTCCTGTCCGAACGTGACTGGGAGGGCGTCTCTTAGGTGGGTCCGGCCGGGTTTCACGGTAGCCTCATAGCGCTTCTCAAGGTCACTAAGTCTTTCAGCAAGCTTCTTTGCTGCAGGTATTAGGTTTTCCGTTACCTCTGCGTAGGCTGCAATTCTCATAGCCGTTGGTATAACGTCGTTGCTAGACTGGCTCATATTTACATGGTCGTTAGGGTGCACCTTGACTCCAGCTATCTCAGAGGCTCTTTCAGCTATTACCTCGTTAACGTTCATGTTAAGCCCGGTCCCGCTACCCGTCTGAAACACGTCAACCACAATCCTGTCATCCATCTCGCCCCGGGCGAGCTCTAGGGCGGCTTCCATTATCGCCTTTCCCACTTTAGGGTCTAGTAAGCCTAACTCTATGTTAGCCTTCGCAGCGGCATACTTAACCATACCCATAGCCCAGACGACTCTTCGAGGGAATCTAGTACCTGTAGACAAGAACACCTTCACGGCCCTCTCAACGTACTTACCAGTCACTAGGGCCACCCCAGAGGTCCTCCCCCGAGGCCGCTCAGCGGCGCCTTCTCCTCATTTAGCATTCGGCGTCGTCTAGCCTCTTCACTAGGGCCCCGGGGGAGGACCTCCACATTCAATATTAGAGGGCGATGGTTATAGCTTCCGGCGCCCTTAAGGGAGGTGAAGCGGTATACACTGTGGTTTAAAGTATTTTGCCGACAGCCTCACTAGACTTTATGGTTGGGGTGCTATGAAAGCTGTTGAGGCTTTAGGGGAGGGCGTTGAAGAGGCATTTTGCATGGACGAGTATAAGGACTACATAATCTATAAGTTCCTTGCCGAGAAGGAGGGCAACCCCGAGCGTAAGAAGCTACTGGAGAGAATGGCAAGCCACGAGCTAAGGCACTACGAGTTCTGGAGGGATCTTATAGGGAAAGATTGCAAGGTAGAGGTGTCGAAGAGGTACTTGTATGCCCTCCTCTTAGCAAGGAAGATATTAGGCTTAACCTTTACAGTCAAGCTCCTCGAGATCCATGAATCCGAGGTTATCAAGGCTTACAAACAGTACCTTTCTAAGCTTAAGGGGGAAGAAAGGGAGAAGCTAGAGGAGATTATAAGGGATGAAGAGGAGCATGAGAGGAACCTTATGAGCCAGATAAACGAGAAGATAGTTAGATATCTGGGATTTATAGCTCTAGGACTGGCAGACGCTATCATGGAGATTACTGGAGTCCACGCGGGCTTCCTCGGCGCAACCGCTACTACCATTGTGGCGGGTGTCGCGGGGCTAATAGTGGGTCTCTCAGCAGCAATTTCAATGGCTGCGGCTGCATACCTACAGGCTAAGCATGAAGGTAGCGAGGCTCCACTACCCTCTGCGGCTGCTACCGGGGTTGCTTACTTCATCGCAGTAGTGCTTCTAGCCCTCCCCTACTTCATAACCCACTCTAGCATATTAGCGTTCGTGGCGAGCGTAGCCATAGCTGTAATGCTAGTAGCATTCTTCACGTTCTATAGTAGCGTGATAAACGAGACCAGCTTTAAGCGGGAGTTCCTAGAGAATACCGGAATACTCTTTGGCACCGCAGCAGCAGCCTACATCTTCGGCGACGTGCTAGGAACCATATTTGGTCTTAAAGGCGTCCTAGGCTTCCTACCCTGAAGCGTGGGTATATCAAGTATTATTTTCACTATACTCTAGGGGCGCCAATGAAGGTTCAAACCCACGTAGTTCTAGGATTTGGAGCCTCCATCCTAGCAATGGCCCTACTAGGGTCTCCGTGGTGGGAGGCCATCTATGTGTCCATTCTTGCTGCCGGAATCCATCCCTTCATCGACAGACTCTCCCACAGTAGAAGGGGACGAAGTGTTTATAGGACTAAGATGCTTCATAGCTTCGAGACTCTCATACCATTGTCGGCTGCCATAGGCTTCATTGTGGGGTTTCCGCTAGGACCTCCAGCAGCCTTCAGAGGCTCTATAGCGTTTGTAGCTTCAGCCTTTAGCCATCTAGCTTCGGACATGATGACGCCAGGCGGAGTTTATCTGTGGGGAAAGAGAGTTAGGCTCTCGCTATTTGCCTGGGACGACCCGCTAGTGAATCTGGGCTTCACGTTCATGGGCATGGTAATGGCCATTGTAGGAGCGTCCCTGCTAGCCTCTTAGATTATAGAAGCCTCTAACCCAGGAAGCCTATTAACTACGAAGGCTATATCCATAGGCCTCACATAGGCTAGATCCGGGCCCGGAGTCTTAGTAATAGCCCTATAGTCCCACTTCCACAGCATCTCCGAGAGCCTCTGGGCTTCACCGGCTATAGCAACCCCGCCCTTAGAGGCTATCGCTAATGCAGCCCTTACAGCAGTATGTACCTGGGGCTCCTCTTCTAACTGTTTGAGAGGCCTAAGGTCAACCCTATCCCTGAGAGCCTTACCTTCGATCATACGCCCTTTAACCTTAACCTTCTCCACGTAGAGCGGCTTAACAACTCTTCTAACCCTCGGCCTCTTATACGGAGGCCCCCTCTCGTAACCCATAGCCTTCAGAGCCTTTTTAGCCTCAAATCTATAGTTAGTAGCGTCTCTAGCTCGGTACTCGTCCATCACTATTATAGAGTCTGCCTCAGCTAGAAGGGGCACAGCGCCGCTAGCCACTATGACAACGCTCAAGCCCTCGTTTTTCATGGAGGGCGCCACATCGCTTAACGGGTTTAAAGTCCTTTTGCCCGTTACAGCCTCAGCCCAGTGGTCCCTATGGATCATGTTTGAAGCTGCCTCATCCTCATCTACTATGATGACCTGGGCCCCCGCCTCAACAGCTTCTTGAATACTAGCTGCAAGGCTAGTAGCACCGCTGGCGTCTACCGTTGAAAAGCAACTAGTGCTCCTTCCGCCAGGAAGGGATAATATAAGGCTTGACACGTCAACGCAAGACACCCACCTACCATTCTCGCTACTAACATAGAATGCGCTTTCGTCCGTGACTACCAACTCCCTCCCATCCCCGGGAATGTGGTTCCATACTCCCGAAGCTATGGCCTCTGCTAGGGTTGTCTTCCCGTGGAATGCGGGGCCTGCTATAACGATGAGCCCTCGAGGTAATCCCATTCCAGCTATAGTCCTGCCTGTAGGCAGCTCAATCTCTACTCTAAGACTACTAGGAGACTCAAAGGGTACTGCATTATCAAGGGGCTCCCAGCAGCCTCCACACTTTCTAGGCAGTATAGACCCGTCACCCACGAAGGCTACTAGCCTTAACTTAGGGAGTGTCCTACGTATGTATTGCTGCTCGATCCACGTTTCCACGTGCCTTCTAAGCCTGTTATTATCCCCCGACAACTCTTCTACCGCCAGCGAAACAGCCTTAGGGATCCTTTCAAGTAGCATCTCTAAGGCATCATCACCCAGGATCCGCCTTCTCCTAGAAGGTAGCCCGGCCCAGAGCCTAACAGTAAACTCGACGACATCACCTTTCCTCCTAGCCTCTACAGCGCTCCTAGGTATTATTATGGGTGAAGGATGGGGCATGGAGAGCTTGCCGCTGCCTCCTTCGCCGACACCCCTTAGACTCAGCTTAGGTAGGAGGGAAGCTAGTCTTCTATGAAGGAAGTCTGCAACTGCTATGAGACGATCGTCTTGAACGAAATATGCGGGTAGGACCTTCCCGAATCTACACTCCACGACGCTAGGGGGTGCAAAGGGATCTCCTTGCACCCTTGTGACCCTGACTTCGATACCATTAACTAGCTCCGAAGCCCCTGCCAGGTCCTTATACGCCTTATAGCCTCTACCATCTATCCTGCGTAGCACCTTCGATATCTCGCCCTCAGACACTATACTATCACACCCAGCCCTCAAGGAGGATCGCGGGGGTAGTTAGCTTAGATGGAAACGGGGCGGGCGCGCCCTAGCTAGCCTCCTAGAAGCCATCTTCAACACGGCAGTCCTAACCTCGGATTCCATGCCTTCAAGACCTAGGATCGATGCAACTTCAGAGTCTATCTCCCTTATAATTGTATTGAAGAGCCCCTCACCGCTTGTATGCTTCCAGCCTGGGACCACTCTCCGAAGGCTGTCTCCATAGATAGAGGATGCTGTATCAGCACCACCTAGCCTCCTAGCTTCGGCCTCCAAGGCTTCAAAGAGGCGGGCTAGACTGTAAAGCGAGGGTTTATCTATCTTGGACACGTTTAACACCATAAAGTTGCTGAGAGGCTTTACATCTACTTCTAGCAATGCTACTCCGCCCGCAACCCTCCCCATAGCCTCCGCCTGTAGTTGCGTAAAGGAGGAGTTTAGGTAGGCTAATAAGGCTTTAAGTTCGAGAGTCGAGAAATTAGTAGTGTTTTTCTTAGGGATGAAGGCTATAATCCTATTATCAAGGGCGTAAGACGAGTCTGGCATTACGAAGCGCACCCAATACCTGAAACCGTACGATGCGTAGGCTAGTGTAGGTTCAACACCGCCTAGGTCGTACCATCCATAAAAGAAGCGGGGGCTGCTCTCTCTAGCTCTAGCCGCGGAAGAGCGAGATATAGGCCTACCCCCTCTAGGCCCCTTAGATAGGACTAGACCATCATCACCCTTCTCCCCCATCTCAATATACTTTCTCACGGGCTCCGGCAGGTCCTCTCGAGGTTTATGGGCTAGGAATAGGTAGCACTTCTCCCCCCTCCTCCTAAGCTCCTCCCAGTCATCCCTTGTGAAAGTAAAGTGGATTAGGTGTCTAGGCGAAGGTATGAGGGGGTGTAAGTACTCTCTGGGTATAGATAGTCTCTTAACCTCATCTTCCGTTAGGTAGAAGAACGACTCTCCACCAACGTTCCTCACGCCTCTGATAACCCCTTTTGATGCCAGGTAAAGGTAGGTAATGTTGCTGAAGCTAATTTCGAAATAATCGGAGAGCTTCACAGTTAACGGGTTCCTAGCGAGTCTACTCAGTATATTGTCTACCCCCAGCATTAAAGAGGGGATGTTATACCAGCCTTTCCTTAAAGTTTCTTCACTTGTAACCCTAATTTTTATTGAACCCCAGGTCCTCTCGACATTCACAGGCTTATCAGCTTCCTTAAACACATCGATAATCTTTATTAAGTCAGTTGGGTCGATGTAATCGGGGTCTCCCTCAACGTAGACTAGAGTAGCCTTTCCTCTCTCTTTACGGGCCTCTTTCTTCTCTAAGAATAGTATGCATGCACCAACCATTGGTTCGTTGAAAGGTCTAGATCCAAAGTCTATTATGGCTTTGATGTTAAAGTTGTCCAGTATGTATTCAAGAAGCCTCTTCCCATAACTAGCCTGCATCCAGGAATCACTAACGATCATCGCTAGCTTTCCTCCCTCTCTGAGAAACCTATGTGAGTTAATAATCCAAAAAACGTGAAGCCCCGGCTCCACCCCTCTCTTCGGGTCCGGGGTTAGACCGTACCTCTTAATAATGACTCCAAGTTTTTCGAGCACTTTAGCCTTAGCTTCGGTAGACAGCATGGTCCATCTGGTGTAGGGGGGATTACCTATAACCGCGTCGAATAGCCCCCCTAGCTTCTCAGGGTCTATGCCAAAGTAGTCTCCGACTACTATTAAAGGCTCATGTTTTCCTTTAGATGCTAGCCTAACTGTTAGCCTTGCGATCTTAGCACTTAAAGGATCGACTTCAACCCCCACAATCCTTATATTATCATGGCAATGGCCGCGAGTTTTACAGAGGCCCTTAGCTCTTCTATAAGCTTCTATTAGAAACGCCCCAGTACCACAACCTGGGTCTAGTACTCTTATGTCGGGCTTGTCTATAGCCCACTCCACTATAAGCTCTACAATTTTCTTGGGCGTGAAGAATATTCCGCTTTTCCTCCTTTCGCCACCAGGTGTTAGCCTCTCATAAAGAAATCCTATCGCCTCTACCACTCTTAAGGGGCCGTAAGCTTCTAATAGTTCATAGAGCCAGCTATCAATATCGCCTAAGTTCTTGCTGTCTATTGTGCACCCCACCCTTTTAACAGCATCGTTAAGGTCTTTCACCTCGACGACGCTTTTCAGTATGGTTTCAAGCACCTTCCTATCCTCACAGCCTTTAGTTAACGTTACTATCACGTACCGTAGATCGTCTAAGTCGTTTATAAGTGTCTCCCAGGACCTTGGTATCATAGAGCCTTTAAGCAGCGACTCTAGGAGGTTCCTAGTAGAGCTGGCTTTCGGCTTAAAACGGCGATAATAGGCTAGCATAGAGGGCCTCACATCTAGCACGTAGGTCCTACCCTCAACGCTACTTAACTCCTTAAGTACCGCCACATTACTACCTACAAGCTTAAATATGGCAAGGTACAAGCCATTATAGGCTCCTATAAAGTCTACTTTGAAGCCGTCGAGAACAAGCCTGTAGGCCCTAGATACTAGGTACCTAAAGGCGCGGGAGGAGGCTACAGGTCCTACCGTAGGGCTCCAGGCTTCTAGAGCCAACAGAATTCCGTTTTTCCCTCGTTGAACGATTATATCAAACCCTAAATTCTCCTCTTTTTCACCCGTAGAAACTCTAAGTTCATAAGATTTGCCTGCAGCCGCTAGGCTACGGGCCAGCTTTCCAGCCTTCATAGAGTACTCCGAGTTATGCGATAGGAGTTTCTACGGGTTTTAAAGGAGTGGTGGGCCCGGGGGGATTCGAACCCCCGACCTCCCGGTTATCAGCCGGGCGCTCTACCAGGCTGAGCTACGGGCCCCCGCCGTAATGCGGGTGTTAGAGTCTAGAGGATTAAAGATTTAACCTCGTAGGCGGCGGTCCTCAGGGACTTCTAGCTAGGGGTGGTAATACGGGGCGGACCCCCCAAAGGCCTCCCCGGGGGAATAAGGTGGGCGAGAGGCGTGGTTCTGATGGAGGCTGTGGGCTCTAGCTATAAGGAGAGTTTTGAAGGTCTGGGGGAGGAGTTGGGGTTTATAGCTAGGAGTTTTTTATCGTCAGTTAATGCATTGTATAGCTCGCCCAGCTCTGATAGAGATAGATTTTTAAGCCTAGCGCTCGTAGACCTGGAAGTACTACTTTCCGATCTCAGCTCTTACCTTAGGGTTGGCGATGCTATAGAGGTGCTAGGGGAACCGGGTAAAATAGGTTTCGATAGATTACTGAAGGAGGCCGGTTTGGAGGTCCTATCGCGGGCGTTAGAGTCTAGCATTAAAGCTCTTATGGGCGTAGGAAGGCTAGACTACGAGGCAGTAGAAAAGGTTGCTAGGGCTAGCGGGTGGAAGGCTAGTCCTCATAGTTTGCATGAAGATGTAGCCGCGTCCGCAACCATACTCTCCACGGTAGCAGCATTTCATAAAAGCGCTTCTAGCTCTGAAGGAATTAACGGCTGTGGAAACTAGCAAGTAAAAGGAGGTTAGATCGCGCTCTACGCGGCGATGCTACACCTGGATCCGTTACATACGGTATATTATATGTGTTTTGAATTGTGTTAGTGGTGGCGGTGGTTTAAAGCTATTTTAGTGTTGGGAACAGGGTTCATGCAGGGTTTTCAAATAATTCTCTGTCATCCCGTGTTAGTGTCTGGTGTGGGGGTTTTGGCTAGGAATGTCGCTATTGTAGGCACGGGCATCACCAAGTATGGCGTTAGGAGCGATGTAAGCCTTGCAGAACTAGCCTGGGAGGCGATAAGGGAGGCTATGGAGGAAGCGGGGGTGGAGGGGAAGGATATAGACTTAATCGTGGTCGGTAATGCGGGAGGCTGGAGTAGCGAGTACCTTCCGGGAGTCGTGGTAGCTGAGTACTCGGGCTTGAGCGGGAAGCCCGTCTACAGGGTGGAAGCAGCATGTGCTACTGGCAGTGCCGCCATTAAGGCTGCCCACGACGCTATAGCCGCCGGCGAGGCTGAAGTAGCACTAGTCGTTGGAGTCGAGAAGATGAACGAGTCGCCCACCCCCATAGTCGTTGAGATGATAGGTAGGGCGGGGAACTACTTCTGGGAATTCGAGAACTTCGGCCTCACATTCCCGGGCTACTACGCCCTCTACGCCACAGCCTATATGAGCGAGTACGGTGCAACAGAGGAGGACCTATGTATGGTTGCAGTAAAGAACCACTACTACGCTAGCTTCAACCCCAAAGCACACTTTCCCCGGAGGATAACTGTTGAGCAGTGCCTACAGTCACGCTACGTGGCATGGCCTATCAAACTCTACGACAGCAGCCCAATCAGCGACGGGGCCGCCGCAGTAATACTAGCTAGCGAGGAAGCGGCTAGGAAGTTAACAGACTCTCCAGTATGGATCGAAGCTATAGGAGCTGCAAGCGACACGAGCAACCTTAGTAAGAGGCCCGACTTCCTAGTCCACAGGGCTAGCCTCTGGGCGGCAGAGAGAGTCTATAAGAGACTTGGGATAGAGAGGGAGGGGAGCTACAAACACTTCGACTTTGCAAACGTCCACGACGCCTTCACCATAGCAGAGGTCCTAGCCTATGAAGCCCTAGGATTCGCCAAGTGGGGCGAGGGCTACAAGCTCGTGAGAGAGGAGCAGACGTACAAGGGAGGCTTAATACCCGTAAACCTAGACGGGGGGCTGAAGGCTAAAGGCCACCCAATAGGAGCTACGGGTGTTGGGATGGCTGTAGAGCACGTAAGACAGTTGCAGGGCCGGGTTGAGAAGGAGAGGCAAGCAGACATAAAGAAGGGGAGAAGCCTAGCCCACAACGTGGGAGGCACAGGGCACTACGCCTACATAACGGTATACAGCCTATCGAAGCCTAGGAGAGGGTAGGACCTAGGTCATGGACCGGGGGTGTACTGGGGTGAGTCAAAGGAGAGAGATGGAGGAGTTCCTCAGGCAGGTTGAGGGCTTTGTAGAGGAGATGAAACGCAGCATGGGGCTGCCACTAGTCTTTGACCAGAAGACTGGAGCTGCGTTGTGGTTTGACCAGAGGGAGCTTAGGCTCAGGTTCACTATAAGCGTCGAGAAGATAAGGAAGTTCTTTGAGGCCCTATCCGAGGGCAAGATCCTGGCAACACGCTGTAAGGAGACGGGGACCATATACTTCCCGCCTCAGGTGGATTGCCCTGAAGCTCCCGGAAGCGAGGTTGAATGGGTCGAGCTTCCTAGGGAGGGGAGGCTTCTAACCTTTACCGTGATAAATGTGAAGCCCTTCAGCTTTAGCCACTATGAGGATTACGTGGTAGGCGTTGGCAGGCTGGAGAACGGTGTGAACGTGCTGGCATGGGTAAGAGGCGATCCGAGGAAGCTTAAGAGGGGTATGAAAGTTAGGTTGGAGGTTGTTAGGAGAGAGCCTGAAGGCTACCTTACCTACGAGTGGGTTCCTACAGGTGAGGGGGAAAGCTAGCCTAGGATGTATGCTCCCCTGGGAGAAGGCCTCAAGAAACGGCATATTTTATCCCACTCAACCTTCTTATAAGCTTCAAGGGGGATTTCGAAGCCGTAAACCTCGCTAATAGCCCACGCCTCTGTAGGATGGGGCTCTGCGGGTATCACCATAGTATATACCCCCCCGGGAGCCCCTCTCCGAGCTAGGTCCTCCAGCGAGCTATAGCCCAGAACCCTATGACTACCATGAGCTCCCGCCTCAACAAGCAATGCGGGTAAGAGGCCGAGAGAGGGAGGGAAACCAGCCTCTCCAGCAACCTCGCGTTCAAGGCTCATTAAGATAGATGCTGCCTCCCCAGGGCTCAACTGCTCTCCACTATTCTCGTCAACGTCGAGCAGCGCGGCAGTATGGAGGCCGTTGCATAGGTTCGAGTACACGAATTCAACTAGAGAGTACGCTTTAACCCCTCTCCAGGGGCCTGGCACTGTCACGGTCCTCCCGAACCTGTAGTAGTGGAGCAAGCTGGCGGCCTTGGCCGCGCATACTCCCGAAACACCGGGGTAGTACCGGACCTCGATGCCCTTCTTCTTAGCCTCAGCTAGTAGTGCTACGTGTGTAGTAGCTATTAGGGGGTCGCCGGCCACTACAACCGCTATTACACTCTTAGAGGACTCTTCAATTATCCTTCCAGCATACTCTTCGAGGAGCCTTCTATCAGCTATAACGACTTTCCCGGGAGCTACCCTCTCAACATCGCTAACCAGCTCCCGAGCCCGGGGGTTAGTGTAGACGTCTATATAAACCTTATCGGCCCTGGAGAGAACTTCCAAGGCCTCCAGAGTAGCCATTCCACCCTTATAACCCACGCCCACTAGCACTAGCATCTCCGGTTAACCTGAAATGAGAGAAGCAGGCAGAGGCTTATCGCTGCAACTACCCAGGACGGTTATTAAGGGAGGGGCTAGTAGGCCTCTAGTAGTGCTAGCTTTCTCTCAGCTACTTTTTTGGACTGGCTACTCGAGTTACTACGTCATCACTAGGAGGGTTATTGAGGAGAGGCTTGGAGAGGACTATAGCTTTGGCATACTACTCTCTGGAGCTGAGGAAGCGCCCCTCATAGCCTCGATCATGCTAGGCTATATAGCCGACAGGGTCGGTAGAAAGAGAGTCCTAACTTTAGGCCTATTGGAGGCCCTGCTGGTAGCTATGATGGCCTGGGCGCCCCTTCACCTATACCCTCTGCTGGCTGGAGGGGCGGCGCTAGCCTATGCCATAGCCTATTCATCCCTGTTAGGCATGGTACTGAGGGAGAGTTACGGAAGTGGTTTAAGGTATAGCGTAATAACCGCGTTTGGCAGTCTAGGCTGGGGCGCTGGGGGGCTGGTTGGAGGGGCTTCCTATGCGCTAGCAGGCGAGGACGGCCTCCTAGCCTCGGCAGCCCTCCTAGGCATAGCGTACCTAGCTCCCCTCCTACTCTACAGGGAACCCATAGAATACGAGCCGGTACCGGGCCCGAGGGAGGTCCTGAAAGCTACGCTAGGGTTAACACCACTCGTAGCTAGTATTTCACTCAGTTGGGCCGCCCTCACCTTCTACTATGGAGCAGTCAGCATAAGACTGAGCGCAGAGATTGAGGGTGACTTAGCCTACGGGGTAGTGTTGACTACGCTACCTGCATTGACGGGCTTCGCAGCACGGCCCATTGCAGGCATTGTGGCAGATAAGATGGGGGGTGTAAGGCTCCTAGCAGTAGTAAACACGTTATATTCTATGTTAGTGGGGCTTACGCTAGGGGCTAGAGGGGTATTCCTGGTATTACTATGGGCGACCCCGCTCTTCCCCTTTAGGGACGTGGCAGCTAGCATTTCAGTCTCAACTAGGCTACCTCCTTCTCTTCAGGCTACTGCTGCAGGCATACTATCCTTCGCTTCCAGCTCAGCAGGAACCTTAGCGGCCATAGCCACGCTATACTACAGCCTATCCTTTCCAGGGGCTATGACCACTTCTGCCATTCTACTTCTTGCATCCAACCTAGCCCTGCTTCTAGACAGGGGTGGGAGGCGTAGAAATGGAAGGGCGTGCTGGGGGGGCTAGGATAATTAGACTCTAAGAGCCTCAGCTAGTCTTGAGGGGCTTGCGGTGGAAGAGAGGGTAACTTGGGTAACTATAGCTAAGGCGCTGGAAGCGTTGAAACAGTACCCTCTCTGCGATAGGTGCCTTGGAAGGCTCTTCGCTAGGCTCGGGTACGGGTGGAGTAATAGGGAGAGGGGTGACGCCATTAAAAGGGTTATAATTATGGAGTTACATAGAGCTGCTAAGGAGGGGGGTGGTGAAGGGTTCCTAGTAGAGGTTGCACCCCACATTGGAAGCCAGGCTGAAGGCGTCTACAGGCTGCTTACGGGTAGACAGTTAGAGCCAGAGCCCTGTTACATCTGCGGGGGTAAGCTCGACAAGGTTATTAGCATGGCTATAGAGAGGGGGATGAAGCTGCTTAGGACCTACGAGATAAGCCGGTTCATTGTAGGGGTTAGGGTTGACGAGAGAAGCGTTATTGAGAGAGAGGAGAAGTTGAAGATGGAGTTAGGCTTGCCTCACGGGGAGTCTATAAAGAGTGAAGTAAGGAGGGAGGTAGGGAAGACTCTTATGGAGCTTGGCGTCGCCGAAGTAGACTTTGAGGAGCCCGAAGCCACATTGCTAATACACTTCCCCTCAGGCGAGGTTGAAATACAGGTTAACAGCCTACTCATAAAAGGGGCCTACTGGAAGCTAGCCAGGAACGTGAGCCAGGCTTATTGGCCCAGCCCCCAGGGGCCTAGGTACTTCTCCGTAGAACAGGCACTCTGGCCTCTTCTAGGGGTTCTGGGGGCTGAGTCCATAGTGGTCCATGCTGCTGGGAGAGAGGATGTGGATGCTAGGATGCTGGGGGGAGGCAGGCCTCTCATAGTGGAAGTTAAACAGCCTAGGAAGAGGAGAGTTAGTCTTGAAGCTCTGGAAGATGAAGCTAATAAGGGTGGCAGGGGCCTCGTAAAGTTCAAGTTCTACTCGCTGGCTAGGAGGGCTGAGGTAAGGCTATACAAGGAGGAGGCATCAAAAGTCAGGAAGACCTATAGGGCTCTCGTAGTCGTGGAGAGGGCGGTGGCAGATGGTGATGTCGAAGTTTTGGAAAAGGAGTTCGAGGGAAGAACGGTTGTTCAAAGGACTCCTAAGAGGGTGCTTCATAGAAGGCCTGATATAGTTAGAAGGAAGATCGTTTACGGAGTTAAGTGTAGAAGAGCTACACCCCACTTGCTAGACTGTCTAGTCGAGGCTGAGGGGGGCCTCTATGTCAAGGAGCTTATATCAGGTGACGATGGAAGAACCTCTCCTAGCTTCACCGAGGTCCTTGGAGCCCGGGCTGAGTGCGTCGAGCTAGATGTTGTCTGGGTCGAGAGAGAAGGTATGGGGGAGGCTTAGGGCTTTGAGAATATAAAGACGATCGTCCACAAGTCGCCATGCCTAACCTTCCTCCTAGATTCAACCTTAAAACCAGCGCCCCTAGCAGCCTCCTCCAGGTAGCCAGGCTCCGCAGTTATTATCGCCGCTCTACCGCCGCCCCTCAAAGTCCTGTAGAGTTCGGGCATGAACTCCCTATAAAGGACCCTGACGTCTATAGGGTCGCCGAGCCGTATACCGTATGGGGGGTTACTTACTGCAACGTCTATAGACTCCTCCCCGACGATCTTGGTTAACTCCCTTGCATCCCCGTGGATCACGGTTACTCTAGGTGCTACCCTAGCGCTTTCTACGTTAAGCCTAGCGCCCTCAACATGCCTCCTATTGATGTCTACGCAGTAGATCCTGCTATTCTCGAAGAGTAGAGCTGCCTCTATAGCAACGGTACCCCCGCCGCACATTGGGTCTAGTATAGACTCTCCATCCCTAGCCCCCGCCATCCTGAGCATAGCGTAAGCCAGAGTCGCCTTGAGCGCTGCAGGGTGATCATAAACCCTATACCTCCTTCTATGCCTACTCCTCTCGCCTGTAAGCAGAACGCCGATTCTAAGCTTATCCCACTCAACCTCAGCATAGACGACTACCGAGGGCGAGGCAAGCCTCACCATAGGGCTCCAGCCAAACTCCTCTAAGGAAGCCCTTTGAACCCCCTCGCCCACAGCCGCTGCAATCTCAACGCTAGTATACTCGTGTCCCTCACCGATCCTTTCACCCCTAACGGCAAATGTAGCCCCCAAGGGTATGAGCCTGTGCACGCCGGAGGTCCTAGCAGCCTCACTAGCCTCCCTAAGCCCCTCCCTCCCCATACTAACCCTATACTCTCCAACTAGCCTTACGACCGAGTGAATACTCCTAAGCTGATACACCTGGTCTAAGACTAGCCAGGGCTTACCCCGAGACTCGAAGACAACCCTACCATAACCTTCTCTAACATCCAGGACCCTAGCATCCTCAACTTCCCACTCGATCTCCTCGGCGGCTATGTCTTCAGTCCCCGGGTTGCAGGTAGCGAGGAACCTCATCCATGCACCCCTCCACCTTCCTGCATGCACGTGAGAGAAGGTAAAGTAGCCCCTCCACCTCCCTCCTAGAAGCTATACTCTTTGCAGCCAGCCTCCTAACAGAGAGGACTATCTCGTCAACCCTATCATGGTGGGCGACCCTCGCAGCTAGAGCCTTAGCATAGGCTTCTAGAAGGTCTAGAAGCTTCCTGTTAACCTCTCCCCGAGGAACTCTAGGGTTACGTCTTGCTCTATAAATCTCGTAGAGGTATATGGCTGTGGCGTTGGAAACGTTTAGAGAGGGGTATGAAGGGCTCGCGGGTATCGAAGAGAAGATGTTGCACTTTGAAATCTCCTCCCTAGTAAGACCCACGCTCTCCCTACCCATCACTAGCGCTGTTACTCCGGGCGCTGAAACAGCTATTTCAGCAGCCTCCCAGGGAGCTAGTGATGCCCGGAGCACATCTTCCTCGCTGTAGAACGAGGATGTGCATATACTCACAGTAGCGTCTCGAATGGCATCTTCTAGGCTCTGGAGGATAACTGCTTCGTAGAGTCTTCTCGCCGCCCTGGCAGCATACCTAACGGCCTCTTCTATACTAGCCTTCGGATATACTAGATAAAGCTCGTCAACCTCAAAGTTGTCTGCAAGCCTCGCTATTAACCCTAGGTTCACAGCTCCTTCTATCCCCACAAGTACAAGCCTCAGCTTCTCCAACCCCAGTACACCTCGACCCTCTCCATAAAGAAGGGTCTAGAGGCTAGAAGCTCGACATTGAAGCCAAGCCTGCTAAGTAGACTTGGAAGCCTTACGGGCGAGAGAGTTGAAGAGACTGCTAGGACCTCCCTGGCAAGCCTCGCTACCGACCTGATAAGAGACTCCATAACCCCTCCTCCACCAGCCCACCCAGCCTCGAGAGAGCAATCCCATACACTCGCTCTAGGGGGATGCTCAGGAAGGTAGGGAGGATTGACAACTGCTAGGTCCCAGGGCCCTCGTATACAAGAAGCGTAAGGGCAAACGACGACCATCACATCGGGAGGAAGGTTCTCCCTGGCAGAGGTCGCAGGGCAAATCATTGCGTCAACGGCTGCGACCCTCCTAGCCCTAAGGATCCTTCGGGCTGCGAGAGCTAGGATCCCGCTTCCAGCGCCGACGTCAATCACACTATCATACCGTCTTCCCCGTTCTGCGAGAAGTGACATAGCTTCCACAGCCAGCTCACTATCCTCAGCCGGTTCATAAGTGCAATCATTAATGCTTAACTTAAACTCTAACCCTCCCCCAGAGAACGAGACCTCACGCACTCCACCGCAATCAATTCGAATTCCTCGGGAGCCAGATCCCATACTCTTCTCCCGCCTAGGCCTCCAAGCTTAACACCGCTACAACCCATAGCCTTTAAACACCTTTCCAGGACCCTCACAGCCAGCTTTCTCCTAGTTGTGAAGGCGCACGAAGCCAGTTTAAGGGCTGCTTCGATGGATTGGCTCCACAGCCTTCTCCTATAGATGAGTACCACTGAAGTGTAAACCTCTGGTCTCGGATAGTACCATGAAGGTGGTATTGTCCCAGCGACTCTAACATTAAAAACTAGGGAGGCTAAGATGCTGAGCCTGCCGTAATCACTGCTTCCAGGCTTAGCTACTAGCCTCGCTGCAACCTCCCTTTGAATCCCTAAGACGGCACCCTCAACTCTATTATTGCGGGCCAATGCCTCTACTATTTCGCTGCTCAAGCTGAAGGGCGTGTTAGAATAGACATGCCTGACGGGGTAGGACCTGGCAGCCTTAACTCCATCACCGATTACAACTAAGACGTTGGGGGGGAGCCAGTGAGCCAGCGTGGAGGCTAGCCTGGCGTCAACTTCAACAGCGACTATCTTGTCTAGGATCCTTGAAGCTTCAAAGGTTATGGAGCCCGCTCCAGGACCTATCTCCAATGCCTCCCTAGCTCCAAGGGCTGTAAGCCCGTTAAGGAATAAGCGGGGGCCTCGAGGGTCTACTAGGAAGTGTTGTCCTAGCTTCCTTGAAGGTTTAACCCCCGCCTCCCTTAGGACCTCCGCTACCAGCCTCCCTACCCTTATCCTCCCCACTCTTACCAGCCTTAACCCTAGAGAGGTAGCTCTTCCACATCTTATCAAGGTAGGCTAGGAAGGGTTTTGTGGGGTCGCAGGGCTCCACAAAGAGGTAGTGCTTAACACTATCATCGCATTCTAGCTCAGACAGGATCTTCTCGGCTAGAGCCTCCACAGGGTCTATCTTAAGAGCTTTCTTGACATCCTCGTAGCTAGATAGCTTGAGGGCGCCCGTATCCCTTTCCTGTAGGAACCTACGAAGGGTTCTTTTACCAACACCTCTCAGAGTCTCTATAGAGTGGAGCCTCACGTTTATGGGGCCGGCGACCCTGAAGAATTCAACGAAGAAATCTTCCCTCTCTTTTAACAGCAGCTTTACTGCGTCAGGCAGGTTACTCCTAGCCATAGGCGTTAAGTTATTATATGAAATGGGGTCTGGGGGTGTAGATACTATCTTCCTCGGTAACCCCTGCGACTCAGCCACGTCCTCAAGCTCTTCGACAGCACTTACAATCTTATATTTAGCCTTCTTGGACTCTTCCAGATACTTTTCCAAGGCTTCGAGGGTCTCTGTAGAGAGAGGTGGAGCTTCTAGCGGATAGCAGAACATGGCTTTCTCGCCGCTAGCCAGAGGGCCTGGGAGGCAAGCTAGGTAAAGGAATAACTCCCTCCTACCTCCCCTACCGAGGACCCTAGGGACATCCTTAACCCTCAAGATAAGATCCCTTGCCAGAGTGATTCTATCGAATATCTCTACGGAGTCACTAACAGGAACGCCGTCTACAAGATGCAGACGCCGGGCTCCGAGCATCTGGGCCACAGGCCTGGTTTTATGCTCCCTGTGGGGGTCGTCAGGCAAGCCGCCATCCACTATGTCCAATACTATGGCTTCAACCTCTAGGGCTGCAACGTGGAACTGTCTCAGCGCTCTTCTAGGCCTCACTATACCCCACCCGCTGCAGGCCCCCAAAACAGAAAGCTACCCGAAAAACACATAAACTGAAATGAACCCGAACCCTGCAATTCCATTTAACGTGTTCTACTTATAGGCCTCGGAGAGGTCTTAGGGTGCTAGGGTTGCAGGTAGCGAGGTAGGGTGCCCGGGTATGGGGGCTAGAAAGAAGAGGGCGCCAAGGCGTGGAAGCCTAGGCTTCTCCCCGAGGAAGAGAGCCTCAAGACTAGTACCCAGGATTAAGTCGTGGCCCCATGTAGACGTGGGTAAGCCGATTCCACTCGCATTCTTAGGCTATAAGGCTGGGATGACCCATGTCTTCATAGTAGATGATAGGCCTGACAGTCCTACTTACGGTAAGGAGATATTTGTGCCGGTAACGATTGTAGAGACGCCTCCGGTATACGTTTTGGCGTTACGACTTTACGGTTACGACCCTAACAGGGGCCTCTACACCCTCGGGGAAGCCTGGGCGAACCCTCCCGTCGAGTTGGAGCTTTACAGGAAGGTTAAGACGCTAGGCAGCTTTGACACGGAGAAAATGGTAAAGAGCCTCGAAGAAAGGCTTAAGGATGCTGTCAACGTTAGAATCCTCATCGCCACGCAGCCCAAGCTAGCTGGAGGCTTAAGCAAGAAGAAGCCAGACATACTAGAAGTTAAGGTGGGCGGTGTAGACGATATCCCAAAGCTGTTCGAGTACGCTGCAGGAAAGCTTGGCTCTACTATACCGGTTAGCGAGGTACTCCAGGAAGGGCAACTAGTGGATGTGATAGCAGTTACGAAGGGGAAGGGCTTCCAAGGCGTGATAAAGAGGTGGGGCGTGAAGGAGCTCCCCAGGTGGCATAAGCATAGGAAAGGTAGCAGAAGGATAGGTGCTAGGAGTCACGGTAAGGGGACATTCTGGGAGACTCCACAGGCAGGGCAAACGGGCTTTCATAGGAGGACCGAGTATAATAAGAGAGTGTTAATGATAGGCAGGGAGGGTGATGGTTACAAGGTTACGCCCGCAGGGGGCTTTCTACACTACGGTATAGTTAGGAGCGACTTTGTGATGCTTGCTGGCAGCGTGCCAGGAACCCCTAAGAGGCCTATAGTCTTAAGGTGGCCTATAAGACCTCCCGAGTGGTATTTGAGGATGGGCGTTAGCAGGCCAACTATAACCTACGTGAGTCTTGAGAGCAAGCAGGGCAACTAGCACGGGGGGTGTAGGGTGGTGTATAGCACTCTATTCTTATATACTAGGGGCCCCGTAGTGGTACCGGTATATAACGTCCGAGGGGACAAAGTAGAAGAGGTCCTGCTCCCTAAAGTGTTTAGCCTATACGTCAGGAAGGACCTAATAAAAAGGGTCTTTTTCAGCGAGTTTACAGCTAGGCTCCAGCCTAAAGGCAGGGACCCGATGGCGGGTAGGAGAACCAGCGCGGTGAGCCTAGGCCCCGGCTACGGCGTTGCTAGAGTCCCCAGGATTAAGGGTAGTATGAGAGCTGCGCTGGTAAACATGGCTAGGGGCGGGAGGGCTGCTCACCCGCCAAGGGTGGAGAAGAGGCTTCATGAAGAAGTCAATAAGAGGGAGAAGCTGCTAGGCACTATGAGCGCCCTTGCAGCTACAAGCATAGTGGACATGGTTAGGACTAGGGGCCATGTATTTACTGTTGAGAGGCTCCCAGTTGTAGTGGATTCTGAGGTGTTAGACGCTGTCTCGTCCGTGAGAGAGGCCCGAGAGCTGCTTCAAAAGCTGGGCGTGTATGAGGACATAGTTAGGGCTAAAGAGAGGACTAGGTGGAAGGCTGGTAAGGGTAAGATGAGGGGGCGGAGGTATGTCACCCCGAAGAGCATTCTCTTTATAGTGGAGGATAGGACCTCCCCCTTCGCTAGGTCCGTAAAAGGGCTTCCTGGTGTTGACGTAGCTGAGCCGCAGTTTGTCAACGTCTTACAGCTAGCGCCTGGAGGGGTGCCTGGCAGGCTTGCAGTGATAACCTCTGGAGCCCTTAAAGCCTTAGAGGAAAGGTTCCGGGTGGAAACGCCGTGAGGGCTGAGGACGTAATAATAAGGATTCACTACACGGAAAAAGCCCTCAAGCTGCTTGAGGAGCAGAATACTCTAACCCTGATAGTTAGGAGGGATGCTAGTAAACCCGAGATTAGGAGGGCTATCGAAACTATATTCAATGTGAAAGTGGTGAAAGTCAGGACCCTAATAACCCCCCGGGGCGAGAAGAAGGCGTATGTTAAGCTTGCGCCGGAGCACGATGCCAGAGAGATAGCTGCAAGGCTAGGAGCAATCTAGCCCTGCATAGGCGGGCCCCACTTGGGAGGCTTCGGCCCCTCCTCCTCTACTATCTTAACAACCCTCTCTGCTATCATGCTGAAAGCCTTGGCAGCCTCGCTTTCAGGGTGTTCAAGGAAGAATATCTTGCCCCGGTCATTAGCCTCTCTAATCCTAGGGTCGATGGGTATCTTGCCGAGCAAGGGTATGCCGTACTGTTCTGCGATCTCTTCTGCAGCCCCCTTCCCGAATATATAGTGTATGCTGCCATCACTACACCTGAAATAGCTCATGTTCTCTATAACCCCTATGACCGGGGCTTCAAGCCTCTTAGCGAAGCTTACAGCCTTCTTAACCACGGATTTAGCCACCTCGCTGGGTATTGTTACGACCACGAATCCCGTGAGCTTGGGTATGAGTTGCGTTATGGTGAGAACCTCGTCACCCGTCCCTGGAGGCAGGTCTATGAATAGGTAGTCTAGGTCGCCCCAGTTTGTATAGGCTAGGAGCTCCCTGATGGCACCAGTCTTTATAGCGCCTCTCCAGATCAACGGAACCTCATCCATAGGGAGAAGAAGGCCCACCGAAACCACCTTAATGCCTGGAGGCACCTCTGCAGGCTCCATAGACCCGTCCATCCTAGCCCTTAAGCCCAGCCCCGTAGGGAGGCCTACCATCTTATGTATACTTGGCCCGCTAATGTCGGCATCAAATATCCCTACTCTCCTACCTCTAAGGGCTACAGCCGCAGCTAGGGATACCGTGACGAAGGACTTACCTACCCCACCCTTAGTGCTTATAACCGCTATCTTATACTTTATCCTAGACATGTTCCTAACTATCTTCATCTGTTGTTCTTGTATTGTCTTCATCCTCTCAGCTATAGCTTTATACTCGCTCTTAGAGAGCCTGAAGCCACCCGGCGAGGAGGATGGGGACAAGCCTCATACACCCAGGTTAGTGGTAGAGGGTTCGAGAGGTTTATATGGGACTTTTAAGTCTTCCTGAAGGATGCGAGAGCCTCTAGGAACTCTAGCTTAGTTACTACCCCTATAACCTTGTCTTCCCAGGTTACAGGTAGGATCCCAACTCTCTCTCTCACCATTATTTCGGCTGCCTCTGAGGCGTCTATGTCGGGCCTAACAGTTATGGGGTTAGGGCTCATAACGTCTTCCGCTATCACAGCCACATATACCCCCGGAAGGCTTGTTGGGGCCCTGTAGACGGAGGCTCTAGATGCCCTAGCAACTTTTCTTAGCCCTCCCCCCATTTTGGCTAGCATCAATATCAAGTCGCTCTTAGAGATCACTCCTACAAGTCTCTTCCCATCGAAAACCAGTGCTTTACCCGAAGCGTCTAGGTCTATAACCTTAGCCACGTAGAATATGCTATGCCCCCTGTCAACACTCACAAAGCTCTCCCTCATTATACTAGAAACCCTATAAACTCCCGAGAACCTATCACTAAAAGCTTTAACTAGGCTAGAACGAGTAACCAGCCCCTCAAGCCTTCCCGATTCTCTATCGATCACAGGCATTGCAGGGAGGCCGTAGCGTAGCATGAGCGATGCAGCAGCCTTCACAGTCCTCATAGGGGTTAGGGTGGCTGGCAAGGGTGTCATTGCGTCTCCCACCTTAACCTCGCTTATCTTCCTTGAGAGGAACTTGTGGGCTAGGGCCCTTACCATGCTCTCTAGGGTAATAAGGCCTACAGGTTTCTCGTCGTCATCGACAACTACCAGCTTGGAGATGCCCTTAGAAAGCATAATGTTCCTTGCGTCTTCTAGCGTATCATCCGGCGTCACAGTGTAGATGCTCTTCTTCATATAGCTAGCTACTCGGGGGTACAAGGCTATTCCTCTCCCACAGCAGCCGCTATCAACACGTCTCTCTCAGTTATTATCCCTAGCGCTTCTTCCCCCTCAGTCACAATCAGGCTGTCAACACCCTTCTCAATCATTCTTTTCGCAGCGTCGGCAACACTCAGCTTGGGATGGATCGTGTAGAACTCAGGGGTCATTACGTAATAGACTGGAGTTGATAGAGCCTCTTCCATTTTACCCTCCTTAACGAACTTGAAGGCCTCGTGGCTTCCAAAGAAGGATACTATATCTTTAGCTGTCACGACGCCTTTAATCTCTCCCTTATCGTCTGTTACAGGGAGTCTACGGAAGCCATGTGCTACCATGAGTCTAGAAGCCTCCTTTATAGTAGCCTCCACGCCGACAGTAACTATCGTGGGAGTCATATAATCCTCGACCTTCTTATCGAAGGGTAGAGGTTCGAGGCTTCTAACCACGTCTCTTTCAGTTATGACTCCATAGACGCTGCCATCCTCGTAGAGTACGGGTAGGAATCCTACACCCTCTCTCACCATAACTTCTACAACATCTTGTATTGTGACAGTCACGTCAACAGTTACTGGGGACGTATTCATTATAGACTGTATCGGCTCTCTTCTCAGTGCACTATATATGTTCCCTCCGTGCCTACCGACTACAATGTTATAGAAGGGCCCCCCTCCAAGATAGTTTACTATGTCAGTAGCCAGTACTATGCCTTCAAGCCTATACTTAGCATCAGCTACTATAAGCCCTCTAACTTTCCTCTCAGCTATAGCTTCCGCAGCCTCCATGACTGGGGCGCTCCTAGATATAGTTATAGGCGGTCTCGAGGCTATCGTCTTGGCATCTCCTTCCTTTCTCCTAAGCCTTTGGCTCCAGTTCGGGCTACCATCAGCTCTAAGCCACCTAATCCCCTCAGGCCTAGACCTAGGCCTTACGGGCCCTCCCGGACGCCCTCTAATCCTTGGCCCTCCGCCTCCTCTCATCCCTGAGTCACCTCCACCGCCTTAATGCAGCTTTGACCACGTCTTCCCTGTCTACAACACCGACGAGGATCTTCCTCTCACTAGAGTCTACTACAGGTATCCTCCCATAACCCCTGGAGAGTATCATCTCAGCCACCACCTCTAACGGCTTCTCGCTGAATGTATACTCTACACTCGGGTTCATAGCATCTAGGACCTTAACCGTGTGGGGACCACCTGAAGACTCCAGCTCCAGCCTAGTATAACCCTTCCTAATCAGGTCATACTGAGTAACTATACCGGCGAGTCTACCATCGTCGGCCACTACAGGTAAGCCTGCATACCTCTTTTCAACCATGATCGACCACACCTTCGATAAGGGGTCTGAAGGCTTCACGGCTATAGGGTCACGGGTCATGGAGTCGCCTACGCTCAAACCTCTGAGCACACCCGTATCGAGTAGAACTCTTATAGCGTGTTCCAGACCTACAAAGCCCTCGAGCAGACCCTCGGAAACTACTGGTAGATACCATTCATCCAACTTCAACATAAGGTTTACTGCCTGTAGCAGGGTGTTGGAAGGGGTAAGGGTTGCCGGAGGGTCTGATGCTAGGTCTCTAGCCCTAGCCTGGGTCTTCCTACTTGTAACCCTCAGTACGCTAGACCTGTATATAACCCCTAAGAACTCCCCTCGAGCACCCTCTACTGCTACTATTCGAGCCCCCGACTCTCTGAATACCCTTCTAACCTCGCCGTAGCTATCCTCAGCGTCTACTATGGGAGCCTCTATGAACTTAAGGCTTGAGAGGGGGATGGAGAGGAGTGAGCGCACGCCGGCCTGCAGGGCTAACCCCTACTACACTCTATTACCTAGGCCCGGTAAATAGAATTAGCAATGGGGAGCTTCACAGTACACTTAATTACCTCCTTAAATACGAGCTAGTCCACTACTTGAATACTTCAACTAGATCCCCTATAGACTCTCCCGGCAGGTTCGGGGTGAACCTTACTATCACAACCCCATTCCTCCTTCCATGAAGCCTGAGAACACGGCCCCTATACACGTTCCCATGCTTATCCCTATATACAGCCCTTCCTGCAACGAATAGCCCAGCCTTCTTTGGGTCGTCTATGAGGAGCTTGACGAGAACCTGGCTAGTATACTGGGTGTTAGTTCCCCTCCTATACCCCATTATCACGCCCTTAACCTTCACTACTCCACCACCCTCCCGAGGGCTCTAGCGTAGCCTCCAACCCTTATCTATCCCCCGGAGCCTCTCTCTGCAGGACCTCTGGGAACCCCCCTTCCGTCTTATACGGCCTGTAGCCCATAGTCTTCGCTGCCTCTAGCAGCAGCCTGGAGGAGACAGACAGCTTCAACCTCTTACCCCTCCAGGCGGAAGCAGAGTCCTTATGGCCGCTGAGGGGGTCGTGGCTAAAGCCTACAAGCCTAACCTCGCCCGCTCCAAGGGCCATCGCCAGTACTGCGGCCCTATCTCCATCAGTGAAGCCCAGGGGGCCTAGGATGCATGGCGTCCAAGGCTCCACCTGGGTAGAATATAAGACTTTAACCTCCGCTGGCGGCTGGAAGCCGATATTGTCTCCGTGTAGGTGGGCTATGTAGACTCTCGTTGCAGCCCACGCAGACGTGAGGTACTTAAGCCCGACGTCCATATCGCCGGTAACATAGTCTAGCTTAGAGCCACTTGAGAGTGCGAGGGCTAAGGCCGACTCAGGCCCAGCCTCAACATCGCATCCACGAAACTCCCAAGCCCCCGGCCCGTAGATACATACTCTAGCGCCCTCAGCTCTCGAGGCGAGCCCCGCCAGTACCAGGCAAAGCCCGCCCAGATCGCACCAAGCCCATGACTGGGCCAGGCTCTCCCTCCACCGGGGGTACCCCATTACAGGCTCCACTAGGACCCTGTAGAGCCTAGCTACAGGCTCGAGCCTCCCCCAGAGCAGCTCTAATACCCTGCAGTAGCCTCCAAGCCTCAAGCCACAGGTCACCCCTGCCAGGCGCGCTCCTCACAACACACCAATACAGCCCCTCAGCGTACCTCGCAGCGTCAACCTCCACATCAACGCCCGACATAACCTTAGAGTGTAGCACCAACAGCTCAACAATACACCCATAAGCCCTATAATACGAGGGGGGCGAGCCACCCTTAACAATGCCCCTCAAACCACCCTCACACACATAACTATAACCCCACTCCCCCCCACCCGCAAGCCTGGCACTACAATAAAACCAGGAACCAAGGCCAGGCTCGGGGGAAGGACAACCACTCCAGCCCCACTGGATCCTCCACTCAAGCCTATGAAAATAGCTCTCAACAAAAACTAGGGGATCGGAGGGGGCAAGGAGGAAAAGGTCAAAGCTAGGGATCATACCGCACGACTCCAATAGCCGGGCAAGCCCTACATCACGGAAAACCCTGAAACCCCACACACCCTCATAATCCCTCAAACCAATAGGCATTGAATACCTATAACACCCGCAGGGAAACCCCACAAATTCCAGCCATACACCCTCCAAAACACGGCCCCAAACGCTGCAGAGTCTTCAGAGAAAGGGGAAAAGCACCTATCCCTACCATCAAACTATTAAAAATCCCTCTGCAAATAAGGGTAAACTTAACCTTTACCTGATATTACTACTTATGTGTTTGTGTTGTTCTTCCATGTTATCGGGTTTCCGTTCGTCTTTTGTCCCGTGGGATTTACGGCGTAAGGTTTATATATTATCCCTTGCTGTGTTGGGGATGGGTGTTTTGGTGCGCCTCGGCTCATGGGGGTAAGGTTTATTAGGCTCCGAGGGCTAATGTACAT
>WAKF01000061.1 GCA_015523465.1 Aeropyrum sp.
CCCTCGAACACAGGTATAATTATGGTCTCCCCCCTAGCAACAGGCTTCCCGCTAAGGAATTCCTTCACGTACTCTACAAAGTCCCTCCCAAACCTTATAGGCTCTGTAGGGGCTAGGACTACCTTAGTCGCGGGCTCGACTCTCTCAGCCTTGGATACCGTGACTGTATCCCCAATACCAACCTCTAGGGCGCTCCTAAGGTAGCCGTCTATCCTCACTATACCCCTACCCTCATCATCCCTGCGTAGAGGCCATACTACCGCCACAACGCTCCTATCGCCCGAGGATAACTCTATGAAGTCCCCGGTACTCACCCCTATCTTCTCCATAGACTGTTTGTCTATCCTCGCGATCTTCCTACCAACATCTCTAGGATAAGCCTCGGCCACCCTCAAAGTTATCGAAGCCATCGTGAATCACCCGTTAGGTCCTACGCCTCGCACCCTACTCTGCTTTAAAGAAGTTGGGCCTTCATAAGCTTCTCTTCAAGGGCCTCAAGCCCCGCGCGGCGGCCTCACAGCCCCTGGGCTCGGTCCTGCTTAGCCTCTTCACGGGCCCCTCAACTACTACTTTTGCCCTAGGCCTTTAAGCCCGGAGCGTATAATAGGGTTTGGCTATAAGCTTTGACTTCTAATGCAGATGTCTAAGGTGCCGGAGGGTGGTTCAAGCAGAGGCTAAGGCTAGAATACGCATGGGCATCGTTGTAGGCGAGTTTAACTTCGACGTGACGCGGGTTATGGAGGAGAAGGCTGTTGACCATGCACGTTTTCTGGGGGCCGAGGTTGTGGCGGTAGTCAGAGTACCGGGGGTATACGACTCGCCTCTGGCTGTGAGGGAGCTTCTGGCTAGGGATGATATAGATGCTGTAGCTGTCGTAGGCGCTGTGATCAAGGGTGAAACTGAGCACGACGAGGTTGTAGCTCATCAGGCCGCGAGGAAGCTTATGGACCTCTCAGTAGAGTATAGGAAGCCCGTAGGGCTGGGGGTAATAGGTCCCGGGGCTTCGAGGCTTCAAGCCTTGGAGAGGGCTGAAGAGTATGCTAGGAGGGCTGTAGAGGCTGCGGTTAAGATGGCTTTGAGGCTTGCCAGAGTGAGGGGCGGGGAGAGAGGGCTTATAGCATAGTCCTGAGCAGGATAACGAGGAGGTGCTGGAGTTGGATGCCAACATTAGGGTAGCTGTGATAGAGCAGGTGGGGTATAGGGAGTGGACGGAGTCGCTGGGTAGTGATAGGGAGTGGCTTATACAGGTTACCCAGAGCAGGGTCTACAGGGCTGGGCAGGAGGCTGCTACTGAGGTTGGAGGCTTCCTTTTATCCTTAAGGTACGATATAATGTTACTTCTAGCATCTAACCTTTCAGAGGGAGATGTACGGTTTGTTCACGATGCTGTGGCTAAGGCGGCTACGGTCAAGGTTAGAACGGCGAGTAGCTGCGCTTCAACGCCTCTAGAGGCGGTTGACAGGGCGTGGAGCATGCTAACCTCCCTATCCCCGGGTGAGGTAGAGTATGAACCTTGCCTTGGGCCTGAGGCTGTGGCGGTGGCTCATATAGACATTGACGGTATAACCAGGCTTACCCGCGAACTAGGCCCCCTAAAGACGTACTATATGGTATTGAACATGATCTATAGGGTTAAGGGTGAGGCTGAGAAACTTGGGGCCATAATCCAGTATCTTGGAGGCGATAACCTCCTAGCAGTATTGCCGCTATCAAGGGATCCTATAGAGGCAACATCGAGGATAGTAGAGGGTGAGGGGTTAAAGGCTGGAGTGGGAGTAGCTATGAAGGCTCGAGAAAGCTTAGCGCTGGCTGCGGAAGCCCTCCACAGGATAAGGGCGGGGATCGTGGGCGATAGGGTATTAGTTCTCTCGGAAAGCCATGTTAAGGGCATGAACCTTTAACCTTGACGGATTACATATGTAGATTATGGGGGCTTATGGGCGAGGAGTGGGTCTACGTCAAGGTGAGGCTTAGGCGCGGCGAGTACGAGGCTCTAAAGGCTAGAGCCCAGGCTCTCGGCTACCCCTCAGTCTCTGAATACCTCTCCCACCTGGCAGTAGAGGTCCTGAGGGGTGCGGGGGCTCAGGCCGCCCCACCTCAGATAGATGTGAAGAGGCTTTCTGACGAGGTAGCTTTAAGGCTTGAAAGGAGGATTGTAGACCTCATTAACCCCTTCACAGCCAAGATAGACGAGATGAATAGGAGGCTAGCAGAGATCATGGAGATGCTCGAGGAGAGGAAGGCCGAGAGCATTGAGGTTGAGGAGACCGAGAAGCCTGAGAGGCGGGTCCTGCCCAGGCCTCCTAGGCCTGAAGCGAGGGAGCGGGGGGCCGACGCTCTTTCAAGGCTTAGGGAGGAGGGTGTGCTATTTAGCGAGGAGGCTACGTGGATTAAGAGCCCCGAGAGGTTCTTCCGATACCTTGAGAAGAGGGGCGCTGTAGTTCTAGACCTTGATGGGGAGAAGGTGGCTGTAGACCCGGGGCTCTGGGAGAAGTTTAGGGAGTTTGTAGAGAGCTTAGAGGTCTCTGACTCTGAGGAGGCTGCAAGGATAGTAGGGGAGGAGCTGGGCGATAAGGCGGCTAGGCTCTTCAAAAAGCTAGTCTCCACCGGCATGCTAACGTTCGACGAGGACCGTAGGACATGGACTATACTGCTACCACCTTAAGTTAGCTCGTCTTTTAAGAGTAGTACTGCAAGCGCGAATGAGGCTAGGTGTATGTGTAGAGACGGTATCAGGTTCACGCCGCCCTCCTCAACGGTTAATAAGGGTATTCGTATGGGGGATGGTAAGGCTGGGACGGTGGTTATCGATACTATACCGTATATCGTGTAGAAGATCATGAGTAAGCCTAGCTTGAGTAAGAGTGACCTGAAGAGGACGCTCCTAGCCCTCTTATAGTCGGGGTGGAGCTTCTTAGCTTTCCTGGCAGCCCTCTTATCGTGCTTAGCCTCCTCTTCGAGCACTCTGTAGGTCCTAGCAACCTCTAGGGCCCATTCAACTCTGGGCTTTGGCATGAAGGCTCTGTAGACTATCATGGCGGAGTAGACTGCTAAAAGGCCTGAGAGTACGGGTAGGAACTCGACGGGCATTAAATGCACCCTTCCTAGAGGCCCTTAACTACCTCCAGTAACCTCCTAGCAGCCTCCTCTGCTCTCCCCTCCCTATTCTCTATAACCGCTACAGTGCTGGCGTAGTGGACTGCGCTTGCTATGCTAGCGCTTCTAGCAGCCTCCATAAGCCTAGCAACCCCCTCAACGCCGCCTATGTCAGCCCTAAACCTGCTCTTATCCCGGGCCTGCCTAGCCGCCACCTCCTCCGGCAGCGCCTCTATGACTACGATGGAATCGGGCTTCAACTCGTCTAGTACGTGCTTAGGCAGGCCCGGCCAATAGCCTGCCGGAGTCTTGACTAGGGCGTGGGTGTCCACTATGAGGACGCCGCCATCCTTCAGCCTTTCACTGGCATCCCTGACAATATTCCTGGCGGCCTCCCTCTGAAGCTCTAGCTGGCGGCGCAGAGGAAGCCTTCTAATCTCATCTCTATTCCTCACAAGCCCAGTCTCCAAGGCCGTTCTTAGCATGTAGTCGCCGAAGTTAGCTATATGTAGCTTCAGCCCCTCCCCCGCAGCCATCTCAGAGAAGATCTTTATGACCGTAGTCTTGCCTACCCCTGGTACCCCAGTGACCACTACAACCTTGAAGGGGTGCCTCAACCCTCTACACCTCCTCTCCGAGTATACGGCGTAGTAGTGGGTATGTCTCGATTGCCCTTTCCCTCGTTATTATCGCATAGTACTGGTTTATAATACCTACAGCCAGTAGCAGGCCCGTTCCCGTACCGTAGGCGCCTAGCAGGTCTGCTACTATGACTAGAGCCGCCACTATGATGCTACTGAGTAGTGTCAGGGGGTAGATGTACGTGGCTAGGACCTGCTCCACAGCCTTAGAGTGCTTCCTCATCCCAGGGATCTCTAGGCCACCCTTCACAAGCCTCTCAGCCTGGTCCCTCGGGTTTAGGCCGGCTATCTCAACCCACATGTAGCCGAAGAGTATTGACATTAGGGTCCATGAAACCGCGAATACCAAGGTCCTTAGGGGGTCTGAGATGCTTTGGACGAGGCCCCTGGGGGGTGAGAGGTAGTAGACTACCGTAGAGTATATCTGGTAGGCCCTGCTATCCGTGCCTAGGAAGTCTGCTAGCATGCCCTGGATCAGGACTAGGTCGGAGACTAGGATGCCTACGAGTAGTATAGGTATGTTCGTCACGTAGATGAACTGCAGGGGGACCCTAGTCCTAATCCCTCTGAGCCTCTGGGACGTGACGGGGACCTCGACCCTCATAGCCTGTAGGTACACAAGGATTACTACCATTGTTATGGTCGCTAGGAGGCCTGTGATGTCGGGGAAGCCGTTGGGCCTCGCTAGCAAGGTTAAGTCCGGGTTCGTTAGCAGGGCTGGTATGAGGCCGAAGTCCACTGCAACGCCAGGCACGAATCCGAAGAGGCTCCATACGACGCCCTGGGCCACGCCAGCCAGTATAAATAGGCTTATGGCGCTTCCCACACCCCACCCCCGCTGTAGGACCTCGTCGAAGTAGATTACTAGTATTGTGCCGAGGGATAGCTGGGTTATAACAAGAACCCTGTCGATAGTCGTGGGCACGATTCCTGTGCCAGCCCAGTACCTACCGCCGACGACGAAGGCTGTAGCCTGTAGCACGGCTATCAGTATTGCTAGGACCTTCTGGGCGCTGGTGAACTTCTTCCTATCCTTAGGGTCTGTAAGGTCGAGCTTCACTATCTTAGCTCCAACTAGTACCTGAAGTATGAGGCTAGCGGTGACTATAGGCCCTATACCCAGCTCCATAAGTGTTCCGGCTGAGCTTGCGAAGATTATCCTTAGTAGGTTGAACTGGGCTTGGACGTTCTGCTCTGGTATGCCGTAGAGGGGTATGTTACTCATTATAAAGTATACTACTAGTATGACGCCGGTCCATGCTAGCCTTCTATACAGGGTAGGCCTTCTCTCCGGCTTCTTAACGGCTGGGAGCCTTTCGCCTATAGCCGCTAGTATATCGAGTACACCCAAGCCAGTATCCTCCTCCAGACCCCGGATAGGAGGCCGAGACCTAACCTCTAAAGCCTTAAGCGGGTCTCCGGGGACCTAGATAAAGTGTGGAAGTGGCTTGTTATGGAGGTTCCGGGTTTTAGGGTAGGACCTAGCAGGTACAAGGAGGTATATAGTTATATGATTGATATTTCGAAGGCGATAAAGAATTACCTTAGTAGTGAGATGGGGGGTGTCTCGGAGCTATCACGAGAGAAGGCGTTGGACGTGGCTGACGGGGTTGAAAAGGCCCTCATCATAGCTGATAGGACTGGAGGTAAGGGGCTAGCCTTCGCTGAGAACATTGCAACCCTCTATAGGATCGCTTTGATGTCGGTCGCCGAGGAAGGGGGGAAAGTAAACCTTGACATGCTCTTAGAGTCGGTGCACAGGGTGATCGAGGATTATGCTGGAAACGTTATAAGGGAGTTGGGCTCAGTATGCGGCCAGCTTAAGGGCGGGGTTGCAATATACCTGGATAAGAGTGTGGGAGGCGAGTGCCTCCGGTCTAGAGGTGGAGGCGAGGTCCTAGCGATAGATGATAGGCCTTTCAACCTTCTTAGAGAAGTCGTAAGGAGGGGGAAGAGCGGGGTCAAGGTTTACCCCTATATAGCGTCTAAGCAGGCTCTAGAGAACGCCGAGTACCTTATAATCGAGCTGCTATCACTCTCAGCCCGCTATGGAGTGGCTAAGAGCGGGGCTAGGTCGCTCGTAGACCTTGCAGTAGATGCGGGGACTAAACTTGTATTCGTCGTCCCAGGACTCTCAGTACGCAGTATAACATCCCACTACTCACTGGAGACTCTTCCACGATACCAAGTCATGATGGAGTGGATGGAGTACGTCTACTTCCCTCTATACGACGTAGTGGATGCTTCGAGGGCTAGCTTGATATACACTGAGAGCGTGAAGCTCGATGAGCTGAATATAGCGGGGCTCGAGAGCATATGGAGGAGTACTCTTTCACGCCTCCTAGAGGAGGCCCTTGCAAGGTACTTACGCAGCGTATAGGGTGTGCCCGCCCAGGATCATATTACGTGGCTAGCGGGTTTGGAGGGAGCTAGGGCTGTGGCCGGGGCTATAGATAGGGCTCTGGAAGCTCTTAGGGAAGGGAAGCCGGTGATGGTTTACGATAGCGGGGGGAGGGAGGGTGAGGTAGACCTCGTCTACCCTGCATGGAGCGTTACCTGGAGGGAGATAAGGGATTTGAGAGTCTCCGCTGGAGGTCTTATATGCTATGCAAGCCTCTACAGTATACTAAGCCCCCTAGGCGTGCGCTGGGCCTCCGAGATCATCTCTAACATCCCCGAGCTCAAGCCCCTAGCCTCTAAGAGGCCTGGCTATGGGGACCCCCCCGCCTTTACTATATGGGTTAACCACGTCTCCGTGAGGACTGGGATAAGCGATGAAGACAGGGCTAAGACTGTGAGAGCGTTGGATAGGGTTGTGGAGCTAGCTTATAAGGGTGACGTGGAGGGCGCTGCTAAGATGTTCCGGGAGGAGTTCATGGCTCCGGGACACGTGCCTATACTGGCTTCTAGGGGGCTGGATAGGAGGCGGGGTCACACTGAGCTGGCTGTATCACTAGCTCTCCTCGCGGGCCTCAGGCCTAGTGTGGTGCTTGCCGAGATGCTAGGTGATCGTTGGAGCCTTAGTCTAGAGGAGGCTCGGAGAGTAGCTGAGAAGCGTAGGATACCCCTAGTCACTGGTGACGAGGTAGTGGAGGTGTGTCTGGGGGTTGAGGTGTGTAGGAGTAGCTGACACGACTTTCGCGAGGGTTGACATGGCTAGGTTCGTGGTAGAGGAGCTGGAGAAACACCTTCCAGGCTATAGGATAGTGAGGCACACGGTACCGGGGATTAAGGATCTGCCGGGCGCCGCTAAGAGGCTGCTAGACATGGGTTGTGAAGGCGTCATAACACTGGGGTGGGTGGGGGCTAAGGAGGTTGATAAGCTGAGCTACCTGGCAGCGAGCACAGGCCTCATAATACTCCAGGTCCTAACCGGGAGGATAGTGATAGATGTTACTGTGCACGAAGACGAGGCTGAGAGTGAGGAGGAGCTTGCGGCTATAGCTGAGGATAGAGCTAGGAAGCACGCTAGGAACCTGGCTAAGATGTTGAGGGAGGGGCTAGAAGCACTTACCCCCTGGGCTGGCATGGGCCTCAGGCAGGGAGGGCCCGATGTAGGCCCTATAACCCGCCGCTGAGGGGCTCAAGGGTGTGGCTGAGGCACGGCGTAAAGACTATACAGAGCCTTTTCCTATTGCTAGGGGTCTTGATCGCATCAATTCAAGTTCCTGCAGCCTCAGACCCCGAGGCACCCATACCACCGAAACCCCCGCCCCCGGTAGGTCCTGGAGTAGCGTCGCCCAGCCCCTCGGCACCGGCTTCAATTGCTGGCGAGCCCGCGACCTTATATCGGGTTGGGGATGAGGTTGTCGTTGCCCCCTGGAGTTTAGACGGCTCTGGATGGCTTGTTAAGACGGGCTGGCCTTCTAGGGCTTCCTGGAGCGGGGAGGCACTAGCCATCGCTGGGCCTCTAGGAGCTGCATTGGTATTTGCTGGCGGACTGAGCCTTACTCAGGGCTTCGAGGCCATCCATAACGTAGGAGACCCTCCCTACCTCGTAACCGCTTCTGGCGGCTCTATGGCCGCGCTCTATCCTGCTAGTAAAGGGGCTATCCTAGTAGCATTGAAGGTTGACCCCCTGGAGGGTAGTGGGGTTGTACTTAAAGCGCGCTTCGATAGAGCCCCCCAAGCTGCAAGCATCTCCGGCGATGTAGTGGTACTCGCGTTTATAGATGAGGAAGGTGTGCTCTTCGCAACTCTCACCTTTGATGAGGTTGTAGGGGGCATACTATACCCGCTCCGTCTCCAAGCACCCTGGGTACGTAGTGTTTGCCCTATTAATGGGCTTGAAGGGGGCTTCCTTGCAGTAGGCGGGGGGAGGCTGGCGTTTCTAGACGTTGATGGTGGCTTTATCGTGGCGGAGTCTGTGGAGTTGGAGGGCGCTGAGCGGTGCATAGCAGCTTCGAGTTCGGAGAGTGCTGCTGTAGGCTTGGTGGCTTCGCATAGCGGGTTAATCCTTGTATGGCTCTATCCAGGGGGCCCAGCATTTGCATACAGGCTGGAGGTCCTACAACGCTACGAGCCCACGTACATGTCACTTGCAGGCAGTAGCCTAGTAATGGGCCTATCATCGAGTAGCTGGAGCATTTCAGTTTCTACACTACCTAGAGCCTGGGGAAGCCTAGCTATAGTAGCACCCTGGGGGGAGGTTATAGCCCGTCTTGAGGGTCCTATGAGGCTAGACGCGTTGAGGCTCGTTGAAGAAGCCAAGCCATCCGAGACCCTGATAGGTCTTGAAGGCGCTGAGGTTGCAGGTGTCAGGGGGAGGCTTTTCGAGGCTCTCGGAAGGGCTCCAGTAGCGGGGGCTGCTGCAGTTTCAGGTAAATGGGTTGCTACTGCGTCCGGCCTAGCAGGATTCTTCCATTCCTCCCTACTAGCTAGTAGGCTCGAGGTAGAGTCAATAGCGGGGGCTGCCGAGTCTGAGGGGCTGAGTGTAGCTCAGGCTCTCGAAGCGCTGAGAATCTTGAGTGAGGCTCGGGTTCCAGCTTCGATACACGCCGCCAGGGCTCTGAGGTTCCTTGAGGGCGCTGTGTCCTGGGTTGAGGCTGGGGAGAGGGCCTATTCTGTGGCATTGGAGTCCTCGGGCGTTGTAGAGCTTGTTTCTAATGCAGGGCCTTACCTTAAGCCCACTATACTATACCATTCGTTAGCCTCCCTAAACAGCCCAGACGCCCTAAGCAGGCTCAAGCTGCTAGTAGATCCCCAGAGGCTAGCGTCTAGTCCTGCGGCGACTAGAGATCCATCTCTACCCTCGAGCATTATGGTGGAGCTTGCTCAACGTTATCGCGGGCCTGACGGCCTCGAGTGGTTCATAGCATTGGTCAACGGCCTCCCCGGCATGGATGCAGGGGCGGGGGTAGAGGTCCTACCCTGGGCCACACCCATAGCCTTCCAGGGTCGTCTAGCCCACGTAGCATACTCCCTAGCACTCTCAGGCGCCTTTGAGAGGGCCCTGTCAATACTAGACATGGCGTCTAAGGTCGTGTTAGGCGAGCCTGTCAGCAACCTTCCCGGCGCCTGTGCCGTACTAGGGCCTGTGGGACGGGGGAACGCTGACACGCCCCCCTACGTAGCCCCATACGATCCCGTCAACATAGACCTGCATAGAACCACCTTGAAGAGCCACTATGCAATAGTAGACTGCGGGTGGGAGGTTAGCCGAGTTAAGGTAGGACCTCCCTCCTACGTACCCTTCATAACCTCTATAGCCTTCATGGAGGCTAGCATAGGCGGGCAGACACTCTACCTAGCGGCTGGAGAGGTCCTTATTGATGGGCAAGCCGTGCCCAGGCTATTAATGGCAGTGGGCTCAGAGGGGCCCCCTATAGAGGGGGAGTGGGCTATCACGGTATGGGAGGTTAGCTCGGGAAGCTTAAGGATGACTGCTCTATCGCCTGGCGTTGGAAGGGCCATTGTAGCAGTCTATGCCGGAGGGTACAAGCTTTACCTAGGGCCTCCACCCGGAGAAGGTGAAAGGCTAGACTCGACTCTCATCATAGCTTTTACAGGCAGGGAAGGAGCGGTTGAGGTGGAAGGGGGTCTCAGGCTCCCCACATATCCGTCGTCAGTCGAGGCATACATGGTTAGCGAGGGTACCACAATATCTGTTGAAGAAGGAAGGGTTAATGTAATCCTGGCGTTCAGTGACACTGCTAAACCATATAGCCTGGAAGCGGGCCTATACACGGTAGAAGCTGGTGAGATAGTAGCGGTAAAGGAAAGTAAAGGCGACTTTGTAAGCACTCTAGAAAGCCTGGGCGAGCCTTCAACGCCCTCTGGCGGGAACCGAGGCACGGCTTTTCTAGTGCAAGGCGCGTTTGTAGCTATTATGGTAGGAGTAGCGGGAGTCTTGTTTATAATAACGTTGTTGGCCATAAGGAGAAGAGCTAAAAACTATGTTAGGCCCTAGCGGGAGCCGCTACTTTCTCTAACCTGCTAGTATACTTAACCCTGTTCTTGAGCCTGGGGTGATAGTTCTTCTTGTTCTTAGAGGGCATCCTGGGAGTCTGTTTCCTAACCTTGCCAGCCTTAGTCATGCTACCGTGAGTGCCCATTAACCCTTCACCCATAACCCTGTTCTAGAGGAGTAGGGGTTTAAAAGTGTAGCGCTAGGATTCATAGAGTCGCCGATATCATCATAATGTTTACTAGAACGACTAAACATGCAGCATTTATTTTCAACGGAGGGAACAATGCTAGTTTAGGTGATGATTAAAAGTGGTGAAGGAGAAGGTGGTACTAGTTGCTTCCATCGGCTTCACGGTAGACTTTGTCGCAAAACGCGTTAACGATATAGGGCGGGAGAAGCTCGCCGAAACCTACCTCGTAGGACTTTACACCGGAGATGAGGGTGCGTGGAGAAGGGTTGAGCAAGCATACAATCTCCTAGCCAACTACCTCAAGGCTATCAATGTTGATAGCGAATTAGTCAAAGTCGGCTCCGGCCCAGGCCTTATGGGTAGTCTAAGGAACCTATTATATAATGCTAGACGGAAAGCTAGCGCCTACGGGTTTCAGGGAGTTGTAGAGGTGTTCGTCACTGGAGGACCTCGGCTGCTAAGCCTAGCAATGTCGCTGGCTGCGCTGCTTATAGAGGCTGAGGAGAGGGCTGTTGGCGAGGGGTTGAGAGTTAGGAGCAGGATTGTAGCTTATGGAGAGGCGTTTGAGGACTCGCTCACAGTAGATGTAGGTAACTTTGTGAAGCTATTTAGCCTAGACAAACTATCCTGGAGGATACTTAGGGAGTTAAGAAGCGAGAGGAGCGCCAAGGAGCTTATAAGCAGCCTACAAACCCCTAAGAGCACGCTATATAAGAGGCTGGGGGACTTGAAGAACGCTGGCATAATAGAGCCGTCACCCTCAAGGCAGGGCTACTGGAGGCTATCTCCAAGCATAGAGGACTTAGTGAGTTAATGGATAGTTTCTAAACCTTGCGGGGCACAGTGTAATGAGGCGGAGAGGCTTGTCCGCAGGCTATAGTGAAAATAGTAGGCGTTGTGCCTGATTCAACCTTAGCTCTGCTTAAAGTTTTAATATACAGTATGCGGTTCTGATACCTCAGGGTCTGAGGCCCGGGCCCCAGCCTTTTAGCGATGGTGTGGGGAGTAGTTGATGAGATGGTACCCAGGGCCTTTGGCGGAGCTAGGGGAGCTTAGGGGGTTTGTGGCTGTTGTCAGGCTATCGTTAACACCCATTAGGGACGTAGGCCTCCCGCCTTTCACGTCTGCCACGATGAAATCCATATTGATGAAGGCGGAGTGTCTTTCCTCCCTCGCGAGGCTCTACATGATCTATGATAGAGCTAAGCCCGTGACGATTAGGGCGTTGAAGAGCGAGGATGGCAAGCCCCTCTTTGCAGATAAGGGGAGGATGGTGAGGGTTAGGAGGGGTGAGAGGCTCGTAGGAGAACTTGGATTCTATCTTCTTCCCGAGGATAACCCCATGTTCCCTGTGATCGAGTGTAACGGGGAGAGGGTTAAGGTAGGTCCTGCCGAGTTTCTCGTGGAGACCTTGGGTGCTGAGGTGCTTAATGTGGAGAAGCTGGGGTCTTTTCCTCCCCAAAGGATAATATTGGATTTACTTACTCCCCTACTGCTCCCCGTCAAGCTCTTCGCCTCAGCTAGGGCTAGGGAGGCTTTGAAGGGTGTAAAAGCCTACAGGCTACTACCATCCCCCGGGTATATATTGGGGGAGGCGGCTAGGCAGGCCGCACTACTCGCATTTAGAGCTGAGCCTAAGGTCGCTGTTAGGGTCGCCCGCAGAACCTCCTACCTTCTAGAGCCGCTTGTGGCCGAGGTAGATTTCAGGCTTAAGCCCATCACTGTATCTTACGGACGTGATAGGCGGGTTAGGGGTGTTGTAGGCAGGATAGTCTTCGAGCCCCTGGTTAAGCATTTCGCTCCTCAGGTGTGGGGCTTAGTCAGGTTCGCCGGGTTCATAGGCTTGGGGAAGAGTAGGAGTGTGGGGTTTGGAGAAGTAAGGGTTTCTAGGGCTAGAGGCAGGCTGGGGGGATAGGGTTCCGGGAAAATTGATATCTTTCTAGTCTCCGGTAACTCACTATGGTGGCGCTTCCTGTGGGCCGACTCTTCGCCTTCACCTTGGGCTTTACAGAGAGTTATGCTTTGAGGAGGCTTTCCAAGCAGGGGGCTGGCAGGGATGACTACGTGTTGGTTTTTACTGTGGAGCCTGTAGTGGGTGGCGTTAAGGAGGCGTTTAACGCTCTTAAGACCTTCGCCCTGAAGATGGGGGTTGACAACGTTGAGCTAGAGCTACTCCCCCCTGCAGACCTTGGGGCGGCAGTCTCAAAGGCTCTGAGAAGGCTTAAAACCTTTGCTCATGCAGGCTACAGGCCGGTCTATATAGACGTTACTGGGGGTTCGAGGTACATCGTCACGGCGGTTACAATAGCTTCGATAATGCTTAGAGAGTTTGAGAGGCGTCTTTATGTAGCCAGCGATACAGGCGAGGACTGGGACTCAAGCGTGGACTTGACGAGCTTCGAAAGGACCTACTGCTCTTCCCTGAAGAAGGAGTACGAGGATATACTGCTATACCTCGCGAGGATAGGCAGGGGAGCCTCGGTGAGGGAAATAGCCGAGGTCCTAGGCCTCTCTGAGAAGACCGTGAAGAACAGGGTGGGCGAGATGAAGAAGCTAGGTCTATGCACCCAGCCTCGTAGAGGCGAGGAAGTCTACATTACGCCCTGGGGAGAGGCTGTGCTCCTCTCGCATTATACGCCTAGAAGTAGGGTTAGGTGAATGGTAGGGTCGAGATGCTGTGAAGATAGGGGTTGCGGTACTCGCTGCAGGGCCCGGCTCGAGGGCTGGGGGTTGCAAGCTCGCAAGGATAGTCTGCGGAAGGCCTCTACTAGAATGGTCCCTCTACCCCGCAGCGGCTTTTGAAGGAGCCACAATTAGAGTCATAGTTGTAGGCGCGTGCCTCTGCGCTGTGGAGAAGGTTAATAAGAGGCTTCTATCCATGTTCCGTGTCATCTACAATCCCTGGTGGAGGGAGGGCATGGCATCGTCCGCTAGGATAGCAGCCACGATCCTCGAGGATGCTGGCGTTGACGTGGCGTTATTCACCCTTGGCGACATGCCTCTAGTAACTCGATCCCTACTGGAGAAGCTAGTGTCCACGCTAGGTGAAGGTTGGGAGGCAGCTTATACTTCTCATGGAGGCGTGAGGGGTCCGCCAGCGGCGTTCCGTAGGGAG